>CAMVTS010000008.1 GCA_947170465.1 uncultured Clostridia bacterium
GTAATCCCTTACCGGCTGCAAGGGCTTTACCCGACTAAATATATTGTAACAGGAGGCTGTATTTTTATGATAATCAAAAAAAAAATAAGTTTGGTGCTCTCTCTTGTAATGCTATTGTCATCGGGATGTGGATTAAGCGGTGTTTCGTCAAACACGGAAAACGTATCAGTTGAACAGGAGAAATCGACAGGAGCTACTTCACTTGTTGAAGAATCAACCTATGAACAAGAAACAACTAATTCAAGAATCGAATTACCTTCAAAGGATAAATTAACACCATATGAACAGCAATTGCTACTATATGTTAATAGAGGTTTTTCACTTTCACATGAAGATCGAACCATTTACTATCTCGGGAAGCCCATCGCAAAGAACGTATCAATATGTGTAGATAATACAATAACTACTGGAAAATGGTTATGGACAGTTACAGATGATTTTTGTGTTTATTATCGTGGCGATAATATAAATGAACCCGGACATGAAGAATCAGCAAAATGGTTAAAAAAATATGATATCAAAACTGGTGAGGATCAACAATTGCGCGAATGGTCGGAATTAGAGAAATACGGCGACGGAAGATTAATTATAAGCGATGGAAAAAACATATTTATTGTTTTTAAAGGTGCAGATAGATATAACTTTGTTCAAATAGACGAAAAAGGAAATGACTCTTTACTATCAACAGTAAATGACAATATATACGACATCATTGACTGGGTAAGTTATGATCCAACAGGTAAAGAATATCAGTTTTATGTATATGGGGAAAAACCACATCATGAAAACTCCTTAAGTGTTGATTATAAACAAAAGTACATGATTGATTTCAGGACAGGAAAAAAAGAACTGATAGAAGACTTAAAGAAAGAAATTGGTGATATTTGGATTCCATGGAATGATTTAATGCCCAATAATAAACGTTACTATGCTATTATAATTTCCGAAGAAGATGAATTAACAGGATATAATCACAAGGGGTGGGATTTTTATGAGTATGATAAAGAAACAGGAAACAGTCAATTAATCGGAAGATACATGGACGAAGAAATTGATAAGATAGAAGAAAGAAACAAGTCTTCGATAAAAGATATATCCTTTGTAACAGAAAAATATATCTTCACTTGGGGAATTGCCATTGATCTTAAAGACGGTAAATTATATGCCGAGAATGAAGTAAGTGATGTTATTAGAGATATTTTGAAATATAAATTGACGTAAATGTGGGTGTATCCCAAATTCTGTGTAAAATCCGAAAAAAGGTACAAAATAGAGCGAAAATGATTTAGCAAAGAGAGGTCAGCACCGGTCTCCCTTGTCAGAAGTATAAACGGGAAACGAGTTGTACGTTAAGGACTGCGAAGTAAGCCGTTGTTCATTGCATGGACTTCATGAGTATCTCAATCATCTTAATTCAAAAACTTTCATTTATGTATATTTGCCATGAAATTCAGGGCGTAATTCGTCGCCTGGTCGTGGTGTTCTCCCGAAAAGCCGTGTCCGGCACCTTCTATCAGGTGGTATTCCGCGTCAGGATAGGACTGCGCTGCGGATTCGGAGCTTTGCGGCGTAACCAGGCCGTCCTCGCTGCCCTGCAAAATCAAAACGGGCTTGGTGAAGTTCTGCAAATCGCCGCGCACGTCGGCTTCCGCCATGTCTTTGAAAAAACGCCTGCCGACGATAATGGAACCGACCTGATTTTCCTCCGGCATATCCTCGCTGTACTGCGCGCCCAGTGCAACCATGCCAAACGCCGGATAGAGCAGAATCAGTCCGGCGACCTCGTCCTGACGGTGCAGTCCGGCAATAGCGGTCACCAAACCGCCCTGACTGCCTCCCTGCAAATAAATATGGTCGTTATCGACGAAATCCCAGCTTTTGACCGCGTCGAGAATCGCTTCCACATCGGAAACCTCGGTCATCACCGACATGTCGGTGCTCTTGCCGTCGCTGCGGTTTTCATTGTTCGCGTTGCTGCCGCCGCGGAAATCCCAGGTATAGACCGCAAAACCGCGCGGCGCGTATTTCCGGGCGTAGGACGCGCCGGATTCGTGATTGGCGCCCATGCCGTGAGAGGTCAGCACCAGCGGCACCTTGCCGTCCTTCTTGGGCAGATAGAGTTCTCCCCAGATTTTTTCACCGTTATTATTGACCGTCATCTCGCGCACGTCGTATTCATAGCGCTTGTTCAAATCAATACCGCTGCTTTCTGCAGCTGCCGTCTGAACAGTCGTGCTTGTCTGAGAGGACGAGCTTGTCGTCTGAACACAGCCTGCCAGCATGGAAATTGTCAGCAAAGCAGCGCAAAAAACAGTCATTCTTTTCATGGGTATTCCTCCCTTGTTTTTTCTATTATTATAGCAAAATGTTATCGCCGCCGTCAATGATATTTTCTGTTGAAAAAAGTCGAACGGTATGTTAGAATATAAAAAAGGAGGTTATGCTCATGCAGAACACGCAACGCGCGCAATCCGGCGGCGTACTCAAACGGATTCTGATGATTCTGGCGATTGTGGTTCTCGCCGCGTTATTATTTGGCATTGTCAGCTGCGTGGCTGTGCCGGTGATGGTACAGCAGGGGGTGCAGAAACAGCTTGACTCGCTTGTGACGAAGCAGGCGACGCTCACCTCGGAAACGCTGATGTCAACGCTGGAATCCGCAAGCGAAATGGTGACCTCCAAAATGACGATGATGGGGTGTGTGGAATATGACGATGAAGGCGTGCCGGTGCTGACAAAGGGTAACTTTGTGATGATTTACAAGGCGACCGTCAAGGCAGGCGTGAACGTCAAGGAAATCAAAACCGTCATTGACAACAGCGAACGCGTGGTCTATATTTATGTGCCTGACGCGGAGGTGCTCGACGTGAAGGTGATTCCGGATTCGGTCAAATATTACGACAAATCATTTGTGCTCTTTAACGGAGACTCCATGGAGGACAGCCTGAGAGCGCAGCAACAGGCAGAAGAGGACGCCAAAACGGAGGCACTGGGTACCGGTATTCTGGATGCTGCCAACAAACAGTCCGAAACACTTGTCAAAGGTATTTTACAGGGCGTGACAGAGGGCTATGAAATGAAGTTCATGCGGACGCTGGAGTCCATCAACAGCAAGGCAGCCGAGATTCAGGCGAATCAGGCGACAAAGGATAACATACAATAGCAACAAAGCCGTCATCACAAAGATGACGGCTTTTTCGATTCAATAACCACTATCCCTGGTGAATTTCCTGAATCAGGGTTCGGCAGTCGGCGAGGATTTTGCGCAGGGCTGCCGCTTTTTCATTCTGGCGTGCGTTGGTAGAACGAATGATTTCAATTTTTTCGTCGAGTTCGGAAATGACCTGACCGAGCGCCGCTTCAAGCTGACCCTCGACAAAGCTCCTGCCGAAATCGAGAAGCTCGCCGGCGAAACCGTTGAACTCGGAACGGACATTCTGCTGGAAGGTTTTCAGCTCGCGGCGATGGGCTTCCGCGTCGTAGTCGTCCTTGAGCTGCATGCCGATATCAAGCGCCACGCCGAGGACATCCATCACCTGACCGACGCGCATGAAGCCCTTGGCGATTTTCTCCGCCTGCCAGGGCTTGAAGGTAAGGTTGAACGCCTTGCCGATGTCGAGCACCGCTTTATGGACGTTGCCTCCGGAATAGCAGGCGAGCTTGATGCCGCCGGCGTTCTCGGGATTGACGGCGTTCTGCACCAGAATGTCACCGACGTTCTTCATGAAGCCGCCGGCATTGACAAGCAGGCTGCGGATATTCTCAGGCAGAGTGCCGATGTTGCTTTCCAGACGCGATTTGAGGTGCATGGAAAACGCAGAGCTGTCCGCTTCGGCGATATCCTGCTGCACGTCGGAAAGCCCTTGGCGCAGTATACGCTCTGCTTCCTCCCGGCAGTCGGTGGCGGCGACGTTGGCTTCCTCAATTTTCGCGCCGAGCCTGGTTTCGAGCTCCTCCGGATTCTCGCTGTCGGAGACCATTTCGGCGGCGTCAAGTCCAGCCTCTCGAATCCGGCAGGATGCCTTGAAGAACACGCTGCGCACATCACGGCGCAGACGGCTCCTCGCGTCCGCGAGCATGTAGCGCTGCTGGACATAGCTTTCCTCAAGGGCGTTGATATCCTCATTCTCGGACTTGATTTCCAGCGAGGAAATCGCCTTTTGCAGCACATCCTCTATCTGGTACAGCTCGGTCGTCAGGCGCGAGGTGTAGCCCTTCTGAACGACAAAGCGGTTGATGGTGCTGACAAATTCCGCGCAGCCGCTGCGCTGCATGAGTCTGGCGGCACGCTCCGGTGACGTCTGCATCCGCGCCACGCCGTCGAGGTAGGATTTCGCGTCGAGAAAGCACAAATCAAGCTCCTCCGGCGTATAGGGCGCAATCACCTTGGCGATATCGCCGCGGATAATCGCCTGCTGATGGGGCGTGTTGCCCTCGGCGGTCATCTGCATTTTGTTGACGGCAAGAATCATCTCGTTCGCCTTGTCGTTGTCAATGGCGAGCTTGCGGAAATGCGCCGCGATATTCGCGTCAAACATCTGGCTGGTGACAACGAAAACCAGGATATCCGCCGCCGCAATCGCGCGGTAGGAAATTTCGTCATGGTCGGGGCGCTGCTCGGTATGAATACCGGGGGTATCGGTAATCAGAATTCCGTTCCACAGGAAGGTGCTCGTCTGCTGGGTGGTGATGCCCGCGCCGACGGGAATATCGTCCCTGCCGGTCAGCATGCGCAGAATCGTCGATTTGCCGGCGCTGTACTGTCCGACAAACACCATATTCAGCGGACGGTTTTCCTCGGTCTTTGGCGGAAGCCGGTATTCGGTGCCGGCGAGCTCGTGCTCAGCCGTCGAACGGATATCGAGTATTTTCTGAGAGTATTCCGCGATTTTCAGCATGGTTTCACCTCGTTATTCTTTGGTAATCATGATTTCGCAAAGCTGCTGCGCGAGCTTGGCGCGGTTGATAAAATAGGGGTTATCGCTCTCCTTGAGAACGGCGGTTGTCACGCCGCCGACGCCCTCGCGAATGGTGAACGCGTCTGTACCGAGCATTTTGCGCAGCAATTCTACCCGGTCGTTGGTAAAAATATAAAAAAGGATACGCGCGCCGAGTAAATCGCTCAGCGCCTGGCGCTTGTCCGCCGGAAAGGTGACGTTGGGCGCGAGCACAATCGCACATTCGGCTCCCGGCACCATTGCCGCGTCGTGAATCCGCATGGAAAGCGCCGGACTGCCGAGGAGATTGAGCGCCTCCTGCAGCAATTGACGGTGGAGCTTTTTCAGCGTTCCGCCCAGCCGCCACGCCAGCTTGTTCTGGGTAGAGGCAAGTCCGGCGACGACCCCGCTCACGCCGCTGAGGTCGTCGATAAGCAGATTGAGCTTGTCAAGCAGCTCACGCAGACTTTTTTCAAGAGAAGCCCGGTAGCCGGCACAGATTTCGTTGATATGATGGCGCAGCTGCTCTTCGATTTCAGCCTTTGCGCCGGCTTCTATTTTGGATTTTTCAGGGAGAAAGCCGCCGAGAAATTCCTTGAAGATACCAATTCCCAGCGCCGCCAGCAACAGTACCGGCGCAGCCGGAGTAAATATCAGAGCGGCTATCGTCAGACCGCCGCCGATAGCAATCATCGACCAGTCAAAGGTATGGCGCACGTCGAGTATACGGCGGCTTTTGAGGGTGACGTCCGTGGAATAGGATACCGCGAATTCCAGCTCCTTTCCCATGGAGCGCGTCAGCTCATGGATTTCGCCCTCTGCTTCCTCGGTCAGCTCACGCACCAGCTCTTTTCCGCGAGCATCGAGCTTGAGTCCCTTGAGATAGTCGCGCCATTTAGCGTTGAGGTCTTTACTGCTGAGATTACGCGCCGCAAAACCGGAGGCTTCGGCGTACAGCTGGCTTTTCAGGTCAGCCGTGTCGCTGACAATGCGCTCAAACGCGCTCTTTTCGAAGCGCTCTATCCATTTGAGAAGCGATTTTTGCTTGTCGGCTATCATTTCCGCCTGTAGGCTGTTGCGGCAGCTTTGCTCCAGCAGCAGCTCTGTGGCGCTGCCGACCGGCGCGGCTACCGCGTCGATAAAGGTCTTGCCGCGGTAAAACTCGCCGCGCGTCGCGACGCGTTCCGCAATCGTGCCGGTGAGAAAATCTATCCGGCTCGCCTGTGTGAGCAGCTGCTTCTTGACCGGGTCTGTCGTCTGCTGCGCCAGAAACGCCGCGCGCAGGTGGGCAAAAGCAAAGGGAACGGTACTCCAGTCCTGTCCGGCTAAGGCGCCGTAGGCGATAAGCTGACGGCGGATTTCCTCCAGACGGGGGAGCTGAAAAGCCTCCTCGATATCCTCGGTAAGATACTGCGGCTCCTCGTTCAAATCCACACTCGCCTTGACGTTAATCACGCAGAGCACCGGCTTGCCAAGCTCCAAAATGGCACGGAAGCACTCCGCCTCCTGCGACTGTACGCCGTCGTCAGTCATCAGGAACAGTATCATATCGGCGTTCTTTGCCGCCGAGAATGCGACGTCCTCATCCTTTTTGCCGTCAAACGCGCCGATGCCGGGCACGTCCGTGATGCTCAATCCGTTCCATTCGTAGGTGCGGATATCGCGCGTCTTGCGCTGGGCGCCGTTGCCGATTGCCTTGCCGTCGCCATGAGTGAGCACCTCCATCAGCGTGGATTTGCCTGCCATTGTTCTGCCGAACAGGGTGATATTGAATTGGCTGAGATTGTTTTTCAGCTGCCGCAGCTCCTCGCGCGAGCTGTCGCTCACCTTGTCAAACGCTCTGGCGATATCCTTTATCTGGCGGACAAGGGTGTGGTTCAGCTCCGAAAGATAGGCTGAACTACCGCTCAGCCGCCTGACAGACTGCTCAGTTTCATTACGCGCCAGCCGCAGGACGCGCTCGATTTCGCCAAGCTGCGCGTCCGCGTTTTCATAGCCGCACAGGGCGCTCTGCCTGCACCGCGCCAACGCTTCATTCAAATCGTAACGGTTTTCCATGGCATTTTCTCCGATAATAATCTGATTTCATTATAACGGTTTGCTTTGACGGTGTCAACTGCCGTCAAAAGGAAAACCGTCCCGATTTTTGACGGGACGGTATGTGTGGTTTTATCAGCAAGGTATGAACGGCAACTCATATTCGTCGCGCGTTGGCACCTGTTCATTGACGCGCTCGCCGATGTGGCTTTCATTCTCCGCTTCTACCAGATAGCGCTGGATTTTGGTGACGTCGGCAACATCCAGTCCGTTGCCGTCCACGTCTCCGCGCTTGGCGATAGAGCCGTCCGCGTCGGTTGTCATCTGGGCGATGAGCATCTGAATCGTGGTAGCGTCAGCGATATCTACCTTGTCGTCGCCGTTCGCGTCGCCGCGGATATAACCGGTCGCAGCGGTAACTGCAGGCAGCATGGACATCATGACAACTGCTGCAACCATACTGATGAAAATGCTAAGAAATACTGTTTTCTTTTTCATATACTTCTCCTTTAATCGTCACTGCTTTCCGCGGCAACACGGCGGATTTCGTCTTCCGCGTTCAGGAAAGACTGCACAACCTGCGGGTCAAAATGCGTTCCGGATTCCTCGCGGATAATGTCAATCGCCTTGTCAACCGGAAATGGTTCTTTATAGCTGCGGCGTGATACCAAGGCGTCGAACACATCGGCAACCGCCATGATTCGCGCCGAAAGGGGAATTTCCTCTCCGGCCAGCCCCATCGGATAGCCCTTGCCGTTCCATTTTTCATGGTGAAACGCTGCGAGATTCTTCGCTTCGCGCAGATAGCCGGAATCGCCGCCGACGGTTTTAATCGCCTTGTCGATAATTTCACCGCCTGCCGCTGCATGGCTCTGCATTTTGCGGAATTCCTCATCCGTCAGCTTGCCCGGCTTGTTGAGCAGCGCGTCCGGCACCTGTATTTTGCCAATGTCGTGCAGCGCCGCCGAATTTACGACGTCCTGCATGAATTCCTCGGTCAGCTGGTCGGCGTAAACGCCGTCGCGCTTCATCTGCCGCACGATGATGTGCACGTAGGCGGCAGTCTTGCGAACGTGGTCGCCGGTACAGCGGTCGCGGCTTTCGACTAAATCCGCCAGCACCAGAATCAGTCCGTTTTGCAGGCGGTTAATCTGCTCGCCTTTTTCCTCTACCTCCCCGATAAAGTGCACCGTTGATTCGGTTTGCTCCACCATCGCGTCATAGAGGTTCTCAATTTCGTCGCCGGTGTTCATTTGCAGTGCGCGTACACGCTCAATGGATTCCGTGCGCGCCTCGGGTGTGTCATAGCTGAGCGAACCGGCAACCTCGGTAATGCGGTTAATCGGTTCGGCAATATAGTGGTCTGCCATCCACATGGAAAAGATGAGAATCAGGGACAAAAAGCCCAGAAACATCGAGATAATGCGCGTCAAAAAGGAAAGCTCACTTGACGCGAGACGGTCCATGGAAAGGTCGACGGCGGCATAGCAAATATTTCCCTGTTCGTCGTTGACCGGCTCGTACACTGTGAGCAGCCAGCCGTATTCATCGGTAGTGATGACGGGCTCGACTTCTTCTCCGGCGGTAAAGGCTTTGATGTTCTTCTGCATCACGCTGTCAAGCGGTAGGACGTCGCCGGGCTTGTCACCCTTCAGGTTCTCGGTGTCCATATCGAGGACGACGCGCGCACCCTCCGGACGAATCTGATAGGCGTAGATAAAAGCGATTTCACCGGAGCTGTCGTTGATGCTCTGCAGCATTTGCTGCATATCCGCGTACTCCGCTGAACGCTCCCCATCGGCGATAAATTTCTCAACCCTGGCGCGGTCGAGCTGCTCCGCAATCAGCCGGGAAACCTCCCTGCCCTGAATGATGTACTCGTCCACCGTGGAGCTGTGGTACTGCACGATACAGACAAGCACCGCTGAAACCGCGACAAGGGTGGTGGATATACCGACTGTCAACAGCACCTTGACGCGCAGTGAAAAGCCCCTGCGTCGTTTCTGCGGACGGCGGAATGCCACGTTCTGCTTAAAGACATCGAAATGAGTCAGAAAGCGTCTGGGAATCAACCGCCACAAGAGCAGAGATATCGCGGTCGTAATCGCCTTGTCCGCCAAATCGAACAGGAAATTAACAATCAGCGACGACGGAAGCAACGGCATTCCGGTGAACCGGGTGAGTCCCTCTGTCCACGCCGCGACGATTCCCTCGCCGGGCGTCATGCCGTTGAGGAACCAAGTCAGCGCACCGCCCAGCACGCCGCCGAATACTGCAAAGACGGTTATTGCCAGCAGCACATGAGGCAGCCGGTAAAGATAGCCCTTGCGGTCAAAAAACGCCGCCGCCCAGGCTATCAGCACACTGATAAAGCAGTAATAGAAGGTCGCGGTATCGCTGATACCCATGATGATATTGTAGAAAAAGCCTACCGCGATACAAGGCAGATAGCCGCCTACCGCAGCGGTCAGTATGGTGCCGGTATTGTCCAGATAGAACGGCAGTCCTAACAGTCCGTTCAACTTTGTACCGAGAATATTTAGCAGAATACCGGCAGCTACCAGACCGACAAACATCAGTATTGTCTTTCGTTTGCCCGTATGCTGCCGTGTTGAAAGCATGTCAACCACCACCTGTACAAATTAGCAAGAAGGTTTTATTCGTTCCGTTAATTAAATTCGTATTCCTTGTCGCCGCAGTATTTCTGAATGACGCGGCTGAGGGATTGCCAGATTTCGTTGGACTCGCGTTTGGCGTTGTTGACAATGGTTGTCGCTTCCGCGTTCGCGTTTTTAAGAATCGTATCCGCCTTCTGCTGAGATTCCAGCTCGTAGCGGCTGTATTCACGGCACATTTCGTCGTGCATTGCCTCGATTTTGGCGAGGTACTCGTCGGCTGCCTTCTGCGCCGCCGTCATTACGCCGCTGACCTGAACGGACATCTCGGCGATAGAACCGGGATTGGTCGGCTCCGCAGGCTCCTGCGGCTGTGCCTTCAGCGCTGCCAGCTCGGCGGCAAGCGCTTCATTCTGATCCGCTATCACGCCAACCTTCTCAAATTCCGCATTCATCTCGGCAAGCTGCCGGCGAAGCTGCTCGTTTTCTGCCCGCAGCGCGTCAAGCTCTGCCGGATTGCCTGACTGCGACCGGGCGGACGTCAGTGCCGCCGTTGCCTCAGAGAGCTTCTTCTGCAAAAAATCATTCTCCGACTTCTGCGACTGGATAATATCTATAAGCTGGTCCTTGCCCAGTCCTCTGTAACTGCTTGTACCTTCCTCAGTTGTGTTGCCTTTAAAAAGTCCCATGATATTAAGCACTCCTTTTATGATATAGTTTGATTATACCATAAAATCAGAGAAATGACAGCACTATTTGAAAGGATTTTAAATTTTTTTTCGAATTGTCATTATCATTCAAAGATTTTCAAAGTTAAGCATCAAAACACCGCAATTTCCAAAAAAATCTTTCAATTTCACTTGTATCTTGGCGTGAATTATGGTAAAATTGATATGAAAATAATTCTACGAAAGAGAGGAAATACCATGAAAATTACCAGCGACATCCGCTATGTCGGCGTGAACGACCACCAGGTTGACCTGTTTGAAGGTCAGTACGTCGTTCCCAACGGCATGGCATACAATTCCTATGTGATTATGGACAAGAAGATTGCCGTCATGGACACCGTTGACCGCAACTTCAAGCATGAGTGGCTCAACAACCTTGAGGACGCGCTTGAGGGCAGAAAGCCCGACTATCTCGTTGTCCAGCACATGGAGCCTGACCACAGCGCCAATATTCTTAACTTCATGACCAACTATCCCGACGCGACCATCGTTTCTTCCGCCAAGGCGTTCACCATGATGGGCAACTTCTTCGGCACCCAGTTTGAGGACAGAAGAATTGTTGTCGGCGAAGGCGACACTTTGGAGCTCGGCTCCCACACCCTCACCTTTGTCGCTGCGCCCATGGTGCACTGGCCGGAGGTTATCGTGACCTATGACAGCAAGGACAAGGTGCTCTTTTCCGCTGACGGCTTCGGCAAGTTCGGCGCGCTTGACGTGGAAGAGGACTGGGCTTGCGAGGCAAGACGTTACTACATCGGTATCGTCGGCAAGTACGGCGCTCAGGTGCAGAACCTGCTGAAAAAAGCCGCCAAGCTCGATATTGAGATTATCTGTCCGCTGCACGGTCCTATCCTTACCGAAAACCTCGGCTATTACCTTGACCTCTACAACACCTGGTCAAGCTACGGCGTGGAGAGCGACGGCATTATGATAGCCTATACCTCCGTTTACGGCAACACCAAAAAAGCCGTGGAGCTGCTGGCTGAAAAGCTCAGAGCCAAGGGCTGCCCGAAGGTTGTCGTCAGCGACCTCGCCCGTGAGGATATGGCGGAGTGTGTAGAGGACGCGTTCCGCTACGGCAGAATCGTACTGGCTACCACCACCTATAACGCCGATATCTTCCCCTTCATGCGTGAGTTTATCGAGCACCTGACCGAGCGCAACTTCCAGAACCGCACCATTGGCTTTATTGAGAACGGTTCCTGGGCGCCGCTGGCTGCCAAGACCATGAAGAAGATGCTCGAAGGCTGCAAGAACACTACCTTTACCGACACCACCGTCCGCATTATGTCCGCGCTGAACGATGAGAGCCGTGAGCAGATTGAAAAGCTCGCCGACGAGCTCTGCCAGGATTACCTCGCGCAGCACGACGAGACAGCCAACAAGAACGATATGAAGGCGCTCTTCAAGATTGGCTACGGTCTGTATGTCGTCACCTCCAACGACGGCAAGAAGGACAACGGCTTGATTGTCAACACCGTTTCTCAGGTGACGGATTCTCCGAACCGCGTCGCCGTCTGCATCAACAAGCAGAACTATTCCCATCACGTCATCAAGCAGACCGGCATCATGAACGTCAACTGCCTGTCCGTGGAAGCGCCCTTCAAGGTATTCCAGGACTTTGGCTTCCAGAGCGGCAGAAATGTTGACAAGTTCCAGGATTGGGAGCCGCTGCACTCCGATAACGGTCTAGTGTTCCTGCCCAAGTACATCAACGCCTTTATGTCATTGAAGGTCGAGGATTACATTGACCTCGATTCGCACGGTCTGTTCATCTGCAGCGTGACCGAAGCGCGCGTGACCTCCGACAAGGAGACCATGACCTACACCTACTATCAGAACAACGTCAAGCCCAAGCCTGAAACCGAAGGTAAGAAGGGCTGGGTCTGCAAGGTCTGCGGCTATATCTATGAAGGTGACGAGCTGCCGGAGGACTTCATCTGTCCGCTCTGCAAGCACGGCGTTGCCGATTTTGAACCCATCGAATAAACCAATCAACTCCGGGGCGAGCAAGGCTCGCCCTGTCATCTTATGGAGAAGGAAATGAATGTATTAGTGACCGCCGGCGGCACCTGCGAGCCGATTGACGACGCGAGGTGTATCTCCAATACAGGCACCGGCAGGCTGGGCAGTCTGATTGCCGACGCGCTTGCCGAAAAACCTGAAATTGACAGCATCTTTTATATCTGCGCCACGAGCGCCTGCCGTCCGGCGACGGACAAGGCGACAGTGATTCCGATTTTCAGCGTGGGGGATTTGGAAAAGGCTGTCCGCGATTTGCTCCGGAACGAGCGTATTGACGCGGTGGTGCACAGCATGGCGGTCAGTGATTACCGCGTGCGTTCCGTCTCGACCGTGGAACAGCTGCAGAACGCCCTGACAACGACCAACGACATCTATCAGGCGCTCGACAGGACGGATATCCGCTCCGGCGGCAAGCTGTCCTCGCAGATGGGCTCTCCCCTGCTCTTGCTCGAACAGACGCCGAAGATTTTGCCGCTGTTCCGGCAATTGGCGCCGGAAACGTTCTTAATCGGCTTCAAGCTGCTCAGCGGCGTGACAAGGGAGCGGCTTTTTGAGGTCGCCAAGGCGCTGCTGGTCAAGAACGGCTGCAATCTGGTGCTCGCCAACGACATCACGCAGATTTCGGGCGACGCGCACAAGGCGTATCTGCTCAACGGCGACTTGGAATTTGAGGAATTTGACACCAAACAGGAAATCGCGCAGGGGATTGCCGCGCGGATTGTCAGGGAGGTAAAGGCATGAAAACAATTTTACTCGGCGTGACCGGCAGCATTTCGGCGTATAAGGCGGCGGATATCGCCAATCAGCTCACCAAGGACGGCTATAACGTCAAGGTGATACTCACTAAGGGCGGCGCACAGTTCATCACAGCACTGACCTTGCAGACGCTCACCAAAAACAAGGTTTACACTGACATGTTTGAGCCAGACGAACCGGAAAGCGTGGCGCATATCGCGCTGGCTGAGGAAGCGGATTTAGTACTGGTAGCGCCGGCAAGCGCTGATATTCTGGCGAAAATGGCGAACGGCATCGCCGACGACATGCTCTCCTCTACCCTGCTCGCCAGCACCGGCAAGCCGATTCTGCTGGCGCCCGCAATGAACACGCACATGTACGAAAATCCGGCGACGCGGCGCAACCTGACCATTCTGCAAAGCGACGGCTGCCGGATTATTGAACCCAGAGAAGCCAGACTCGCCTGCGGCACGGTTGGCAAAGGTGCGCTGGCGACGGTTGATGCCATTGTTTCCGCTGTTGAAAACGCGCTTGCAGTAATGGCTGAAAGGGGATTATGATGAAAAAAGGTCTTGTGCTCGAGGGCGGCGCCATGCGCGGTATGTTCACCGCAGGCGTGATGGACGTATTGATGGAAAACGGCGTGGAATTTGACAGTATTGTCGGCGTATCCGCCGGCGCCGCGTTCGGTGTAAATTACAAATCCGGTCAGATTGGCAGGGTACTGCGCTACAACAAGCGCTTTTGCAACGACAAGCGGTATTGCAGTACCGCTTCGCTGATAAAAACCGGCAATCTTTTTAACGCGAAATTCTGTTATCATACCGTGCCCAATGAGCTGGATGTGTTTGACAGAGAGGCGTACAACAACTCGCCGGTGGAGTTCTGGCTGGTCTGTACCGAGATGGAGAGCGGTACGCCGTATTACCACCGCTGCGACAAGGCGGACGACCGCTGTTTTGAGTGGATTCGCGCTTCGGCTTCGATGCCGCTGGTTTCCAAGCCGGTCAGGATTGACGGCAGCGATTACCTCGACGGCGGCATGTCGGACTCGATTCCGCTGAAATTCATGATGAAAAAAGGCTGCGAGAGAAACGTGGTCGTCCTCACACAGCCAAGAAATTATACGAAAGAAAAAGCGTCCATGCTGCCGCTGATGAAGCTCTCGCTGCGGCGCTATCCCAACACCTACAAGGCGATTGCGAACCGGCATGTCGATTACAACCGCAGCCGCGACTTTGTGTTTCAGCAGGAACAGCGCGGCAACGCCTTTGTGATTTGTCCGGCGGAAAAGCTGCCTATCGGCAGGGTTGAGCACGACCCGGAGAATCTGCAGCGCGTCTACGACCTCGGCAGGCAGGAAGCGGAGCGTCAACTGGAAGCGTTAAAGACCTTCCTGAACAAAGGCTGAAATATCGGCAATCACTTCGTCACGGCACGCGTCGTTGAGAATCTCGTGACGGTAGCCCTGATAGAGCTTCATGCGGACGTTCTTTCCGGCTGCCTTCAAGCCCTGATAAACCTTTTCGACGCCCTTTCCGTTATCGCCTACCGGGTCGTCGCTGCCGGAGACAAGCAGAATCGGCAGATTCATGTTTGCGCGCGTAAACCAGCTTCTGCGGTTGCACAGGCGCAGCATATTGACCAAATCCTCATCGGCGCTGAGCGTGAACCGGAAACCGCACAGCGGATCGTTGCGGAATCCGTCGCGGGTTTCCTGCAGGGTGCTCAGCCATGCGTAGGGGTCGTTCTCGTTGAAGCGCTGGTTGTATTTGCCGAACATCAGCTTTTCAATCAAGTCGGAATAGCCTCTCTCGCCGTTGCGTCGCTTCTCAATGCGCAGCACCAGCATTCCCGGCGCAGCTGCCGGATTCGGACCGCCGGTGCCCATGATAATCAGCTTGTCCCACAGCTCGTCGGTAACGGTGTTGCGGACAATGAAGGAGCCCATGCTGTGACCCATCAGCACCGCCGGCAAGCCGGGATATGCCTTCTTCATCTCGGCGGTGAAACGGCGCACGTCCGCCAGCAGGTACTTGTAGCCGCCGATATAGCCCAGCTCGCTCTCGTCATTGACGGTGTGTCCGTGACCGAGATTGTCAAAGCCGTAGCTGACCCAGCCCTTCTCGCACATGGCGCGCATGATGCCGTCAAAACGTCCGATATGCTCGACCATGCCGTGCACAACATGGAACAGTCCGCAGGGCTCACCCTCCGGCTCATAGATTTTGCAGTAAAGCTGATGCTTTCCGTCTGAGGACGGGAAGCGTTTTTCTTTTATATTCATGATAACCTCTCCCTTCCGGTGCAGGCTCTGACGGCTTCGTGCCAGCCGTCGAGCAGTTTTTTGCGCTCTTTGCCGTCCATTGACGGACGGAAGGTCGCGTTGGTCGCTTCGTTCGCTCTCAGCGCCTCACGGTCAGTCCAGAAGCCGGTCGCCAGTCCGGCGAGAAATGCCGCTCCGGCGGCGGTAGCCTCCTTCTGGCTCGGTCGGATAACGGTCGTGCCGGATATGTCCGCCTGGAACTGCATGAGGAAATTGTTCGCGCTTGCGCCGCCGTCAGCGCGCAGGCTCGTAATCGCGCCGCCAAAGTCGGACTGCATTGCCTGTATCACGTCGTCGGACTGGTAGGCAATGCTCTCCAGCGCCGCGCGGATGATGTGCTCTCTGCCGGTGCCGCGCGTCAGTCCGGTGATGATGCCTCTTGCCCTCATATCCCAGTAGGGCGCTCCCAATCCGGCAAAGGCAGGCACAACGTACACGCCGCAGCTGCTTTTGACCTTCTGGGCAAAGTAGTCGGTGTCCTTCGCGTCGGAAATGAAGCGCAAACCGTCCCGGAGCCACTGCACAACCGCGCCGCCGACAAAAACGCTGCCCTCGAGCGCGTATTCGACCGGCTGGTTTTCAGCGGTCGCCGCCATCGTGGTGAGCATGCCGTGCGCACTGCGCACCGGCTCGGCGCCGGTATGCGCCAGCAGGAAACAGCCGGTGCCGTAGGTAATTTTCATGTCGCCCTTGGCAAAGCAGCCCTGTCCGAAGAGCGCCGCCTGCTGGTCGCCGGCGATTCCGCTGACCGGCACGGCGCTGCCCATGACGGAAACCTCACCGTAGATTTCGCTGCTGGAACGCACCTCTGGAAGCATATTCATGGGTATTTTGAACAGGTCGCAGAGAGCCTTGTCCCAGGTGAGCGTATGGATATTGTAGAGCATGGTACGGGAAGCATTGGTGCGGTCGGTGACGAAAATACTGCCGCCGCTGAGCTTCCAGAGCAGCCAGGTATCTACCGTGCCAAAGAGCAGTTCGCCGCGCTCCGCCTTGGCTCTTGCGCCGGGCACATTGTCGAGAATCCAGCGGATTTTGGTCGCGCTGAAATACGCGTCCAGCCGCAGTCCGGTCGCCTTGGCTATCATCTCGCCATAGCCCTCCTGGCTGAGCTGCTCGCACATGCCGGCTGTACGGCGGCACTGCCAGACGATTGCGTTATAAACCGGCTTGCCGGTGCTCTTTTCCCAGACTATCGCGGTTTCACGCTGGTTGGTCACGCCGATTCCGGCGATTTCGTCCGGCGATACGCCGCTCTTGGCGATACACTCCGTCAGAGACGAATACTGGCTGGCGTAAATGTCCATCGGGTTTTGCTCCACCCAGCCTGCCTGCGGAAATATCTGCGGAATTTCATGCTGCGCCACGCTGATGACCGCGCGGTCTTTGTCAAATAAGATGCTGCGCGCGCTGGTCGTTCCGGCGTCGAGCGCTAAGATATACTGCTTCATAGGTACACCTCGATTGTTTTTCTCCATTCTATTGTAGCATATCTGCCAAAACTTTTCAATAATCATCTGAATAATTGGATTGTGTCAAAAAAATCGCTTGTTTCGGCTAGTCATTCACAATCAAAACATTATATAATGAAAATGCGATAATACCCTTTATTCCATTTCGGAGGTGTATCTCTATGAAAAAAATTCTGGCACTGCTGCTTTGCGTCCTGCTCACGCTCGGCACCCTGACGGTTGCCGCCGTTTCCGCAGAGGAAAGCAAGGGCGCTCCCACCGGCTTCACTGTTGGTCAGGCGTTATACGCGCACGCCGTCACCGGTTCTGAGGACGGCGAAGCCTGGCAGGCATGGCAGTGCGCACACGACGAAGAAATGAATGAACAAAATCCGTCTGTGCGCTATTTCTTCCTGCCGACCAGCGCCGACGACAGCAAGGCGGACATCTACAACGGCTACGCCGAGGCTGTCACGATTGCCGGTACGACGATTCCTGCCGGCGAAACCGCCACGGTCAGCTATGACAAGAATCAGTCCTATACCGTCAGCGCCGGCGGCAACAGCTACACGCTGAAATTCATGAAATCAAGCGCCGAGGCTGCCGTTTACATCAACAATCCCGATGCGGACGGCAACGGCACCGACCTGATGAGCTACCTCAACTCGGATAAAAGTCTGAGCGCCAAAGCGACCGGCGCGATTGTCACTCCTGACGGTAAGATTGACAACACGCCTGTCAAAAAAATCAAAGGTCGCGGCAATACCAGCTGGGACAAGCCGAAAAAGGGCTACAATGTCACCTACGACAAAAAGGTGGGCATTGCCGGCATGGAGAAAAACAAAAAATACTCGCTCCTTGCCAATTATCAGGACGATTCTCTTTCCCGCAACCGTATTCTATACGACCTCTCTGACGCGGTGGGTATGCCTTATGCTTCTGATTCGCGGTATATCGACCTCTATGTCAACGGCTTTTACTGGGGCAACTACCTGATTGCCGAAAAGGTAGAGCCGGGCAGTCTGGTGCCGGAGGTCAGCGAGGACGGTTATCTTGAAGAGGACGGCGAAACAATTAAAAAGGACTTCCCCTTCATTGTGGAGGTTGACGCGAGCGCTTCTGACGACGATTACTGGTTCTCCTCCAACAACATGAAGGTCACCATCAAGGCGCCGGAAATTGAACCCGGCCAGGTAGGCTACGACGAGGTGAAAACCTATATCCGCCGCAAATTCAACTCGCTCTATTCCGCTTTTACCTCGGAGTTTGTCGACCTCTCCATGGTCGCGGATGTGGAGTCCATGACGAAGCTGTACCTGATTAACGAGCTGGGTAAAAACTGGGACAGCGGCGTTTCGAGCACCTTCTTCACCTATAAGCAGGACGAAAACGGCAAATATAAATTCTTCGGCTCTCCGGTCTGGGATTACGACAACTCCCTGGGCAACGCCGTTGGCGTGGATTACGAGCTGCAGAACATGGGAATCAACGACTACACGCAGTACACAGGCTGGTGGTGTAAATATAAGGGTACCGCCAAAAGAAAGCCGGTTTCCGACAACATCATGGCAAGGCTTTCGCTCGATCCGGAGGTACAGGCTGTTGCTCCGCAAATCTGGTTTGAGGATTTTGTGCCGGCGATTGAGCACTTCTCCGGCGTGAAACCGAGCGACACCATCGACAAAGAGCTGTATGAAGCGAGCCGTTACTACGAGCTGATTAAAGACAGCGCCGCAATGAACTACACCAGCGGCTGGCTGCTCAACACCGGCAGCTGGATTGCAAGTCACAGCAGTCTGAAGCGCGCGACGTACAACGAAACCACCAAAAAGATGGTCGCGGACAGCACAATCACGCGCTATGCGCAGAACTTTGACGGCGCTTTCTCCTACGCGAGAGACTGGATGACAAGCCGCGCCGCTTGGCTGTCGGAGCAATTCGCGCCGAATTATGTGCCGACTGTCAAGCCTACCGAACCGCCGACAGAGGCGCCAACGACCGAACCGCCGACCGAACCGCCGACGGAAGCGCCGGAGCTGGTATTGATTGGCGACGTGGACGAGAGCGGCAAGGTGGACATAATGGACGCGACGCTGGTACAGATGATTGTCGCCGATTTGGAGCCTGCCGACGCAAGACGGCGCTTTATCGCGGACGCGAACGGCGACGGTACTGTGACCGTTATTGACGCGACAACCATTCAGCTGTTTGCCGCCGAGCTCGAAACCGACACCGGCAACGCAGGCAAAACACTTCCCTATACCGAAAAATAATGATGAGTGGCACACCGCGGTTTTTGCCGCGGTGTGTTTTGTTAGAGTGCACAAAAGAGTTGTCTTTTTTCTGACAAGTTATACAAATATCGTTTTAATTCTCTTATCGCCTTGACAAAACTGCAAAAACATAGGATAATATTATTTGGTAAATCCGAAATGCCCGATTTTCCGACGGGATTTCGGGATTTTTTGCGGCGACAGCACTTTAGCTATTTAAATCTTAAAAGTCCCAAAGTGTCTATCACAAATAGTACAATTAAGGAGTTATCACCATGCCTATTACCGAATATCTGACCAGAAACGCGACCTACTTCAAGCACGAAATCGCGCTGGTCGAGATTAACCCTGAGGTTCAGAACATTCCGCATGTCACCTGGCGCGAGTATTCCCTGATTGAATCTGCCAGAGGCGGCGCGTTCCGCAAGCAGCTGACCTGGGGTGAATTTGACGTGCAGGCGAACCGATTCGCCAACCTCCTGCTCACCAGAGGATTGAAAAAAGGCGAAAAGGTCGCGATTTTGCTGATGAACTGCCTGGACTGGCTGCCGATTTACTTCGGTATCCTCAAGGCAGGCGGCGTTGCGGTGCCGCTGAATTTCCGCTATACCGCTGAGGAAATCAAGTATTGTCTGGAAAAATCCGACAGTGATTTTCTGGTGTTCGGGCCCGAATTTATCGGCAGAGTCGAGGAAATTCACGACCGGATTCCGCGTGTGAAGGACTGCTTCTACGTCGGCGACGAGTGTCCCAGCTTCGCGGACAGCTATGACAAGCTGCTCAACTACTGTTCTTCCCAGGCGCCCAGCATTTATATCACCGACAACGACGACGGCGCTATCTATTTCTCCTCCGGCACCACCGGTTTCCCTAAGGCGATTCTGCACAAACACCGCAGCCTGGTACATTCCGCCAAGGTCGAGCAGGCACACCATCACCAGAAGCACGACGACGTTTTCCTCTGTATTCCGCCGCTGTACCATACCGGCGCGAAAATGCACTGGTTCGGCAGTCTTTATTCCGGCAGCAAGGCGGTGCTTCTGCGCGGCGTCAGTCCGGAATGGATTATCCGCACCGTCAGCGAGGAGCGCTGCACCATCGTCTGGCTGCTGGTTCCGTGGGCACAGGATATTCTGGACGCGATTGACAGCGGTAAGATTGATTTGAACAGCTACGAGCTGTCACAATGGCGGCTCATGCATATTGGCGCGCAGCCCGTTCCTCCAACCCTGATTAAACGCTGGAAGGCAATCTTCCCTCACCATGACTACGACACCAACTACGGTCTGAGCGAGTCCATCGGTCCCGGCTGTGTGCACCTGGGTATCGAAAACACCCACAAGGTCGGCGCAATCGGCGTTCCCGGGTACGGCTGGGAGGTCAAAATCGTTGACGAGCACCGCAACACCGTCACGGACGGCGTCGGCGAGCTGGCGGTCAAGGGTCCCGGCGTGATGGAATGCTACTACAAGGACGCCAAGGCTACCGAGGAGGTCATGGACAGCGAGGGCTGGCTCTATACCGGCGACATGGCGGAGCGTGACAGCGACGGCTTTATCTATCTGGTGGACAGAAAGAAGGACGTTATCATCACCGGCGGCGAGAATATCTATCCGGTGCAGATTGAGGACTTCCTGCGCTCCAACATTGCGATAAAGGACGTGGCGGTTATCGGTCTGCCCGACCAGCGCCTGGGCGAAATTGCCGCAGCGATTATCGAGGTCAAGGAAGGCTATTCGCTCTCTGAGGACGAGGTCAACACCTTCTGTCTGGAGCTGCCGCGCTACAAGCGTCCGCGCAAGGTTATCTTTGCGGAGATTCCGCGCAATCCTACCGGCAAAATTGAGAAGCCGGTGCTGCGCAGGCAATACTGCGGTGAAAGCGTAGTCGCGCAGCAGAATGAAATCAATTTGAAGTGATCAGTACTTGGTACTGTCATATAAATTGCGGCTGAAATCGTTTGGCTGCACAGGGGGTATTACAAATGGTATTAAAAATTGTCATGCTGGTGCTGTTCTTCGGCGTCATGATTGGCGTGGGCATTTACTGCCGCAAAAACGCCACCGACGTCAATGGCTTTGTTCTGGGCGGCAGAAGCGTCGGTCCCTGGCTGACGGCTTTCGCCTACGGCACCTCCTACTTCTCGGCGGTTATCTTCATCGGCTACGCCGGTCAGTTTGGCTGGAAGTACGGTATCGCGTCCACCTGGATTGGTATCGGCAACGCGCTTGTCGGTTCCTTCCTCGCCTGGGCAATCCTCGGCAGACGCACCAGAATCATGACGCAGCATCTCAATTCCGCGACCATGCCGGAATTCTTCGGCAAACGCTTTGACAGCAAGGGGCTGAAAATCGGGGCGTCTATTATCGTGTTCATTTTCCTGATTCCCTACACCGCTTCGCTCTACAACGGTCTTTCCAGACTCTTTGAAATGGCGTTCGGTATTCCCTACGTTTGGTGTATTATCGCCATGTCGGTGCTGACAGGCATTTACGTTATCGCCGGCGGCTATATGGCAACCGCGATTAACGACTTTATCCAGGGCATTATCATGCTCATTGGCATTGTGGCGGTTATTGCCGCTGTGCTCAACTCTCACGGCGGATTTCTGGAGGCGCTCAAGGGACTTTCTCAGGTGACGGATGAAACCGTGAGCGATATGCCCGGCGCTTTCAACTCCTTCTTCGGTCCCGATCCGCTGAATCTGCTGGGCGTTGTTATTCTGACCTCGCTGGGTACCTGGGGCTTGCCGCAGATGGTGCAGAAGTTCTACGCAATTAAACACGAGAAGGATATCCGCAAGGGTACCGTCATTTCCACCGGCTTTGCGATTATCGTTGCAGGCGGCTGCTACTTCCTCGGCGGCTTCGGCAGACTGTACGACGTTGACGTTGCCAAGAATGGATTTGACGCGATTATTCCCACCATGCTGCAGACGAGCCTTTCCGATTTGCTGATTGCGGTGGTGGTGATTCTGGTGCTCTCCGCTTCCATGTCCACCCTCAGCTCGCTGGTTATCGCTTCCAGCTCCACACTGACAATTGACCTGCTCAAGGACAACATCATCAAGAAGATGAGCGACAAAAAGCAGGTTGTACTGATTCGTGTGTTTGTCGTCGTCTTTATCGCGATTTCCGCGCTGATTGCCATTTACCAGACGCAGAGCCAGAACGAGAGCGTCAAGTTCATCGCGCAGCTGATGGGCGTTTCCTGGGGCGCACTCGCAGGCGCGTTCCTCGCTCCCTTCCTCTATGGTCTGTACTGGAAAAAGACGACCAAGCTCGCCTGCTGGGTCAGCTTTATCTTTGGCGCAGGCGTGATGACGCTGAACCTCTTTTTCCGTTCCTTCTTCCCGACAATTTTGCAGTCTCCCATCAACTGCGGCGCGTTTGTCATGCTCGCCGGTCTGGTTATTGTGCCGGTTGTCAGCCTGATTTCGCCCAAGCCCAAAAAAGAACTGGTCGACGAGGCGTTTGCGTGCTACGAAAAGCGTGTTCCTGCCGCGCAGAAGCGTTCGCTGGATTAATCATCATTGATGAAAAGCCCGGGTTTCCGGGCTTTTTGTTTTGAGTTGAAAACCGCATGGTTTTATGGTATCATTAAAGATATTTACGAATGAAACGGGTATGACTATGAAGAAATCCAATCGCAACAAAACCATTGACCTCAGCGTGGAAGAAGGTCAGGTATATTTGAGCCGATGCGTTTCCGTCAATCAGCAGGTAACGCTGATTGAGGTGCTCGACAAAACCATCTGCGGCGACGCCTTTGAAGTCATGGCGCATTTGCCGCACGGCTTCGCGGATTTGGTGATTGCCGATCCGCCGTATAATCTGACGAAGGACTACCATGGCAACATCTTCCGCCGGACGGATTTTGAGAGCTATCTCGCTTTTACGGAGAAATGGCTGGATATGGTTACGCCCTTGCTGAAACCAAACGGCAGCCTGTACGTCTGCTGCGACTGGAAATCGAGCATGGTCATCGGGCAGGCGCTGATGAAGCGTTTCCACATTCAGAACCGCATTACCTGGCAGCGTGAAAAAGGAAGGAGCGCCAAAGCCAACTGGAAGAACTGCATGGAGGACATCTGGTTTGTCACGCCGGATAAGGCGTACACCTTCAACGCCAACGCTGTACTGCAACGGCGGCGCGTGATAGCGCCCTACAAAACGGACGGTAAGCCGAAGGACTGGGAGGAAACCGGCGAAGGCAGATTCCGCAACACCGGCGCGTCGAATTTTTGGGACGACATCTCTGTTCCCTACTGGTCAATGCCCGAGAACACCGCTCACCCGACGCAGAAGCCGGAAAAGCTGCTCGCAAAGCTGATTCTCGCCTCCTCTAACGAGGGCGACGTAGTGTTTGACCCCTTTCTCGGCTCCGGTTCGACCTCTGTCACCGCCAAAAAGCTCGGCAGGCACTATGTCGGCATTGAACAGAATGAGCAGTACTGCGTTTGGGCAGAAAAGCGCCTGGAGCTCGCGGAACACAACAAAACAATTCAAGGATATGAGGACGGCATTTTCTGGGAAAGGAACGCCCGGAAACGCTGATTAATATTCTTCAGGAGAAATATATGGACAACTCTTCATCGAAAATCGCGCTGATTCCGGCGTACAATCCCACCAAGAGCATGTTGGCTGTACTGCGGCAATTAAAAGAGCACGGCTACATGGTGGTGCTCGTCAACGACGGCAGCGACGCGGCATATCTGCACCTCTTTCGCGCAGCCGGTATGGCTGATGTGCAGCTCACTCACTCCTGCAACCGCGGCAAGGGCACCGCGCTGAAAACCGGTCTGCGCTGGATAATGGAACACTGCGCCGCTCCCTATACGGTGGTAACGGCTGACGCGGACGGTCAGCATTTGACGGAGGATATTGAGAAGGTTACGGCGGCAGCACAGAAGTCTCCGGATGCGCTCGTGATTGGCAGCCGGAGGCTCGGCAAGGGTACGCCCTTCCGCAGCCGCAGCGGCAACTTCTTCACGCGGACGATTCTGCACGCGCTCACGCCGGTACAGGTCTACGACACGCAGAGCGGTCTGCGCGCTTTTTCCGACAAGCTGGTGCCGGTGCTCACGCAGATTGACGGCGAGCGGTATGAATATGAAATGCGCGTGCTCATTGATTTGACAGAGCAGCATATTTCTATAAAAGAAATATCCATTCAGACTGTCTATCTCGGAGAGAACGGCGTGTCTCATTTCAAGACCATCAGCGACGCGAAATTAGTCTATCGGGAGATTTTTTCCTCGGCAAAAAAGAAAAAATAAAACCGGGGATTTGGCAGAGGTCAAACCCCGATTTTTGGCTTAAATACTGGTGTAAAGCAACTCTTTCTTTACTTTTTCGATACGTTTTGCTATACTGAGGACGATCACACAGGAGGTGAGAATATGGGATGGCTGTTAATTCCGCTGCTGATTCTGGTGGCGATCATCGTCGTCGCGGTTTTCCGCAGCGCTAACGTAAACTACCGGATGGGTTCCGGCATGTTCAAAAGCAGCGAATATAACCTTGACGAACAGGATGAACTTTCGGACAAGGACTATTACAACGAGGAAGGTTTGTTCAAATGACGTTCGGCGAACAATTAAAAAACCATCGCAAGGAAAAAGGGCTTTCACAGGAGGAGCTTGCGAACCTGCTCTATGTGACGCGCCAAAGCGTCAGCCAGTGGGAGAACGACAAAACCATGCCGTCGGTCGACCTGCTGGTGAAGCTGAGCGAGATTTTTGACACCACGGTCGACGCGCTGTTAGGCAAGCCGGAAACAGACGAAGCGCCGCAACCAATCGCGTCCGCGCCGATTCTGAATGAAAAAAAGGCAATTTGGCGCGTCATGCGCTACCGCTGGGCTTCCACCCGGAATACGCTGGGCAGTCTGGCGCTCCACGCTGCCGTGTTCGGTCTGCTAGTGCTCTTTCTGCACAACAGCCTGTTCTCTGAGGAACTGGCGGCGCATGAATATACCCTTTACATCACCGCTCTGACAGATTTGGCGATCGAAGTGTTCACAGCGGCGGCGCTTTGCTGTATCGCCTGCGCGGTATTCATCGTACTGCAGATCGTCAGTGCACGGAAAGCCGCTCGATATGGCAGCGTTCAGCACGGTACGCTCCGCTTCTACTACGACCATTTTATTATTGATAACGGGGACAGCGCGCCAATCAGCCTGTTCTACGCGAATATCCGCAGGATCACGGAGTCGGATGACGGATTTATTTTTCTCATGCAGAATAAAGAACGGCTCTGCGTGGACAAAAGCGCCTTGGGTGACAGCGTTCAGGAGCTGTCGCGGATCCTGAGATCCGCTAATAACTACCGGCATACCGGCGTATTGAGAAGCGGAGAGAATCGAAACGCGTCCGTTCGGCGTTTTTTGCGGGACTTTCTCTTTGCAGGCATATTCATCCTGCCGCCGCTGATTGTCCTGCAGTACCAGATTCTCAACACCGAGTTGACGGAGCCGCAGCTGCCGAGATGGCTATTCGCGGTAATCCCGGTGGTCTATGCGCTGGTCTGTGCCATTCTGGGACTCTTGCTCAGGCTGCGGCATACCAAAACCCTGCGGATGATCATTGCCGGAGGAATCGCTGCTGTACTCTGCACGGTGGAGCTGTTCCTGATCAACACCGCGTCTGCGCCGCTCTACAACTGGCAGAATGAGCCGGTCACCGCTTCCGAGCTATGCGAAGCGATGGCGCAAAAGGGCTTGACGGTCGATAACGCCATCAAAGGAAGAAACGAACTGTATATCTCGGAATGCTACAGCATTCATCCGGAGAACTACGCCTTTGAGATACTGGTGATGGGATTTGACAAGTACTCCTACAGCTACGGCTTGAATGCCGCTTGGTCTACGTATGAAAATCAACTCACCGATGTGCGCTCGCAGCCGCGAAATCATACCGCCTACAGTACGCAGAATTTGGGCATCAACCGGTTTTACACGGAAACCACCGACAAGCACTACGCATATCTGTCGCTCAATGAATACACGGTAATCGTCGTAAAGGCGCCCATCGAAAATAAGGAACAGGTGCAGGAAGCGCTGAAGGAATTCGAATTGAAAAGGCCGTATTGATACGAAAGGGGCAACCGCAACGGTTGCCCCTGTTTTTATCCATATTAATAAATGATAACCGGTGTGCCGTAGTCAGTGCGCTCATAGAGCAGCTTCACCTTCTCGTAAGGCGTATTGACGCAGCCGTGAGAGCCGTTGCCCTGATAGATAGAGCCGCCGAAGCTCGAACGCCAGCTGGCGTCGTGAATACCGCAGCCGCCGTAGAAGCCCATCCAATAGTTGACAAAGGAGGAGTAGCCCGGTCCGGTGAGGGTGGTATCGGTCGCGCGTGAATCGACGCTGAATCTGCCGGTCGGCGTATCACATTCGCCGTCGGCGTTGCCGGTGACAACGTCGGTGTCAAGAATCAGCTCGCCGTTCTCAAAATACCACATGTGCTGCTGGTCAATGCTGATTTCGATATAGGTGCCGCCGGATGAGGTCTTGGCGGAAGCGCTTGACTTGGAACCGTCGGACTTGACCTCCTGCGGCGCGTCCTTGTTTATCTTGACCGCGCAGGTTGACCAGGTGCCGGTGGTCTCTTCACCGTATTCCTTGGTGTAGGGCTGAATGCGGAAGTAATAGGTCGCGTCCGGCGTCAGCTTGTCGGTAGTAAAGTAGTTGCTCGTGGTGGAATCCACATATGTAAACTTGCCGTCCTTACTGTCGGATTGGTAGATGTTGAAGCCCTCGGCATATTTGTTGTCGTTCCAGCTGAGCATCGCGCGGGAAGCCTTGCTGGTGGCAATCAGCTCTCCGGGTGAGGACAAGCCGCTGATAATGCGGAGCTTGCCGCCTTCGCCGGTGTAAACCGCCTTGCCGTAGAGCTTGCGGTAGGCGCACACGCTGTAAAGATACGGCTCGCCTTCCTCCACCTTGTCGTCCTCAAAATAAGTGGTCTTGGGATCCTCAATGGTGCCGACCAGCTCAAATTTATTCTTGGATTTTCTGCAGGCGCGGTAGATGTAGTAGCCGTCGGCGTTTTCCTTGGGCTTCCAGCTCAGTCCGAGCACCTTGGAGGAACGCTCGACGTCCAGTCCGGTCACCGCGTCAGGCTGGGTGGCTGTCTTTTTCTCGACACCCTTGCCCTCGTAAACCATTTCTCCCTGACGGCTGAACGGCGCTACACGGAACCAATACTGCGTGCCGGGCTTGAGCTTGCTGACCGAGACGGTCGGCTCGGTGACCTCGGCGACCTTTTCAAAGGTGTCGGAGCTGTCCTTGTCGCAGACGTAGACATAGTATCCCGTTGCGCCAAACGCCTTGTCCCACGTGAGGGTGACGGAATCCGTCTTTTTGCTGGTTTTTTTCAGATTGGTAATGGTGCCAAGCGTGTGCACCGGCAGGGAATCCGTCTGCACCGGAATCACATCCAGCACCTTTTGCTTTGCCACCTGCACCGCCGCAGGTTTCTTGACAGCTGACTCCTGCCTGCCGGAAGCCGCCGCAATACCGACTACCGTCACAGAGGAAGCCACCACCAGCGTACTGAGCAGGGCAATCATCCAGATTCTTGTTTTTTTCATTTGTGTAACCCCTTCGCGTCCGCCGGAATGCGGACGGCGTTTTTTACTGATTAATGCTCTACCACAGACTTCCGAACAGCCATTTTGAGGCGCTCAAAAGGAGTGTCCTTGTCTGTTATCTGCTTGTGACTGAGTTCACGGTTCCAGAGATTGGATGCGCTGGACTGGGTGTGCATCTGCAACACGATTTTCTCACGCTCCATCAGCGCGAACAGCTCACTGAGCGTTTGGCAGGAGTCTATCGCGTTCAGAATCCGGCGCTTATCCTCGTAGGAGCGCTGCGGCGGCGTGTAGCCTATCGCCTTGAGCACCTCCGCTTTAAGGCGTTCGAGCGGTGTATCGCTGCCGGCGATAATATCCTTGGCGGACAGCACGCGCGGTTTGAGGTTGGACGCACCGGACTGGGAATGCATCTGTATGGTGATGCCCTCCAGCTGTATCAGCGCAAAGAGCTGACTGAGCGAGGTACAGTCCTGAATCGCCTTTATCAGCTCCGGGCGGCTCTTTTTGCGGTAGCCGTTCTGTGGAATACGGTTCACTCAATCACCCCCTAACTATTAGAAATATATACCCACCTTACCTTATTATACTTAAAAAGAGAAAAATTTTCAATAGGATTTTGAGATTTATTTATTTACATACGATTTTCTTTGTGTTATGATAAACATACTTCAAAAAAGAGGAAGTGACAAGATGAGAAAAATTTTGACAGTATTTTTAGCCGGTTCCCTGGCAGCCGTGGCGATTCTGGGCGGCTGTTCGGCTAAACAGCCGGCACAAAACAGCAGCTCCTCCGCTGTTTCCAATGAAAGCAAGGTCGCGACGACAGCAGCGCCGGTGGAAGATACCACCGTGGTGACAACCGGCGACAAAATCCATATCAACGACAACACCCTCGGCGATATCTGGATTTCAGAGCTCGACGGCGTGAAGAAAAACACCCTCAACAACGACAACTTCACGGCGGACGCGAATTTTAAGTATTACAGTGAAAACGGCAAGCCGGCATCTATGGAGGGCATTGACGTTTCCTCGTTCAGCGGTGAGATTGACTGGGCAAAGGTCAAAAAAGCCGGCGTGGACTTCGCGATGGTGCGTCTCGGCGGCAGAGGCTACGGCGCGGAAGGCGGTATGTACACCGACGACAAGGCGTTGTCTAATATAGAAGGCGCGCGCAAGGAAGGTATCAAGGTCGGCGCGTATTTCTATTCGCAGGCGATTTCCAACGCCGAGGCAGAGGAAGAAGCTGACTACTGCAAGCAGATTCTCGGCGACACCAAGCTGGACTTTCCGCTTGCCTTTGACTGGGAGATTGTCAAGGACGACGACGCGCGCACCGATAGCGTCAGCGCTACCCAGGCGACGGAATGTGCCGTTGCGTTCTGCGAAAAGGCGAAATCCTACGGCTACACGCCGATGGTTTACTCCCCCAGCCGCGAGTTATACTTTAAATATGACCTCTCACGGCTGAAGGATTACGAAATATGGTACGTGGAATACAGCAGTCTGCCGGTATTCTATTATCAGTTCTCCATGTGGCAGTATTCCGAGAACGGCTCGGTAGACGGTATTGAGGGCAATGTCGACCTGAATATCTGCTTTACCGGCATTGCCGATTACGCAAAATGATTACTTTTTGTTTAATTTCAGCAAAGATAATTACTGTTTGTATAATTTATACAAAGAATTATTGTAAGATATAACCAGTTTATCGTGGTGATATTCGGTGTTTCGCTGAATATTATCACGATTTTATTTTCTCTTATTGAAATTAATTAAAATTTTGTTATAATTAGGGTGTTGAGTTTGTTACGGAAATGTAACAGTTAATGAGATAGGAGAAATAATTGTGAAGACAAAATTCATTGGTTTGGAAGGCTACAATGAAATTGAGGGTCTGAACGAACCCAAAAAGCGCCGCGGCTCCTCTAAAGAGCTGAACACCGCGCAAAAGACTGTCCGCTTTATTAAGCGCGCGTCGAGATTGATTTTCAAGTCCAAGAAGAACAAGAAAGCCGCAAGACGCCGTTCGGTACTGGACAGACAATATATGATGAACAGACAGAACGCTGACGGCAATACAGCCATGGAAAGTCTGAGCTATCTCAGACGCAAGCCTGTTGTTTCCAAGCACAAGCACGCGGCTCCCACTCCCTACAGAACACATGGTTTTGTGAAAAAGAGAGCGGTTCTCGCGGTTGCGGCAAGTTTGACAGCTGTTCTGCTGACCGGCGTAACCGTTGCCAGCGCGCTTGACGCTCCAAAACCCGAGCCGCAGAAGCCTGAGATAAAGCCCGCTATTGCTGCCGCGACGGTTGACGAAGCGAAAAGTGTGAAGTATGACCTGGAAAATCCCGGTATGTACGCAAGCACCGCGCTCTCTTCCCTCTATATTGACAACGAGTTAATCGGCACTACCGCTGAGACGGACAAGCTCGACTACGAGCTGGATCAGGTACTGGTCAACGCGAGAGCGAAATATGATGATACCACAACCACCACATTTAATAATGAGGTTTACGTTGACAGACACAGCTATGACAGCAGCGAGCTGATGACCGCTGACGAAATCATGGCGAAGGCGGAGGGTAAATTCTCCGTCAGACTGGAAACCGACTGGTCGTATGACGTGGAGCTGGATTACGAATCCATCGTCACCTACGACGAAAACGAGGACAGCAGCTACTCCAAGGTGATTACCGAGGGCAAGCAGGGCATTGAGCAGGTTGACGTGAGACTGGTTTACATTGACGGCGAGTTCTATGAGGCAAATGTCATTGACACCACTGTCAAGCAGGAGCCCGTCAACGAGGAGCTCGTGCTCGGCTCCAAGCAGGGCGTCAAGGAAACCGCCGCTTCCGCCACCGGCGAAGCGTCCGGCAGCTTTATATGGCCTGTTCCCCACACCCACAACATCACCAGCAACTTTGAATGGCGCTGGGGCAGAATGCACCAGGGTATCGACATTGCAGGCGGCGACGACTACGGTCAGCCCATTATCGCGGCAGACGGCGGCAAGGTCACCTGGTCGGGCAATGACGGCGGCGGCTACGGCAACTATGTAATGATTGACCACGGCAACGGTCTGATGACGGTTTACGGTCACGCAAGCGAGCTTGCCTGCTCCACCGGCGACTATGTTGCCCAGGGCGAAACCATCGCCTATATCGGTTCCACCGGTAACTCCACCGGACCTCACCTCCACTTTGAAATCAGAGTGAACGGCGAACAGGTCAATCCGCTGGAATATGTATCCTAAAATATCGAGGACGGCTCAGACGAGCCGTCCTTTTTCTCTTATTTGAACATATACTGCGCCGTATCAACGATGTTTTCAAAGGTCTTGTAGGCGCGGTTGGCTTTTTTGCGGATTTTCGGGTTATCGTCCGCCATCTTTTTGCCGACATAGCCGACCGCCGCGCCTGCCATCATGCCGACGGCGACGCCTTTGACGACGTTCATCACATTTTTATTCATACAATCACCTCCGACCTATTGATATTATTTGTACTTTGACTTAAAATATAGTTGGAAATCAAATCAAAAGGAATGATTCATTTGGCAAGGCTGAATTTGGTGCTCGTGGAACCGGAAATTCCGCAAAACACCGGCAATATTGCGCGTACCTGCGCCGCAACCGGCGCGGCGCTGCATCTGGTAGAGCCGCTGGGCTTCAAAATCGATGACAGAAAGCTCAAACGCGCCGGTCTGGATTACTGGAACCTGCTGGAAATCCATTATTACAAAAATCTGGACGATTTTTTTGAAAAAACAAAAGGCGGTCACTACTTTTTCTTCTCGACCAAGGGCACGCACCGCCACAGCGACGTGGATTTTCCGGACAACTGCTATCTTTTATTCGGAAAAGAAACACGCGGTCTGCCGGAACACCTGCTCATGCAGCACCCGAATGAAACCTTGAGAATTCCCATGATTGACGAAGCGCGCAGTCTGAACCTTTCCAACTCCGTGGCGATTGCCGCTTATGAGGTCCTGCGGCAGTGGGATTATCCGGAATTGCTCAACAAAGGCGAGCTGCACCGTCACAAATGGTCAGACATTAACAATCTCTCTTAGATTTCGTAACAAATTTAACAATTTGCTATTGCGCAACCGCGCGGTTTGTTGTATAATATAGGAGATGTAAAAGGTAAATTTTACAAATCACTATACCGAAAGGATGGATTTACAATGCAGCTTAACAAAGTATCCGTTGATGACATCAATGTAAAGGGCAAAAAAGTTCTTGTCCGCGTTGACTTCAACGTACCCCTCAAGGAAGGCGTTATCACCAACGACAACAGAATCGTTGCCGCCCTCCCCACCATCAAGAAATTAATCGCCGACGGCGGCAAGGTTATTCTTTGCTCCCACCTCGGCAAGCCCAAGAACGGTCCCGAGGAGAAGTTCTCCCTGGCTCCCGTCGCTGTCAGACTGAGTGAGCTGCTCGGTCAGGACGTTGTTTTCGCCAACGACGACGAGGTTGTCGGCGAGAACGCCAAGAAGGCTGTTGCTGAAATGAGCGACGGCGACGTTGTTCTCCTCCAGAACACCCGTTTCAGAAAAGAAGAAACCAAGAACCTCGAGCCCTTCTCCGCTGAGCTCGCTTCTCTGGCTGACGTCTTCGTCATGGACGCGTTCGGCTCCGCTCACCGCGCTCACTGCTCCACTGCGGGCGTGACCGACCACATCAAGGACACCGCTGTCGGTTACCTCATGCAGAAAGAAATCAACTACCTCGGCAACGCGGTTGAAACCCCTGTCCGTCCCTTTGTTGCCATTCTCGGCGGCGCTAAGGTTGCTGACAAGCTCAACGTTATCTCCAACCTCCTTGAGAAGTGCGACACCCTCATCATCGGCGGCGGCATGGCTTACACCTTCCTCAAGGCACAGGGCAAGGAAGTCGGCAAGTCTCTCGTTGACGACTCCAAGATTGACTACTGCAAGGATATGATTGCCAAGGCTGAGCAGCTCGGCAAAAAGCTTCTTCTCCCCGTTGACACCACCATCGCGGCTGACTTCCCGAACCCCATCGACGGTCCTATCGACGTTTCCGTTGTTGACGTAGACGCGATTCCGGCTGACATGGAAGGTCTCGATATCGGCACCAAGACGCAGGAACTCTTCGCTGAGGCGGTTAAGTCCGCTAAGACCGTTGTCTGGAATGGCCCGATGGGCGTATTTGAGAACCCCACCCTCGCAGCCGGCACCATCGCGGTTGCCAAGGCGCTTGCTGAGACCGACGCTACCACCATCATCGGCGGCGGCGACTCTGCTGCGGCTGTTATTCAGCTCGGCTTCGCCGACAAGATGAGCCACATCTCCACCGGCGGCGGCGCTTCTCTGGAATACCTCGAAGGCAAGACCCTTCCCGGTATCGCTGTTATCGCTGACAAGGCATAATTTTACTGGCACCAACTAAAACGGGCGGATTTCATATCCGCCCTTGTCATTATTTTTCTTGAAAGGAATTATTACCATGGACAAGGCTAAGAGAAAGGCGATTATCGCCGGTAACTGGAAAATGAACAAGACTCCCAAGGAAGCAAAAGAGCTGCTGACCGCGATTGCTCCCCTGGTTGCGGACGCTGACTGCGAGGTTATCGCCTGCGTTCCTTATGTTGATTTGGCGGTTGCGCTGGAAGCAACTGCCGGCACCAATGTGAAAATCGGCGCTGAGAACTGCCACTGGGCTGAAAGCGGCGCTTTCACCGGCGAGATTTCTACCGGTATGCTCAAGGAAATCGGCGTGGAGTACGTTGTTCTCGGTCACTCCGAGCGCAGACAGTACTTCGGCGAGACCGACGAGACTGTCAACAAGAGAACCAAGGCTGCCCTGGCTGCCGGTCTGAAGCCCATCGTCTGCGTCGGCGAGCTTCTCTGGGAGCGCGAGTGCAACATCACCGAGGAAGTGATTGCGAGACAGATTAAGCTCGACCTCTGGGACGTTACCGAGGAAGAACTCAAAAACGTCGTTATCGCCTATGAGCCTGTATGGGCTATCGGCACCGGCAAGACTGCTACCTCCGATCAGGCCGAGGAAGTCTGCGCCTTCATCAGAGCGCAGCTCGCGAAGCTCTACAATCAGGACGCGGCTGACGCGGTGACCATTCAGTACGGCGGCTCTATGAATGACGGCAACGCCGACGAGCTCCTCTCCAAGACCAACGTTGACGGCGGTCTGATTGGCGGCGCTTCCCTGGTCGCGGAGAAATTCGCGGCTATCGTCAAGGCTGCTTCCAAATAATTTGCAATTTACTTTGATGAAAGGGGTTTTTATATGAAAAAACCTTTGATTTTGATGATTCTCGACGGCTTTGGCGTCGGCAAAAAGGGCGAGGAAGCCGCGAACGCGATTCTTGCCGCCAATACGCCGAACATTGACAAGCTGTTTGCAGAAAATCCCCTTACCCAGATTGGCGCCTCCGGCATGGACGTCGGTCTGCCCGACGGTCAGATGGGTAACTCCGAGGTAGGTCACACCAACATCGGCGCCGGCAGAATTGTCTATCAGGAACTGACGCGCATTACCAAAACCATTCAGGAGGACAAGCTCAAGGATAATGAGGAGATTGTCGCCGCGATGGATAACGCGCTGAAAAACGGCACGGCACTTCACCTGATGGGTCTGCTCTCTCCCGGCGGCGTTCACAGCCACCTGACGCACCTTTACGGTATTCTGGAGCTTGCCAAGAAGAAGGGCTTGGAGAAGGTCTATATTCACGCCTTCCTCGACGGCAGAGACGTGCCGCCCTCCAGCGCCGCGGAGTACATGGAAGAGTGCGTGAAGAAGCTCGATGAAATCGGCGTCGGCAAAGTCGCCACCGTGAGCGGCAGATATTACGCCATGGACAGAGATAACCGCTGGGAGCGTGTTGAAAAGGCATATGCCGCGATGGTCTACCGCGAAGGCGTTGAGGCGGAGTGCCCCGTCTGCGCGATTAAAAATTCCTACGAAAACGGCGTGACCGATGAGTTTGTTGTTCCCTGCGTCGTCAAGGGCGGCGAAGCCATTCAGCCGAACGACAGCGTGATTTTCTACAACTTCCGTCCGGACAGAGCGCGTGAAATCACCAGAACCCTTGTTGACGATGATTTCAAGGGCTTTGAGAGAAGAAACGGCCGTTTTCCGCTGTACTACGTCTGCATGACGCAGTACGACGCGACCATGCCCAACGTGCATGTCGCCTTCAAGCCGCAGACCCTGGTGAACACCATGGGCGAGTACATCTCCTCCCTCGGCATGAATCAGCTCAGAATCGCCGAGACCGAGAAGTACGCGCATGTCACCTTCTTCTTTAACGGCGGCGTTGAGAAGGTCTATGAGGGCGAGGACAGAATCCTTGTGAAATCTCCCTCTGTCGCGACCTACGATTTGCAGCCCGAAATGAGCGCTTACGAGGTCACTGACAAGCTCGTTCCCGCGATTAAGAGCGGCAAATACGACATGATTATCCTCAACTTCGCCAACTGCGATATGGTCGGTCACACCGGCGTATTTGAAGCAGCTGTCAAGGCGGTTGAGGCGGTTGACGACTGCGTTGGCAAGGTTGTCGGCGCTATCCGTGAGATGGACGGCGTGGCGATTATCACTGCCGACCACGGCAACGCGGACAAGATGATTGACGAGGACGGTTCTCCGTTCACCGCACATACCACCAATCCGGTTCCCTTCTGCGTTATCGGCTATGACTGTCAGCTCCGTGAAGGCGGCGTGCTGGCGGATATCGCGCCCACCATGCTCAAGATCATGAACCTGCCGCAGCCTGCGGAAATGGATGGCAAGTCCATTATCATTTAATTCTTTATTAGAAATTTAGACAGTCCGGAAACGGACTGTCTTTTTTCTTGCATATAGGGTTCGTTTGCTGTATAATAGAACTATCAACACGCAAAGGAAAATATCTATGTTCAAGCTGAGAAGATTTCTGGACAATTACAAAAAAGAGGTCATCATCGGACCGCTGTGCAAGCTGTTTGAGGCGATACTGGAGCTGCTGGTGCCGCTGGTGATGGCGAACATTATCGACGTGGGCATCAACGAGCTGCACGATGCCGGCTATGTGCTGAAAATGGGCGGCTTGATGGTACTGCTGGCGGCGGCGGGACTGACAAGCGCTCTGTTCTGTCAGTATTTCGCTTCCAAAGCCTCTCAGGGCGCCGGTACCGCGATTCGCAGCGCGCTCTTCCGGCACATCAACTCTCTCTCCTACGCGGAGCTTGACAAGCTGGGAACGCCGTCGCTGATTACGCGCATTACCAACGACACCAACCAGGTGCAGCAAAACATCGCCATGATGATTCGCCTGCTGACGCGCGCGCCGTTTATCGTCATCGGTTCGCTGGTGATGGCGATGACGATCAACCTGCCGCTGTCGCTCATCTTTTTTGCGGCGGCGCTGCTCATCGGGCTGACGCTCTGGTTCGTCATGACAAAAAGCGTGCCGATTTACGCGGCAATGCAGAAAACACTGGACAAAATCGGCTTGCTCTCGCGCGAAAATCTGGCTGGAAGCCGCGTCATACGCGCGTTTTCCAAGCAGAAAAGCGAAAAGGAACGGATTGACAACGCCACGGAGGAATTTGAGAAAATCGCCCTGCGCGTCAGCCGTCTCTCGGCGCTGCTCAGCCCGGTAACTTACGCGGTGACGAATATCGCGATTATCGCCATTGTCTGGTTCGGCGCGGTGAACGTCAACGCCGGCAACATGCACACCGGCGATATTGTGGCGCTCGTCAGCTATATGACGCAGATTTTGCTGGCGATGATTGTCGTCGCGAATCTGGTGATTCTGATGACAAAAGGCAGCGCCAGCGCCAAGCGAATCAATGAAGTGTTGGAGACGGCACCGAGTATTTCTGAAACAGAAACGAATGATATTTCTATAATAGAAAATAATCGCACTCCAAAAATTGCCTTTCAGCATGTGCACTTCAACTACGGAGACGGCGACGACGAGCTGACCGATATTGATTTCACCATACAGAAGGGCATGACGGTCGGTATCATCGGCGGCACCGGCTGCGGTAAGTCCACACTGATAAACCTGATTCCGCGGTTTTATGACGTGACAGAAGGCGCTGTTTTCGTGGACGGCATAAACGTAAAGCAGTACGGCTTTGAGCGGTTACGAAAACAGATGGGCATGGTGCCGCAGCAGAGCGTGCTGTTCAGCGGTACCATCCGGCAGAATATGCGCTGGCAGAAGCATGACGCGACGGACGAGGAAATTGTCCGCGCCCTGAAAATCGCCCAGGCGTATAAATTTGTGGAAAAGTTGCCCGATGGTCTGGACAGCCGCGTGGAACAGGGCGGCAGGAATTTCAGCGGCGGTCAGAGACAGCGCCTGTGTATCGCGAGAGCGCTGGTTGGTTCACCTGACCTCTTGATTCTCGATGACAGCTTCTCCGCGCTTGACTTTGCGACGGACGCGGCGCTGAGAAGAGCGCTTGCGGAAAACACGCAGGATATGACGGTCATTATCGTCACCCAACGGTGCTCAACGATTAAGAACGCGGATTTGATTCTGGTGATGAGCGACGGTCAGCTTGTGGGCAAGGGTAAGCATGACGAGCTGTTTGAATCCTGCGAGGTCTACCGCGATATCTGCCTGTCGCAGCTTTCCGATACGGAGGTGAGACGATGAAAAATCCCTCTGTTAAAAAACTCCTGGAGCGCGTCAAGCCGCACAAAGGGCTGCTGGCGCTGGCACTGCTGACGGCGGTGGTGAGCATTTCACTCACGCTCCTGATTCCGGTTTTAATCGGCGCAGCAATTGATAATATCATTGCGCGCGGCGAGGTCTATTTTGAGGCGGTTGCGCAGATTCTGCTGTATATCGCTGTCGCTATCGGCGGTGTTGCCGTTTGTCAATGGCTGATGAACTATTTTGTCAACGTCATCAGCTACCGCATTGTCCGCGATTTACGGCGCGATATCTTCCGCAAATTCAACACCGTCCCTCTCTCCTACACCGATACCCACGCGCACGGCGATTTAATCAGCCGCGTGATTAACGACGTGGACGCGATTGGCGACGGTCTCACACAGGTTTGTCTGCAATTGTTCTCCGGGGTGGTCACCATTGTCGGAACCTTGATTTTTATGCTCGCCATTGACTGGCGGATTGCGCTCGCGGTCTTTATTCTCACGCCGCTGTCGCTCTTTCTGGCGGCATTTATCGGCAGGCTGACGCACAGAACCTTTACCGAGCAGCAGGTTTTGCAAGGCGAGATTTCCTCTTATGTGGAGGAACATGTCGGCAATCAGCGGATTGTCAAGGCGTTTTCCTATGAGAAACGCGCTTATGAGGGCTTTGAGGAATACAACCAACGCTTATTGAAGGTTGGCTTCCGGGCGCAGTTTGCCGGCGCTCTCGCCAATCCCAGCACACGCTTTGTCAACGCGCTTGTCTATGCCGCCGTCGCGGTGTTCGGCGCGATTACCGTACTCTCCGGCGGTCTGACCATCGGCGGACTCTCCACCTTCCTCACCTACGCGAATCAGTACACCAAGCCCTTCAACGAGGTCACCGGCGTACTGACGCAATTGCAGACCGGTCTTGCCGCTGCGGAACGTGTGTTCCAGACGCTGGAAGCAAAGGACGAAACGCCGGATGCCGATACAGTCAAGCCCGATGCAAGCTGCAAAGGAAACGTAAAATTTGAGGATGTCAGCTTCTCCTATCTGCCGGAAAAACCGCTGATTCAGCATTTCTCCCTTGACGTGCCAAGCGGCTGTCATGTGGCGATTGTCGGTCCCACCGGCTGCGGCAAAACGACCTTGATTAACCTGCTCATGCGATTTTATGAGGTCAACGACGGCCGGATTCTGCTCGACGGCATTGATATCCGCGACCTCGGCCGTGACGCGCTGCGGCGCTGTTACGGCATGGTGCTGCAGGAGAGCTGGCTGTTCCGCGGAACAATCATGGAAAATCTGCGCTACGGCAACGGAAACGCCACCGATGACGAGGTGATTGCCGCCGCTAAGGCAGCTCACGCGCACAGCTTTATCCGCCGTATGCCGCAGGGCTATGACACCGTTGTCAGCGAAGGAGGCGGCAATCTCAGTCAGGGACAAAAGCAGCTGCTCTGTATCGCGCGCGCCATGCTTACCAATCCGTCGGTGCTGATTCTGGACGAAGCGACCTCCTCCATTGATACCCTCACTGAAATCCGCGTACAAAAGGCATTTGCCAAGATGATGAAGGGCAGGACGAGCTTTGTTGTGGCGCACCGGCTGTCCACCATTAGGGAAAGCGACGTGATTCTGGTGATGAAAGACGGCAATATCATTGAACAGGGCAGTCATGAGGAACTGCTGAAAAAAGGCGGCTTCTACACCAACCTCTACAACGCGCAGTTTGCCGGACAAGAATAAATATAGAACCCTCCGCATAGGATTAGTAATACTAAACTGTAATACTAAACTGTGCGGAGGTTTTGTTATGATTACGGCATTCAGTGTGAAGATACCCGAAAAAGAAAACGGCATTAAAGGACTTGCCCGTCGGCTCAGGCGCGACAAGGTGGACGTGACGGTGAAACGCGCAAGAGGTGTGAATCTGCGGCACGTCGTCTACACCAGCTACAGCGGTCAGGTGCGCCTGGAACGCACGGACAAGGCAATCGGTGAGCAGCGAAGTCAGCTTTTATGCTCCGAAAAGCTGATTTTCCCAAACCACAGCGGCTATAAACGTTTTTATTCCGCCTCCTTTTCGGCGCGGATGTGTACCAATTTCGCACTGATGGTGTTGAAGGAATGTACATACGCACATGAGCTGCGGCTGGGGTTATTTGACCCGCGTGCTGTCGCAACAGATTTTGCGCTGAAGGCACTGGATTATATTAACTGTCCGCTGATTATCACAGAAAATCACGAGCCTTACGAACTGACGCGCGACAGGGCGCTGCATGAAAGCGGCGCTGCGATTACCATTACCAAAAACCTGTCAGAACTTGAACAATGTGATCTGATACTCGCGCCGACGCAGCTGGAAGTAACCCTGCCCCTGAGCAGGACAGCAATCCTGCTGACAGTCGGTGAACCGAGGTGTGAACAGTACGCTGAATGCTACTACCATTATTCCTTCCGGACACCCAACGGCTTTGACGAAATCAAGCCGAAGGAACTGAGCACCGAATACTTCTGCTCCGCCCTCTACACTCTCGGAGCGCAATATGAGCTCGGCAGTATTGTGCCGCTGAGCTGCAGCGGAAAAGCCGGCTCCCAGACCGTGAAATCGCTCGCCAATCTGCTTGACATTCACACTAAAAAAGCATATAATAAATGAGTGTGTAAACAAATCATACCAAACGAAAGGAAGTTTTAATATGGCAGCTAAACCGACCATGATTACGGCGGAGGATATGAAAAAGCTCGAGGAAGAGCTTGAATTTTTACAAAATGTCAAGCGTAAAGAAATTGCCGAGAAAATTAAGGTTGCGCGTTCCTACGGCGACCTTTCCGAGAACAGCGAATATGACGACGCGAAAAACGAGCAGGCGATTATCGAGGCGAGAATCACCACCATTGAGGCGATTCTGAAAACCGCCGTCCTGATTGACGAGTCCGAGAACTCCAACGAGCGCGTTCACCTCACCTCTGTTGTCACCATTGAGATGATTGCCACCGGCAGACAGATGACCTACACCATCGTCGGTTCCGGCGCGAACGCTGCCAACCCCAAGGAGGGCAAAATCTCTGACGAAAGCCCCATCGGCGCCGCGCTGATGGACAAAAGCGTCGGCGACGTCGTCGAAGTGGAAACTCCCGGCGGACTTGTGGCAATTAAGGTCATTGAGATTTCAAAATAATTCGATAAAGGAAGTATAAGAATGGGTAACAAGCCACAGCAGGCAAACACCAGCGACGTGATTCAGGTGCGTTATGATAAGCTCGCCGCGCTCAGAGAAGCCGGCAGAGACCCCTTTGTCATCACCACCAGCGACCGCGATGTGTATACGGAAACCGTTAAGAATAACTTTGAGGAATACGAGAACAAGGACGTCTGCGTTGCAGGCAGAATTATGTCCAAGCGCGGCAAGGGCAAGGTTTCCTTCCTCGATTTGCATGATAAGACCGGCAAGATTCAGATTTTCGCCAAGTTTGACGACCTCGGCGAGGAAGAGTACGCTTTCCTCAAAAAGTGGGATATCGGCGATATCGTTGAGGTCAAGGGCTTTGTGTTCAAGACACAGATGGGTGAGATTTCGATTCACGCCAAGGCGGTTCGTCTGCTCTCCAAGTCTCTCAAGCCCTTGCCTGAGAAGTATCACGGTCTGACGAATACCGATCTCCGCTATCGTCAGCGCTATGTTGACCTCATCATGAATCCTGAGGTCAAGGATACCTTTGTCAAGCGCTCCAAAATTATCGCGAGCATTCGCCGCTTTCTGGACGCGCAGGATTTCATTGAGGTCGAAACACCCATGCTCGTCGCCAATGCCGGCGGCGCTGCCGCAAGACCGTTTATCACCCACTCCAACGCGCTTGACGAGGATTTCAAGCTCCGCATTTCTCTGGAGCTTTACCTCAAGAGACTGATTGTCGGCGGTCTGGAGAGAGTCTATGAAATCGGCAGGGTTTTCCGCAATGAGGGCGTTGATACCCGTCACAATCCGGAATTCACCCTGATGGAGCTGTATCAGGCTTACACCGATTACAACGGCATGATGGAGCTGACCGAGAGTCTTTACCGCCATGTGGCGCAGGAGGTGCTCGGCACTACCAAGATTACCTACAATGGCGTGGAAATGGATTTGGGCAAGCCCTTTGAGCGCATTTCCATGCTTGACGCCGTTAAGAAATACGCCGGCGTGGATTTCAATGATATCCAGACCGACGACGAAGCCAAGGCGATTGCCAAGGAAAAGCACGTCGAGTTTGAGGACAGACACAAGAAGGGCGATATTCTCAGCCTGTTCTTCGAGGAATTTGCCGAGGAACACCTGATTCAGCCGACCTTTGTCATTGACCACCCGATTGAGATTTCTCCGCTCACCAAGAAAAAGCCCGAGGATCCCAATTATGTCGAGCGCTTTGAGTTCTTCATGAACGGCTGGGAGATGGCGAACGCCTACTCTGAGCTCAACGACCCGATTGACCAGCGTGAGCGCTTTAAGGCGCAGGAAGCACTGCTCGCTCAGGGTGATGAAGAAGCCAACACCACCGACGAGGACTTCCTCAATGCCCTCGAAATCGGCATGGCGCCCACCGGCGGCATCGGTTTCGGTATCGACCGTATGGTCATGCTGCTCACCGACAGTCCCGCCATTCGTGATGTGCTGCTCTTCCCGACGATGAAATCTTTGGATAAATAATTGAAATTGTAACTCCCCGAAAACCGCTTACCTATGCGGCTTTCGGGGAGTTTTACGTAGGAACACCCCTTCCGGATAACCGGAAGGGGTGCGTTTAATTATGCAATGAAATTATTCTGTCCAGGAATAGACGTTGAGATGACCGGAGCCGTCTCTGTCGCCTAGGGTATAATAGCCGGTGACGTTGAAGTCGGTAATATCAACCGTCTGGTCGCCGTTGCCATTGTTGAGAACGAGACCTTGTGCGCCGGAAGGAACGTTGATGATGAACTGCTCCTCGCCGTAGCCGTTGGTAGTCTTTTCAGCCATAGTATCTCCGGGCCAAGGAGCGCTCAGGTCATGACCGTCAGCGTATGCGTAGACGTAGCACTGTCCCCAACCTGCGTTGTTGGTGAAGAGGAAGGAACCGGAGGGTGTCGGATTGTCCGGCTGCCATGGATTATCGGGGTTATCGGGATTGTCGTTACCGTCGGAAATCCAGGAGTACACATTGAGGTGACCCTCGCTGTCTCTGTCGCTCATGGTATAGTAGCCGGTAACAGTGAAATCGGTAATGTTGACCGTCTGGTCGCCGTCGCCGTTATTCAGAACAATACCCTCTGCTCCTGCGGGAACATTGATGATGAACTGCTCCTCGCCGTATTGATTGGTGGTCTTCTCAGCCATGGTATCGCCCGGCCAGGGTGCGCTCAAATCAGCACCGTTCGCGTAAGCGTAGACATAGCACTGTCCCCAGCCTGCGTTGTTGGTAAAGAGGAAGCTGCTGCCATCACCCTGATGAATCGGATTGGTAGGCTCCTCATAGGGATCGGTGGGCTGCTCGTAAGGATCGGTGGGGTCAACATAAGGATCGGGATTGGAACCGCCGCCAATGTACTGACCGGTGTGGTTCTGCGCGTTTCTCTTGTAAACAAGATAGAGCTGAATCATGGTCGCGTCGGTGATGGTAACCTGGTTGTCCTGATCGACGTCCGCCGCCAGCGCATTGTCGCCGGAAAGCGGTCTCTGGTTGGAGAGATGGAGCTGAACATAGGTCGCGTCGGATACGGTGACGGAACCGGAGCCGTCGGTATCGCCGAGGAGAATCTTGCCGGTAGGTGTGATAACCGGGTCGGTGGGTTCGTCAACGGGATCGGTGGGGTCGTCGTTGCCGCCGCCCTGGGGTACGTAATCAATCAACTGATTGCCGGTGGTGAAGAGCTTGGTCTTGCCTTCCAGCGGGAGACCGGGCTCCATGTCAGCCGGATAACGATCCGCGCCGCCTTCGCCGGTGTTGAAGATAACATTGCCGTTCTCCAGTCCTTCGGGAACGTCAATCACATAGTAGCCGGTGCTGGCATCAGTCTGCATCTGTACACCCGGCCATGCCGCGTTGCTGGAGCTTTCGCCCTCGTAGATGTAAGCGTGAACATTTGACCAGCTGTAAGCCTTGGTATCAAAATAGATTCTCTGCTTTGCGTTGGGGTCAATCTTGGTGTACTCGTAGGTAACGGTATCAGAGCCGGTGCCTGCGTTGACCTTGAGGGTGGTGACAGAGCCGATGCTCTTGCCGCTGCCGATAGTGATGGTCTTGCCGTTGGTGAAACTCTGGAAGCTGCCGCCGTCGATGGAATACTGACCGCTGGTAGCGTTCTCTACCTTGAGGGTGACAGTGATGGTGCTGTCATAGGTGGAGGAACCGGGCTCTGCGGAAGCAGAAGGACCGGCAGGCTTTGCGTTGTAAACAACCGCTACGCCGGTGTTGCCGACCTGACCGGAGATGGTGCCGCCGGAAACGGTGAACTTGTTGCCGGTAATCTGGTCGGTGTAGGTACCGGCTGCCATCTTGTTTGCTTTCAGGGAAACCTGACCGCCGCCGTTGAGGTTACAAATCATGACGCCGCTGGTACCGCGCTCGTTGTATACGACGGAGCCGCTGGAGGAAACATACTCACTCTGACCGTTGAAGTAGTTTTTGAATACATTGACGCCCTTGACGTCGGGAGAAGCCCATGCGGTAACATCAGCGGAACCAATCTGTCTGCCGAAGTTGTTCGGGCGCGCCATATACATCGCGACAGAATCCGCTCTGGAGCCGACGATTGCCCAAGTCTTTCTCATAGTATCGTCACTCTGGTTACGGGAGGAACCGTCCGCGTAAGTATCGTGGGACTCGTTCCAGAGTACCGCGTTCTTCGCCGAAACACCGCCGTCGTCAAGACTGTAGTCGGTTCTCTTGGCGCCGTTGGCGTCGTGGCTGTTGACCTTGTTGCGGATATCATTGGATACCTTATTGAGCGTAATGCTCATGTACTTGCAGTACTCATTGATGACGTTCTGACCGCCGCCGGTGCTGTCGAGCACCTCGCCGTAGTAATAAGGGGTGATGCCCTTCTTGCTCTTGGCGTAGTTGGTGGTCTCTCCGAGCAGTCGGGACCAGAAGTTGGATCCGGCGTTCTCGTTGTCGTTCGGAACCTCGATGTGCTTTGCGCCGTCAAAGCGGAAGCCGTCTACGCCGCAGTCGATACATTCCTTCATGAACGCGATCTCATAGTTCTGGATCTTGGAGTTGCCGGTGTTCAGGTCGGGAAGACCGCCCATGCAGTTGTGGGTGATGTCCCAGCGGCTGTTCCAGTTGGAGGTGTTCTGATAAATGGAATGCCAGCAGCTGTTGTCATTGCGGATATCAGAGGGGATGGTGTCGGACAGGGTGTTGTCGCCCTTGTTCGCCATGTGGTTGAGCACCGCGTCCACAACAACCTTCACGCCGTACTTGTGCGCCTCGGTGCACATCGCGGTGAAATCCGACTTGATGCCGAGCGCGTTCTGACCGTTGGTGTCAATCTTGAAGTTGGAGGGCTGATAGTAAACCCACCAGCTGCCCTGCATGGTTTTGCCCTGGGTGGATTCCTTGATGGTCTGGATTGGGGTTGTCTGGATTGCCGTGAAGCCCTGCTCGGCAATCTTCTTCATGTTGTTCTTGATGCCCTGGTAGCTCCAGTTGAAGCACTGGAGAATCTGCGCGCCGGCAATGGTCTTGGACAGACCGTAGTCAGCGCCGACTTCTTCTTCAGCCGCAGCGGCGACTGTCTCGTCAGCCTCTGCCGCCGAAGCAGAGAAGCTGCCAACCGCCACGCAGGAGAGAAGCATACAGACCGCAAGAACAAAGCTTGTGATTTTCTTGTTCAAATTTCTCACTCCTAAATAAAATTACTCAACAGACCATAACAGTCCTGTTCAACATAATGATAACAAATTATTACATTTTTATCAATCTGCTAAATGCACAATAAAAGTGTAATGTTTTTAGCAACTATGCCAGAAAGTGTTTTTTTCACATACATAGTCATTAAAAAGGCTTTTGGCTTTTTTGACATTATCAACAAAAAATTCACAGTTTTCTGTCAATTTGCGTTTGAAAATTTGTTACGCGATGTTATGATTATTTACGGCAAGTTCACACTTGCCAGACGCATGAAAAATTGGTATAATTAAAATAGAACAAACAAACGAGGTTTTTATGGAACTGGCTGATCTGACGGCTTACGCCAAGGAACAATTTCATATTGAGGAACAGCGCAAGTGGGAGTCCTTCCCGGGCTTTTCGGTGTTGGTTCATCCTCAAACCGGAAAGTGGCTCTCCCTGCTCATGCGGCAATGGGATTCTGACAGCGGTATGGAAATCCAGCGCTGCGACATCAAATGCGGCAAAGACAACCTGCCGCCTGTTCCCTGTCTCACGGAGGCTTTCCGCATGAAGGGCGCTTCGTGGGTTGGGGTTGTCATGGATGAAAGGACGGACAAGAACACTGTGCTACGGCTCTTTGACCGTGCTTTTGAAATGGAAAGCCGCAGCGGCTTTACGATTGTGCTGGAACAGCCGAAAGCGGCGGCTGTTATTCACCGGGCTATCTCCTTGCCGAAGCCGCCTTCACGTCTGAGCGAAGCGGAGCTCTCTGTGCCGCCGAAAATCCGTGAAATGCAGCGGCTCTATTCCTTTGGCGACGGCACCTTTCAGCACCGCTGCCGCGTCTTTTACCGGCAAGGCATGCTGATGGAGGACTACACCGACGATTTTCCTTGGGTCGGCAATTATCAGCAGTATTTTGCCACCTATCACGACCTGAGTGTTCCACAGCTGCGCGGCTATTTCAGCTGGCGCACACTGCTCAGGCAGGGCGATTACCACCCGATTGCACCGTCGCTCGCGACGATTTATCTCTATGAGCTGCTTAACCTGATTGGCGCTGACAATCCGCAGGACAGCCTGGAAAAGATGAAGGCGTTTGAGAAGGGCTTTCTGGATAAAGGCTATGGCGATGACCTGATGCGGAAGAATCTGCGGCGCTGGATGCTGGAATTCTGCGTATTGCATGACGTGCCGCCACAGACTGCCAAGGCGTATGTCAGTCCGGAAACGCTGTCACAGGACAAGGCGCTGCTGGTACTTGAAAACCCGGTGGAACAGCCGGACGAGGAAGTCTTTGAAGCGCTCTGCCTGATGGAAGGAAAAAAACTCCGTCAATCGCCGGTTGCCGCCTTGCCGCAAGGCAAGCGCCTGTTTGCCGCTATTTGGAGAAATGCTTTGCGGCGTACAAGAGAAGCAGGCAATAATCTTTTCTCAGCGTGTTTTGGTGAAATCCGCGCGTATCCGTGGCGGCCGCTGGCAAATGCCGTCTATTGGAAGCAGGAAACGCCGCAGGACAGAGAATATATTCTCAACGACTGTCACCGTTTCATCTGCCGCAGCGGACTATGGCAGGAGGAAAAATATGACGCGCTTTATTTTCATAAAAAACGATTTCAGGGCTTTTTTCATGAAGCAGACAGACAGCTGCGCCTTCACTATCACACCGGGCGCAATCTCCGCGCCAAATCAGACGAAGCGTGGGCTGTGCCTTATATAGAAGAAGTGCTCAAAGAGGAAATCAGGGCTGAACAGGAGGTACTCAGACCCAAAATCAATATCAACCTCTCCGGACTGGAACAAATTCGCCGCGACGCGATTATCACGCGCGACAGTCTGCTGACCGAGGAGGAAATGGAGCCGGAGGTAATCGATATTCCGGCGCCCGAACCGGAGGTATGCGCCGTCATGCTGGATGAAGTTCACCGAAAAATCGTCATGGCGCTGCTCAAAAACGAACCGGCAGATAAAATTATCAATGACAATCACCTGATGCCGTCGGTGGCGGCGGATACAATTAATGAGGCGTTCTTTGATGAAATCGGCGATATGGTGGTGGAATACGACGGAGAATCGCTGACGCTCATCGAGGATTACCGCGAGGACGTCGCGGCGTTAATGGGAGGAAATGACAGATGAACGAACAACAGAGAAAAGTGCCGAAGCGCATCAGCCAGACGGTGCTTAACTCACTCAAGGGCGGCGTTGTGCCGCGGATTGGTCTCCCCTACATCACCGTAGGGCGCAAGAGCGAGATTGAAGCGCTGCTGCATGACGTGGATATTATCGCGGAAGGCGGCGCGTCCTTTCGTTTCATCGTCGGCAGATACGGCTCCGGCAAGAGCTTTCTGATACAGACGATACGCAATTATGTGATGGACCGGGGCTTTATCGTCGCCGACGCGGATTTGTCGCCGGAGAGAAGATTGCAGGGAACACGCGGTCAGGGCTTGGCGACCTATCGGGAGCTGATTGGCAATCTGTCCACCAAAACCAAGCCCGAAGGCGGCGCACTGACGCTGGTGCTCGACCGCTGGATCAGCACGGTACAGAGTGAGGCGGCGCAGGAAACAGGACTTATGCCGGGTGATCCGGCGCTGACAACGGCGGTTGACAGGAAAATATACGCCGTTACCTCGGCGGTAAGCGAGCTGGTACACGGCTTTGAATTTGCCCGGCTGCTCTCGCTCTACTACCACGCCTATATCGACGGCGACGACGAGACCAAGGCGAAGGTCGTCCGCTGGTTCCGCGGCGAATACGCGCTAAAGCGTGAAGCCAAGGATGAACTCGGCGTGAATATCATCATCACGGACGACGACTGGTACGACTACCTCAAATTGTTCGCGGTGTTTTTCCGGCTCGCCGGCTACAGCGGCATGATGATGATGATTGACGAGCTGGTAAACATCTACAAGATTCCCAATTCCATTACGCGGCAATATAACTATGAAAAAATGCTGACCATGTACAACGACACCCTGCAAGGCAAGGCGAAATACCTCGGCATTATCATGGGCGCTACGCCGCAGGCTGTCGAGGACAAGCGCCGCGGCGTGTACAGCTATGAAGCGCTGCGGTCACGGCTGTCGGAGGGTAAATTCTCCCGTCCCGGCGCCAGGGATTTGCTCGCGCCGGTCATCCGGCTGGAACCGCTGACCGCCGAGGAAATGCTGGTGCTCTGTGAAAAGCTCTGCGCCATGCACGCCGGTCTCTACGGCTATCAGGCGAGGCTCACAACGGAGGATTTGGCGGCGTTCATCAAGCTGGAATACGGCAGAATCGGCGCCGATCAGAACATCACGCCGCGCGAAGTGATCCGTGATTTTATCGAGCTGCTCGACCTGCACTATCAGCACCCCGAAATGGCGCCGGAAGAGCTGATGCAGTCGGAAGAATTTGTCTATGCGCCGTCTAAGGCGGTCTCGAATCAGGCAGACGAGGGCTTTGCGGAGTTTACGATATGAATGTATTTGACCGATACGCGCCGTTTGTGCAGGATTTTGTCTACCGCGCCGGCTGGCAAAACCTGCGCGGCGTTCAGAATGCCGCCGGTGAAGCGATTTTCGGCACGGACAGCAACGTCCTGCTGACCGCCTCCACCGCCTCCGGCAAGACCGAAGCGGCGTTCTTCCCGATTCTGACCCTGCTCGACGAGGAACCGCCGCAGAGCGTGGGCGTGCTCTATATCGCGCCGCTGAAGGCGCTGATTAACGACCAGTTCGGCAGACTGAACGAATTGTGCGAGGAAGCCGGCATTGCCGTCTACCGCTGGCACGGCGACGTGCCGCAGTCGCAGAAGCGCAGGCTGCTGAAAAAGCCCTCCGGCATTTTGCAGATTACGCCGGAGTCGCTTGAGTCGCTGATGATCAATAAATACATGGAGATTCCGTCCCTCTTTCACGACCTGCGGTTTATCGTGATTGACGAGATTCATTCGCTGCTGCGCGGCGACAGAGGGATGCAGACCTTCTGCCTGATTGAGCGGATGTGCCGCCTTGCCGGCTGTCAGCCGAGGCGAATCGGCCTGTCCGCGACCATCGGCAATCCGCAGGCTGCCGGAAGATTTCTGGCTGCCGGAAGCAGCCGACCGACCGTCATTCCGCAGTTTGAAGGCGGAAAAGAGGTCTGGCGGCTTTCCATGGAGCACTTCTTCAACTCCGCACCGCAGGCGGATGAAGGAAAAGATGAAATCGCCGACATTCCGGCGTTGGAGCCTTCGACGGACAGCGCGCCAACCGCCGCCGATCCGGGCATGGCCTATATTTTTGAGCACACCAGAGGGCGCAAGTGCCTGATTTTCACCAATTCGCGCGAGGAATGTGAGTCGGTGTGTCAGCATTTGCGGCAATACTGCGAAGCAAAGCATGAGCCTGACCGCTTTCTGATTCACCACGGCAACCTCAGCGCTTCCTACCGGGAAAGTGCCGAGGAGGAGATGAAGGACGACGATTCGCTGCTCTCCGTCTGCGCGACGGCGACCTTGGAGCTGGGAATTGACATCGGCAGGCTGGAACGCGCGTTCCAGATTGACGCGCCGTTTACGGTGTCCGGCTTTTTGCAGCGCATGGGCAGAACCGGCAGACGCGGAAATCCATCGGAAATGTGGTTCGTCATGCGCGAGGAGCATCCCGAAGCGCGCGCCATGCTGCCCGACATGATTCCGTGGTATTTGATTCAGGGCATCGCACTAGTACAGTTATATATTGAAGAACGGTTTGTGGAGCCGCCGCGCACGGAACGGCTGCCCTACAGCCTGCTCTATCACCAGACGATGAGCACGCTCGCCTCCTGCGGTGAGATGACGCCAGCGGAGCTGGCTTCGAGGGTGCTTCCTCTCTCCTGCTTTCACCGAATTACGCAGGAGGACTACAAAACGCTCCTGCGGCATCTGCTGGAAACCGACCACATCAACCGCACCGAAAACGGCGGTCTGATTGTCGGCATTACCGGCGAGCGGATTGTGAATAATTACAAGTTCTACGCCGTTTTTCAGGAGAATATCGAATACTCAGTCCGCGCCGGCTCGGAGGAGCTGGGCACGATTGTCAAGCCGCCGCCTGTCGGCGATAAAATCGCGATTGCCGGCCGCGTCTGGGTGGTGGAGGAAGTCGACCACAAGAAGCGCGACGTCTACTGCACGCTCGTCAAGGGCAATATTCCGGCGTATTTCGGCGACGTCGCCGGTGACATTCACACGCGGATTCTGGAGCGCATGTACCGGGTGCTGGAGGAGGATAAGCGTTATCCCTACCTCATGCGGCACGCTGTCTGCCGTCTGGCGGACGCGCGAGCGCATTTCTCGCTGTCGGGCATGGCGAATACGCCGCTGATTCACCTCGGCGGCAATATGTGGGCGCTCTTTCCGTGGCTGGGCAGCTACGCCTTTCTGGCGATGGAGCGCTTTTTGAAGGTGCGCTGCGCCGAACAGCTAGGCTTGCGCGGGCTGAATCCGTCACGGCCGTATTACATACAATTCACCATGAAGGTGGATGCGGCGGCGTTTTTCCGCGTTGTCACCGAGGAAGCGGAAAAGGAATTTGACCCGCTGGTATTGGTTTATCCAAAGGAAATTCCGGTGTTTGAGAAGTACGACGAATTCGTGCCGGCGGAACTGATTCGCAAGGGCTTTGCGCTGGGCGTGCTGGATATCGAAGACATGAAACAGCGCGTAAAAACATGGAAGAAATATAGATAAAAAGGGCGTCCCGGCTTGGGACGCCCTTGGTGCGTTATTGATTAAAATTCATCTAACGGGTCGTAACGGTCGCCGTTGTAGCGGCACTCAAAGTGGAGATGGGCGCCGGTGGAATGACCGGTGGAACCCATGTAGCCTATGAGCTGACCCTTGGTGACCTTCTCGCCGTCGTGGACTACCAGGCTGCCGAGGTGACCGTAGATGGTCTCCTTGCCGTTGCCGTGGTCAATCCAGACATAGTTGCCGTAACCACCGCCGCAGCCGCAGCTATAGCTCATGTCCTTGCCCCAGTTGTGAATACAGCTGGAATAGGTGTAGGCGACAACGCCGTCGTCCGCCGCGACAATCGGAGTGTTGTAGTCACCGGCGATATCCAGACCGCCGTGACCGTAGCCTCTGCCCTCGGAATCTCCAAAGTAGGAGGAAATGTAGAACACACCGGGCGCCGGCCATGTATAGCCGGAGGACGGCACAACGGGAGCCGGTACATAAGGCTCCGGATCGCCGGGATCCTCTTGACTGCTCTGCGATTCAGACTGCTGCGAGGACTGCTCGCTGCTCGATGAGGAAGAACTGCTGTTCTGCTTCTGCTGCGCCTCCTGCGCCTTTCTCTTGGCGATTGCCGCCTGACGCGCCGCTTCTTCTCTCTCGTTGAAATAGCGGTTGATTTCAGCCTGAATCTGCGCCTGCTGGTCGCCGGCGTTCTTCATGAACTCCTTCGCCTGCTCGGCGGTAAGCTGCAGCTTGGAGAGCTTTTCCTTGTTCTGCTCCAGCGTGGTGTTCAGCTCGGCAACATCTTCATTGAGCGCGGTCTGGGTGGATTCAAGCTCCGCCTTGTTCTTCTTCTGCTCCTCGTTCTTGGCGTTGATTTCGTCCAGCTTAACATTGATCTGGTCAATCAGCTCCTTGTCGTACTTGGACAGGTTCTTTACCAGTGTGATTTTGTCAATCATGTCGGAGAAATCCTTGGCGCCGAGGATGATTTCGAGGTCGCTGGCGCTGCCTGCCATATAAATGGCTCTCAGACGCTCACAGAGCGCGTCGAGCTGATCCTCAATGCTCTCGTTCGCCGCGTCAATCAGCTTCTGATTCGCCGCGATGTTCTTGTTGAGCGTATCAATCGTCTCACGGTTGACGTCAATCTTCTCGTTAAGCGTGGTGATTTTGGAAACCAGCGCAGAGTTGTACTCCTCGCTGTCCGCGATATCGGACTCAGCGGTTTCGAGCACCTTCTGGTACTCCTTCTCCTTTTGCTCAAGGTTTGCAAGACGCTCCTTGAGACTTTCCACATTTTCAGTCGCGGACGCGGACATCACGGAACCGGCAACCGGCACGCTGATCATGCAGGCGCAGAGGAGAGCGCAAAGAATACTTTTGAACTTTGTCATAGTAACTCCTTTCTATTCCCGGTTACCATCCGAGAATTTCATTACCTTCCATTTTCAGATATTTACGGATTGAGAGGAAGCCGCCGCAGAAGCCGACAAACACGCCGAATACCGCAAACGAAACCGCTACATAGGGCAGCACGTCGGTAAACGGAATGAAGCTGAACATGGACTGCGCGTTTTCGACCACCATGCCGACGCCCTGATAGACAAGCGCCAGCGCGCCGGTGGCGATAATCGCGGAAATTAATCCGATGACCATACCCTCAACCAAAAATGGCATTCTAACAAAGGAATTCGTCGCGCCGACCGATTTCATGATACTGATTTCGAAACGGCGTGAGTACATTGTCGCGCGGATGGTGTTGGCGATAATGAACAGCGAGATAATCAGCAGGGCGGCAACAACGCCGATGGAAATGATGGTGACAAGGTTGCTGATGCGCGTCAATTTGTCCGCAAAGTCCTTGCGGTTAAGAATGGTGTCCTTGTCAACGCCCTCGATTTGCTGAATCTTCGCGACGGTTTCCTCATATTTGGAAAGGTCGTGCATGACCACAATGAACGAATCAGGCAGCGGGTTTCTGTCCTCAATGCGCGAGAACAGGCTGTCGCCCAGCGTCTTGCGGTACTGCTCAAACGCCTGCTCCTTCGAATAAAACTGCGCGGAAGCGACGTTGTCGACCTTCTCAATTTCCTTTCCTACATAGACAGCTTCCAGCTGTGAGTAACCCGGCTGAATGTAGACGATGGTCTCGTTGCTCTCGCCCACTTCCTCCACCATTTTGGAGACGTTGAGAGAAAACAGCGCGGCGGCACCGGTCAGTACCAGACAGCTGATGAGCACGCAGATTGACGCGATACTCATGATCCGGTTACTCCAGACGTTTTTGAAGCCCTCTTTTACAAGATAGCCAAAGCCTTTCATAACATTATCCTTTTCTTCACGATTGCTCGTGTTATTTGTGAATTACGCCTGGTCATCAGGCACAACGACGACGTCCGGATTGTCCGGCTCGTCATCATCATAGGCATAACCGCTGTAATCGTCGGTCAGCTCGTCGTCGGTGAGGTCCATGTCCTCCTCATACTCGCTGTAGGACAGGGAATAATCCTCGTCGCCGTAGTCCTCGGTCTCGTAGCCGGAATAACGGCGGCTGCCGCGGTTGTCGCTGATGACGCGGCCTTTGTCAATCGTGATGACGCGCTGGTTGAACTCGCGCACCAGCTCGTGCTCATGGGTGACGACCAGAACCGTCGTGCCCATAGAGTTAATCTCGTTGAGCAGCTCGATAATCTCGTGGGAAAGCTCCGGGTCAACGTTGCCGGTCGGCTCGTCCGCGACGATAATCTCAGGGTTATTGACAAGCGCGCGCGCTAAGCTGACGCGCTGCTGCTCACCGCCGGAAAGCTCGCTGGGCTTGTTCTTCATCTTGTCCTTCAGACCAACCAAATCAAGCACATAGGGCACGCGCTTTTTGATGGTCGCCGTGCTCTCGCCTACCGCTCTCATGGCAAAGGCGACGTTGTCGAACACGGTCATTTTTTCAATCAGGCGGAAGTCCTGGAACACAATGCCCATGTGACGGCGAAGATACGGAATGTCACGGCGTTTGAGCTTGGAGAGCTTGTTGCCGTTGATGACAATCTCGCCGGATGTGGGCGTTTCCTCATGCATGATCAGCTTGAGGAAAGTGCTCTTGCCGGCGCCGGAGGCACCTACAATGAACACAAACTCACCCTTGTCAATGCGCAGGCTGACATTGTTGAGCGCGTGCGTACCGTTGGGGTAGGTTTTGGATACGTTTTGAAATTCAATCATAGAAACACCTTTATTTTCGGATTGTGCGGTTTTTATGTTTAATTCGCTAATAGAATTATCATTTTAGGGCAATCTGCCAAAAAGCCGCAAAAACAACACATGCCCTGGGCGGCGGAAATTTCCGCTTGCACCCAGAGCGCTGCGTCACAACTCAGCCGTCAATCAATACTTTGTCGGGCTGGCGTTGAGATATTTCTTAACCATGAGAGCTACCTTGAATACGATAGCGTCCTCAAATTCGCGAAGGTCGAGACCGGTGAGCTTCTTGATTTTCTCAAGACGGTACACCAGCGTGTTGCGGTGTACAAACAGCTTACGGGAGGTCTCGGAGACGTTGAGGTTGTTCTCAAAGAAGCGCTGAATCGTGAACAGGGTTTCCTGATCAAGACTCTCGATGGAGCCGCGCTTGAATACTTCCTTGAGGAACATCTTGCAGAGCGTGGTAGGCAGCTGATAAATCAGACGGGCAATGCCGAGGTTATCATAGCTGACGATGGTGCGCTCGGTGTCGAATACCTTCGCAACCTCAAGAGCGGACTGGGCTTCCTTGAAGGAGCGCGCCAAATCCTTGATGCCGGTAACGGTGGTACCGATACCGACGACGCAATGGGTGTAGAATTCACTTGAAAGTGTGTCGGAAATGGAGCTCGCGAGCTTTTCAAGGTCACGGCTTTCGGTGTCAGCCTTGACCTCCTTGACGAGCGCAATTTCCTCTTCGTTGATGTTGATGACGAAATCCTTCGTCTTGTCAGGGAAGAGATTCTGGACGATATCATAAGCGGAGATGTCGGTTTTGGATACAATCTTAATGAGCAGACAAACGCGCGAAACCTCGCTGTTGAAATGCAGCTCTCTCGCCTTTAAGTAGATATCGCCGGGAAGGATGTTGTCGAGAATGACGTTCTTGATGAAGTTGGAACGGTCATACTTTTCGTCATAATACTGCTTGATACTGGCGAAAGAAACGCTCAGCAGCTGGGCGTACTTCTGGGCATATTCATCAGTACCCTGTACAAACACAGCGTAGTCATACTTCGCGCTGCTGCCAAAGGACTTGTAGGTGTAGCCGTTGATGACAAAGGGCGCAGTTGAGCTGAGAGTCTCGGAGTTGATGCTCTCGTTGACCTCGCCGATTTTGCCCAGCTCAGAGCAGGCGATAACGACGGAAGTCTCGTCGATAACGCCGATAGTTCTGTCAATGGCATCCTTCATCTGATGCACAATACCCTGAAATAATCTGTTCGACATAGTGATAACCTCTTTTTCTCCATATTTTTCGTCAGTATAGTGCCGGCGGCACTTTGAAATGTCGTAATTCTTTGTAAAGTAAAAACAATTACATGCGCAGACACGCAGAAGGTTACAACACCCTCATATACATATTACACAAAAATGAAGAAAAAATCAACCTTTCACAACAAATTTCTTTGAATTTTTTTTGTGAAAGCGGCACCAAACTGTGCAGATTGCTCCAAACTACGCTTTGGTAGTATTAGTATAGCACCGGAATGTGACAGCTTTGTGACAATTCTGTAACATTTTTGGCGTTTTACATGCAATAGTATACCACATTTTTTCAAAAAAAACAAGCGGCAGGACAAACCTGCCGCTTTTGAATATGATTTTATCAGTTGGTGATAACCTGCTCGGTCTCTTTGTCGAAGATGTGGAGCTTTTCGAGGCTGAAGCAAACCTTGACGTCGTTGCCGACCTTCGCGGTGGAAGAAGGATCAACTCTTGCGATAACATTCTGACCGGCGATAGTGGTGTGCAGATAGATTTCTGCGCCCATCAGCTCGGTAACTTCTACATGAGCATCGAAGAGCATGGGAGCCTTGGCAATTTCGTCAGCTTCATCGTGAACATGCTCAGGACGGATACCGAATTTAACTTCCTTGCCGACATACTTGTCAAGCTTGCCGCCTGCGCACTTATCAGCAGGAATCGGAACCTTGTACTTGTCGAAGTCGAGGGTGTACTCGTTGCCGGACTTGCCGACCACAGCGTCGATAAAGTTCATCTGGGGAGATCCGATGAAGCCCGCTACGAAGATGTTGCAGGGCTTGTCATAGAGGTTCTGAGGAGTATCTACCTGCTGAACAACGCCGTCCTTCATAACGACGATTCTGGTACCGAGCGTCATAGCCTCGGTCTGGTCATGGGTTACGTAAATAAAGGTGGTTCCAAGGTTCTGATAGAGCTTGGAAATCTCAGTACGCATCTGACCGCGGAGCTTTGCGTCCAGGTTGGACAGCGGCTCGTCGAGAAGGAATACCTGAGGATTACGGACGATAGCACGACCCATGGCAACACGCTGTCTCTGACCGCCGGAGAGAGCCTTCGGCTTTCTCTCAAGGTACTGCTCAATGCCGAGGATACGGGCAGCTTCTTCTACCTTCTGCTTGATTTCTTCCTTGGGCATCTTTCTGAGCTTCAGACCGAACGCCATGTTATCGTATACGGTCATGTGAGGATACAGCGCGTAGTTCTGGAATACCATCGCGATATCTCTGTCCTTAGGGGAAACGTCGTTTACGAGTCTGTCGCCGATGTAGAGCTCACCCTTGGAAATGTCCTCAAGACCTGCAATCATTCTCAGAGTGGTGGACTTACCGCAGCCGGAAGGACCTACGAAAATGATAAATTCCTTGTCTTCGATTTCCAGGTTGAAATCCTTAACAGCGGTGACGTTGCCGTCATAAATTTTGTAGATGTGTCTTAATGATAGACTTGCCATATTCAATAACCTCCAATTAGTTATAGCATTTTTACACTTAATAATATACCACTTTGCGCAATTTTTGACTATACCGATTTTAACTAAAGATTTGTCCGATATTTTATAAAAAAAGAATACTTCGTAAAAATCAGATGCTTTTTTTAGTGCATATCGACCAAAAAAATAGAATCTATATCCAATTTCGTCAGCTTTTTAGCGTTTCCTATGGGCAAATTGCTATCCAAATACAAATTTCCGATGGAGATTCGTTGAAGGTGCACAACTTTGCGTCCGGTAGTGGCAAACATTTTCTTCACCTGATGGTACTTTCCCTCGCAGATTCCGACAATTCCCACAGTTCTGTCCGTTTCTGACCGGACGCGGAGCTGCGCCGGTTGGCAGACGGTGCCGTCGGCAAATGTCACGCCCTCCTCGAAGCGGCGTATCATGTCTTCCGTAATCTCACCGTCGAGTTTGGCGACGTACTGCTTCATCACATGCTTGCGCGGCGAAAGCATTCTGTGCGCAAAATCGCCGTCGTCCGTGATAATCAGCAGTCCCTCGGTGTCCTTGTCGAGCCTCCCCGCAGGAAAAAGACCGGGGCGTTTCAGCTCGGGAGGCAGGATATCGAGGACGGTGCGGTCGTGCCTGTCCTCTGTGGCGGACACCACGCCTGCCGGTTTGTTGAGCATGATATAAATATGCCCGTCCGCGCAGACAGCCTGTCCGCTGACAGTCACCGCGTCCTGCTCCGGATTGATTTTTTGCTCAGGGCTGCGGCATACCGTGCCGTTGACCGTCACAGCGCCGCCGCGTATCAGCTTTTGTACTTCACGGCGGCTGCCCTTGCCCCGTGCTGCCAAGTATTTATCCAGTCGTTCCATGTTGTAATAAAGGCAGGTTGTCACTGCCGTATTCTCCGTTTGTCAGATGACCGCCGACCACCTTGCCTTCACAGAGCAGCACTACCGCGTAAGCGGGGCTGTCGCCGCTGAGCGTATAGACAAGCATTTCGGCGGTTTTCCCTTGATACGGCTCCAGATTGAAGCCGGCTTGCTGCTGGAGCGCGTTATAGGCTTCATAGGTTTGGTTGAAGGCCGGCGGAATGGTAATCTGCCGCTGGCGTTCCAATTGCGCCGGATGATAACCGGATTCCTCCAAAAACTGCATCGCCGGCTGTTCGGTTACAGCACTGTCAGGTGTGGCGGTATGGCTGCTCCGCACCGTTTTGGTGATGCCGACAGCCACACCGGCAATCAACAGTATCGCGGCAAGCATCACCGTGACGATTTTCTTTTTGTCCGCTTTAATATGTATCAGCAGCATGAACATCCCTCCGCTTCATTATATGCGAAGGGACAGGCGATTATGTTCCGAGAATCAGCCGGGTCAGCTCCTGCAGATTGTCGGCAAATATCTCGGCGCCTTGGGCTTTCATGGCGTCTTCGGTACCGTAGCCGTAACGCGCGCCGATAAAGTCTGTGCCGCAAAGTCTGGCTCCCTTGGCGTCGTACCAGGTGTCGCCAACCATGACCGTCTTACTTTTATCCTCCGGATAGCTGCCTCCCAGTCGCTCAATCGCGTAGGGTATCAAATCTTTCTTGTCCTTGCGGCTGCCGTCAAGGTTAGAGCCGCACACCTCGTCAAAGCAGTCCTCCAAGTCGAGAATCCGCAGAATCTCCTTCGCAAACTCCTCGTACTTGGAGGTACAGATAGCAAGGAGCAGGTCATGTTTTTTCAGAGCGTCTGTCGCCTCACGGACGCCGGGATAGGCGCGGTTGAGAAATTTTCCCTTTTCATTATAATAGGAACGATAAAGCGACGCGCCGTACTCCGCTTTTTCCGGCGGCAAACCGCAGAGATTAAGGAAGGTGTCAATCAGCGGAGGTCCGATGTATAAGGTATAGTCATCGAGATCCGGCATACGGCAGCCCAGTTTTTTGATGGCGTATTCCAGGGATTGGCGGATTCCCTGAGCGCTTTCGCTGACCGTGCCATCGAGGTCAAAAAGAACGTATTTATACTTCATTAAATTTCCCGTCCGCTTTCTGTTGAAACTTTTCCGCCTTGACACTGACGCGCGTATGGGTTCCGTGAGCGATTTCGCCCTTTTTGTCGCACGCCGTCACCGCAAAGTGAAAGGTTCTGCCGTCCTGCGCCACCAGAGCTGCCGTGGCGGTGACTTCCGCGCCGAGCGGCGTCGGACTGGTGTGTTCAATCGCAATCATCGTTCCGACGGTGGTCAGCGCGTCATCGCCGAGCAGCTCCTGTGCCAGTGAGGCCGCCGCTTTTTCCATCAGCGCGACAACCGCCGGGGTTGCCAGCACCCTGAGACTGCCGCTGCCCATGGTGCAGGCGAGGTTTTCTTCCCCAATCAGCAGGGTCTTTGAAACTGTATCTGACATATAATCACCTTTTGACTTGTTTTTCTTAATCATACTATATATGAAAATTTTTCGCAAGTCAAAAATTATCATTTTTTGCCCTAAAAATCTCTCAGGACGCTTGAACGTACCGGATGGCGCAGCTTTCTGAGCGCCTTCGCCTCAATCTGGCGCACGCGTTCACGCGTCACGCCGAGAATCCCGCCGACCTCCTCCAGCGTATGGGCACGGTTATCGTTCAGTCCGAAGCGCAGACGAATCACAAGCGCTTCACGGTCAGTGAGCATTTGCAGAATCTCGTTGATTTTTTCACGAAGCACGGAATGAAAGACGACTTCCTCGGAGGAGGGCGTATGAGAATCCGCTACAAAATCGCCGAGACAAGATTCCTCTCCCTCACCGATGGGCGTTTCGAGCGAAACCGGCTGCTGAAACGCGTAATACTGCGTGTCCTGCACCTTCTGCACCGTCCATCCGAGTGTTTCGGCGAGCTCTGCCACCGTCGGATCGCGGCCGTTCTGATGAATAATTCCATACTCAAAACCTCTTTTCCTTATCTGAATGGAATACTATTATACGCCCTCTGTCAACCCCCTTACGGTTTTTCTGTAAATGGTGTTGAGATTTGGTTTTGATTGTGACCTGAATCCGTGAAACTCCAGATACAAAACCTTAAAAAAGCGCAGCAGTTGCTTAACTGCTGCGCTCAGACTGTAGAAAAAGTCCAAATGTGATTTGTTCAGGACAACGTTTGACAAAGAGAAAGCCTTCCCCCGAGGGGAAGGTGGCACAATGCCTGTTAGAATTTTTTCCGAAATCAGACGTTTTGAAACCGATGAACGTCGGCAAACAGCAAAGGTGAGCGGCATTGTGACGGATGAGGGCAAGCGAGCGTTTCCTCTTTATGACGAAGCATGCCACAAGGAATACGCAGCCTGACAAGATGAAACGGAACACATGCCCATAATATCTGACAATCTGCGGCAGGACAGGTTCGCTTGCCCTCATCCGTCACGGCACCTCATCAATTGCAATAAAATCAACGTTTGTTTGGTGCCGCGACACCTTCCCCTCGGGGGAAGGCTTCAAAACGGCATTGTTTTTACCATCATCGAAAAACAAGCAGCCGTTTTTCGACAAACTGAGCGCAGCAGTTGCTTAACTGCTGCGCTTTCAATACGAT
>CAMVTS010000009.1 GCA_947170465.1 uncultured Clostridia bacterium
TAATCCTTTGTTTCATTGTCATATCTCCTATTTATAATAATAGTCGTATTTTAAGAGGCTAATACTGCTGACATTCTGAGCTGAATTTTTTAAAATTCCTTTTTGGAAATATAGATTAACTGAAGGGTTAATTATTCAGCGATTCCTTAATTATTTGTCAACTTGTTGTATAGTGGGATAAAAATTTGTAGCTGGATTTTTATATTTATTTGAACTTGGATAAATATAATAACCATATGACTGCCAAACGCCTGAGCTTTTGCTAAAGAAGATATATAACTTCACAGAATCATCATTTTCAAAAATACAATAATAATTATTTTCGTTATTTGTTTCATCTATTGGCCAATTGTTGTCGATATCCGTATTCCGAAAGTATAAATCACTAGACCAAGCAGGTAAATAAGATAGAAAAAAATGTCCGTCTCCACGATTCTCCTCGGATTCAAGGTTATCATATAAAAAGTTAAATGCAGTATTATTAAGTTTCACAGTTGTCAGTTGTACATTATTATCTTTTTCAATGTTGAAATCAACTACATCACAATCATAAATATCACAACTCATTTTTTCAAGTATTTCGTTTTCTATTTCTTCGTCTGATTTGCTCATTTCTACATTTGTAGATTGAGCGCATCCTGAAAAATAGATAGAGAATATTAATATGGGTAAAAAAACTAAGTGTATTTTTTTCATATTCTCTTTATCCTCTCAAATCCCCAGATGCATATCGCGGTATTTTTCACATCATCCCAGTTAGCATTCATAAAAGTTGATTGCCAATGAAATCTATTTAACCAAGATTAAATGACCGCCGGAGCCGCCATTTACGACGGCTTCTATGTCGTGTCTGAAAGCATTGATTTTCTACCTGCAATCTGCCTGCAAGTTTTATGTCATGTTCGATTATAGGGCTTGACTTTTTTGCAGGCTTGTATGGTATAGTCTATGCTTGGCAATCTCCGTTGTACTCGATGCACAGCATCGTCAGGTCGTCAAACTGCGGCGCGTCTCCGACAAATTCATCGACAGCCGCGTCAACCGCAGCCAGAATTTCTCTGGGCGTTTTGTCCTCGGCAGTGCGGAGCGCGTCAATCATGCGGTCGGTGCCGAACAGCTCCTCATTGGCGTTGGTAGCTTCGGCGACGCCGTCCGTATAGAGGAACAGCTTGGCGCCCTTGGTGAGCCGCAGCTCGTATTCCTTGAAGCGAACGCCGTCCATATAACCGACCATAATGCCGTGCTTGTCCTTGAACAGCTCAAAGCTGCCGTCCGCCTGCTTGACGGCAGGCTTTTCGTGACCGGCGTTGGCGGCGGTAAACACGCCTGTTCTCAAATCCAGCACGCCCAGCCAGACAGTCACGAACATCTCCTCGGGATTGTGCTCGCAAATCTGACGGTTGACCTCCTCGAGCGCCGCCTTGGGGGTTTGCTTCATCAGCGTGTAGCTTTTCAGCAGGATTTTGGAATGCATCATAAACAGCGCCGCCGGAACGCCCTTGCCGGATACGTCCGCCATGACGATTCCCAGCCGGTTCTCGTCAATCAGGAAGAAGTCATAGAAGTCGCCGCCGACCTCCTTTGCCGGCTTCATCGACGCGTAAATGTCGAAGTCCTTTCTGTCAGGGAACGCCGGGAACTTGTCGGGAAGCATACCTGCCTGAATACCGGTTGCCAGACTCAGCTCCGTATCAATGCGCTGCTTCTCGGCGGTGATTTTTTCGTTTTCATCAATGTAGCCGATTAAATCCCTGTTCATTTCCTCAAAAGAGACCGCGAGCTCCTCAATCTCGTCGCCGGTTCGGATATCTGTAGTGACAGTCTGTCTGTTTTTGACGCTTTCCTTCATCGTGCGTACGGAAGCGGTCAGCTTGGATACGGGCTTGATGACATGCCTGCGGATGGAGAAGTAGAAAATCAAAACGGAGACAAGCATCACGGCGAAAGACATGCCAATCAGTTCGGCAATCAGACCGAAGACGGTTTTGTAAATCTTATCGTTGGAATAGCTTGCCGCGAACACGGCGACAGCCTTGCCGCTCTTGTCATACACCGGCGTGTAATAGGTCGAGAGCTTTATGCCGTCCTTGATGTTTTCGGTATAGACATTCTCCTTTGTTGATTTTTCGGGATTCAATTCGGTATCAACCGAAGCCTTCATCGCTTTTGCTACATAGTCCTTTTCCGCGCCGTAATAGGGAGACTCCTTTTTTAGAGATTCGCCGGGCGTTTGGTCGTCGGAGGACATCAAATAGGTGAAATGATCCTCATAAGGGACAAAGATATCGCATCTTTGCAGCTCGTAATCGTCATTAATCAGCAGCAGGTTCAAAAAAACCGCCTGATACGCGTTATCTGTCTTTCCGGTTGCAAGGTAATCGTCGATTTTGACTTCGCCTTCGTCGTATTCAGATGCCGACGCGACTGCCGTTCCCTTGATTGCCGCTTCATAGACATAGTCGCGCAGCTGCGCCGTCAGATTGGCATAGCTGATTGCGCCGATGACGGCGGCGCCAATCAGCGACAGCACGGCAACGATGATGACAAGCCGCAGTATTGTTTTGAATGCAAGGCTTTTTGTGAATGATGTTTTTTCCATTTTGTTTACCTGACCTTCTTTTGTATTAACTGCTTCTATTATACAATATAAAATAAAACAAAACAACAAAATGGTTAAAATTTTTTAAAAAAATACCGGAAAATCCATCAATTTGTCCCTCCGAAGGTCTGCCGCATGAAGAACAAAAACAGAAATAACAGGAGCGGTCGCCTTGCACGGCACCCGTTTTGTTTTTCTGCATGAAAAATAATTCGGAAAAATGCAATTAATTCTTGAAAAATCAAATAGAATTTTATATAATATTATTATATAAAAAAAGGGTATACCTTTTAGAAGGAGGCACATTTATGAAACAATACAAACACACATCGCTGTTCGCAAAGCTGACCAGTGCTGTTCTGGCGGTTGCCATGCTGGCTTCCACCGCTGTCAGCGCGAGCGCAGCCGCACGGCAGACCACCCCGTCCGGCGATACGGTTGTCCGTATTTCCAACCCCGAAGGCAAGCCCGGAGAAGCGGACGGCTACATCAACGACCGTGAAGTCGGCTATGGCTGGAGCCTTGCCGAGCGCGACGGCTACCTGTATATCGGCGGCTGGCGCAATACGGTCGGCGTTGTTATCCAGCACTATCTGGAATCCGCGCTTGTCGCTTCCGGCAAGATGGACAGCGAGACCGTCTGGAACCTCACCAACATTATCACCAACGGCGAGGTACCCAAGCCCACCAATCCCAACGGCGGCGTTCTCATGAAGATGAACCGCGAGAATCCCGGCGACTTTGAAGTGATCGCCGAGATGGAGGATCCGTTCCGCCACGTCTGCAAGTACGGCGACGACCTCTATTTTGCGACCTATATCGGCGCTTCCGGCAACGACCCCAAGATTTACAAGCTCGACAAGGATGACAAGCTCACCGAGGTGTATTCCACCGCGCAGGGCGCGAGCATGCGCGCAAACTGCGTCTATAACGATAAGCTCTATTTTGCCGGCACCAAGTCCGACGAACCGCTCAAGGACGGCGAGTGCGTGGCGCTGGCTGTCATCGAAAAGCACACCGAGGACGACGGCTGGAACCAGGTTGCCGATTACCGCGACTTCACCTACACCGCTCTCGTACCCAATGAAAACGGCGAAATGGTAGAGCAGACGGGCTATTACGGCACCGACTCCTTTGTCGGCGCGACCGCCGGCAGCCCGTTCTGGGATATGACTGCCTACAACGGCGAAATCTACGCCACTATTCCTAACATGCTCGGCTATGTCGTATTCCGCGGCCATCCGGCACAGGAGGGCGAAGAGGCGAATGATTACGGCTGGGTATGGAAAGAAGTCGTCGGCAGAGATAAGGACAGCCCGAACAACCAGGGCTTCAGCAAGACCGACAAGCTCGGCTTCACGGACGCTTCCTCCTACGCGCTCGGCTATCAGTCCGTTGTCGGCGCGTTGGGCACCTTTGACGGCAAGCTCTACGCTTACGATATCGACCACACCATCTCCGCTGAGCTCGCCGGTATCCAGGGCATGCTCCTGCTGATGTCCGACCCCGAGAACGCGACCCTTTCTCCGTATCTCAAGCCGCTCTACACCGTTATCAACCACGCCCAGACGCTCTGGTGCATGGACGCCGATACCAAGCAGTTCTCCGAGGTCAAGGGCTTCACGGAGCTGACCGAGGGCACCTGCAACGAGTACGTGTGGAAGCACGGCGAGTACAACGGCGAGTTCTATATCAGCACCATGGACTCCAAGGTCATCTACAACTACCTCACCAGAATCACCGGCGGCAGCCTGTTCGAAATGACCCCCGAGGAGTGGGAGCGTCAGGTTGGCTACATCACCGACTTTGTCAAGAAGCTCGTCACCGACAAGCTCTCTGAGGCGGATGCCAAGGAATTTGCCGGCAACATCATCAACAAGGACACCGTTCCCAATGCCTCCAACGAGAAAATCGCGGCGCTGCGCGAAAAGCTCATCGCGACCATTCAGCAGATTGGCGCTATGGAGCAGTGGCAGAAGCTGCTCATGCTCGGCATGACCTATTTCTCCAACAGATTTGACAGTGAGGCGTCCGCGGCGATTTCTCAGCAGCTTGACGAGATGGCGGCAGAGCTGAGCCAGCTTGACCTCGACGACGCGGAAGCGGTCATGGCGTTCCTCGACCGCTATGACGCGCTGATTGAGCAGCTGAAGGCTTCCGTTGTCTCCATCAAAGAAACCATCAGCCAGAATCCTGATTTCCTCGCTCCCACCGAAGAGGAGCAGGCAAACCTCATGGCGATTCTTGACGAGACCAAGACCGCGCTGGAGGCTGTTCTCAACGACAACTTCGGTCCCGAAATCGCAAAGCTCAAGGACGTTGCAGGCGCGTTCAAGATGTACGTGGAAATCAGCAAGGTTGTCGCGGACGACGAGCAGGGCTTCGATATCTTCAAGACCGCTGACGGCGAGAACTGGGAGGTTGTCACCAGAGACGGCTTCGGCGACAAGTTCAACTACGGTGCGCTCCGTTTTGTCACCACCGAGGAAGGCATGTACATCACCACCGCCAACCCGTTCTTCGGCGGTCAGCTGTACCTCCTTTCCAACGACAAGGCACAGCCTGCTCCCGCACAGTATCGCTACGGCGACACCGACCTCAACGGCACCATCGACGTTTCCGACGCCAGCCTGATGCAGGTTGCGATTGCGGAGCTCAGAGAGCTGACTCCGCTGCAGGCGGCGCTTGCCGATGTTGACGGCGACGGCGAAGTGAGCGTTACCGACGTGACCTATCTGCAGCTCTACATCGCCGAGATGGAGGGCAGCACCGGCAGATGCGGCGAACCCTATACAGAATAAGACGCAATACAACCAAGGCGAGCCGTATCCCTCCGGTACGGCTTGCGTGACAGAATAAACGAAAAGGAGACATACTATGCGATTTCCCAACGCAGCAAGAGGTATTCCCAAAATTTTCACAGCAGAAATTCTGAAGCTTATTTCACTGATTACCGGCATCATTGCCCTTGTACTGGGCATCGTTTTCGTAGGCATCGCACAGAACGGTGTCAGTACGGCTGCCGGCGCTTCCGGCATCAGCTTTTTCATCTTTATGGCAGCTACCGGTGTGCTTTCCATCATCTATCTGATTTTTATGATTATCGGTACCATCCAGTGCGCCAAGGACGAACCGTCCTTTAAGATGATTATCTACTTAACCATCGCCAATATCGTCATTGCCATTATCGCGGCTATTTTCTCCAATAACTTCTTCCTTGCTTCGCTGGCGAGGACGTTCAGCGACGTTGTTTCCTTCGTTTGCTCACTGCTCATTATTCTGGGCGTCGGCAATATGGCGGCGCAGCTCGGCAACGAGGAAGTCATGGATAAATGCGGAAGAATCTTCAAGATTATTCTCGGCATCGGCATTCTTTCCCTGCTCGCCAGATTCTTCATGCTCTTCTGGGGCAGCATTTTCGCACAGGCGCTGGTGTTCTCCTTCGCCGTTGTTTCCGCTGTGCTCGGCATTGTTCAGTACGTTTTGTACCTCTCTATGCTGTCACAGGCAAAGAAAATGCTCAACGAGTAATCGCTTCATCACCAGCTTCCAACCGCGCACCTTCGGGATGCGCGGTTTTTATGTGCTATTTATTGAAAAAATATGGACAGGTTCCCAAAGCAGTTTACAAATTGCCGGAATTGTGCTATAATACACCCGTGAAAGAGGGCAATCCGCCGTCTTTGATGAGTATAACGGAGACACCAAAAGGAGGATTTTATGAAAATCTTTAAGAAAGCGCTCAGTATCGTACTGGCTGCCTCCATGCTGACAGGCATTGCAGGCATCACCGCACTGGCGCAGGAAGAAAAATCGGATGTGTTCTACAAGGGCTCGTTCTACTATCGTCCCGGTACCGGCGAGTATCTGCCCGGCACCGACAGCGTGGACTATTTTGTCTACTCCGACGACTTTTTCAAGTATTCCGCCAAGGAATACAACGCTCACCTGGCAACGCTGAGCATGTCTCTGGCAGAGGCTTCTGTCAGCAGCACGCGCGAGCCGTTCACCGACGAGGGCTACGCCAACAAGAGCCGCAATGCCGTCGCGTTTCTGGAGGACAACGGCTTCTCTGATATCGAAATCAACGACGACTACCGCAAGAAGCCGACCAAGGACACCATGGGTATCGGCTGCGCGCACAAGACCGTCAACGACGGCGATAAGGATTACACCCTGCTGGTTATCATGCCGCGCAACGCCGGTTATGAAGCGGAATGGGGCAATAACTTTGTCCTCGGTGCGGACGGCGACGCCGCCGGCTTTGACCGCAGCGCCAACATGTGCCTTGACTTCACCAAGGACTATGTGGCAAGCCACGGTATTTCCGGCGATATCAAGGTCTGGACAATGGGCTACAGCCGCGGCGCTGCCGCTGCCAACCTGATGGCGAAAAAGCTCATCGACGCGCCCAACGAATGGTTAGGCGATGCCGTCACGCTCGACAGCAGCAATCTCTACACCTACACCTTCGGTACGCCGATGGCGGCTGACGCGGACAATTCGCCGCGTGATGAGAAATACGCCGGCATCTTCAATTCCTACGAGAACACCGAGCTTGCCTCCGCTATGGCGCCTACCGCCATGGGCTTTGAGCGCTACGGCACGGATTTCATGATTTTCAAGCCTGAAAAATACGACGCTATGCTGGAGAACCTCAATATCACCAGCCCTTATATCCACGACAGATATATCGGCGAAATCAGCTCCGGTCATTATGTGCCCAAGAAGATTGGCGTCACCGACGGCTCTGTCGGTCTTGCCGACGACCCCGATTCCTACATCACGACCGACCCGGTTGAGTACCTCAACGGCCTCGGCATTTACCTGAATCAGATTGTCGGCGGCAGAAAGAACTTTGCCAAGACCTACGAGCAGCCCTTCTCCGACTTGTTTGCTTACTATGAGTCCCTGACCGGCGACAACGCCTCCGCTTTTACCTCCACCCTGATGGGACACAAGGATTCCCTCTATCTGGTGGCTGCGCTCTACGCTTACTTCATGAAGAGCCAGAACAATGACAACGTATACATGTCCAAGGAAATCGCCAACGCCAAGACAAAGGAGCTGGCTTCCCTGACTGTCGGCGCTGACGGAGACAGCAGCGGCATTGACGCTTCCGTCATCTCCAAGGTCGCCGCCAGACTGACTATCTTCCTCATGCAGAAGCCCGAAACCATCAAGAAGGAAGCCGCGCAGTACTTCCGCAACGTCGTGACCGACGCGATGAAGGCAAGCGGCGCAACCCAGGCGCAGATTAACGCCGTTACCTCCAAGGAAGCCTCCGAGGCGCTGGTCCACCTGATTTCCTACCTGCTTCTCGGCAATATCTGGCAGAGCGGTCCCGTTCATCCGCTGCAGCTCAACAACCAGCAGATGAAGGCTGCCGCCACCCTGATTGGCAACGTCGCCAACCTCTTTGTCGACCACGCCAACGAGATTATCATGTCATGGCTGAGAACCGAGGACAGCTATTTCGCGGATTACGCGCCGATGACCGACGCGCAGCTCAAGGGCTATCGCCGCGTCTATATCAACACCGGCGGTGCGGCGTTTGACGGCACGATTCTCGACGAAAACAACGACGTTGCCGGCGTGATTGAAAACGGCGTGCTGACCTCCGCTGAGAACGCGTGGATTGGCTACACCACTTCTGACGAAGGCGGATTCTTCCGTATTCCGTCTGACAAGGATTACAAAATCAAGCTGACTCCCTCTGCTAATACAGAGGTCAGCGTCAAAATCGGTAATTATGACGTTTACGAAGCGACCACTGCCATGAAGATGGAAGGCGCTGTCAACGCAACTGCCGACGAAACCGTTACCATCAATATTCCGGCTACGGCAGAAGATAACGCCGCTTATTCCGTCGGCATTGACGGCGCGTTTATTCTCGGCGACGCGGACAATGACGGCAAGGTGACCATTTCCGACGTCAGCCTGATTCAGATGTTCATCGCCGAGATGGCGGACGAAGGCTTCAACGAGGCCGCTGCCGACGTCAACAGCGACGGCACTGTCAACGTTATCGACGCGACGCTGATTCAGGAGTACCTTGCGGAGCTCTCTGTACCGTACCCGATAGGCAAATAATCATCAAAGGGTTGTCCGAAAAATGGCAACCCTTTTTGAATTTCCAGCAAAAAGTCAAAAATATGACAGCATTGTAACCGACATTATTCGAGTATAGAATTATAATGAACAGTTTATGAACGCTCCTTATGGTATAATAACGTAGTAAATGGCTGTTTTGAAAAAAACGGTTGCATTTATTCGCTTTTCGTTTTATAATATAGAAGAATTACAAAGGAGTACGATTATGAGCAAAGTTACCGGCGTAAACACCAGCAAAATTGAGAGAAAGTTTCCTGAATGGGCGAAGGTAGACCGTGTTATCAACGGTCTGGAAATCTACAACATGAATATTTTCGATAATATCATGACCTTCAATCAGGATAACCTCGACGGCGAAGCCATTCATTACTACGGTACCTCCATTACCTACGGCGAGCTGCCCGGACTTCGTGACGCTTACGCGCGCGGCCTTGCGATGGCAGGCGTCAAGGAAGGCGACGTGGTAACGCTTTGCATGCCCGTCAGCATTGAGAACACATTGCTTCTTTTTGCCGTCAACTATCTTAACGCAATCAGCAACAACGTCAACTTTCTATACTTAAAGCATGATTTCCTTACTTATACACGCGATAAGAACTCGCATATTATCGTAACGCTTGACGCGTTTCTTCCTTATTTTGTCGATCACCTTAACGAAGGAGGGGTTGACAAGGTAATCGTTATGAGCCTTGACGATTATCTTCCCGAAAAGCGCAAGGGCTTGTTTATGGATACCTCGGAAATGCCCAAGAAGATGCAGGAGGTTTTCAATGTTGAGCAGATTATGAACTGCCTGATGAACCTCGACAAAATCAAGGGCGTTGACTTTATCAAGCTCGACGAGCTGAAAAAAGCAGGCGCAGCAAGCGATATTCCGCTGCCCGAGGGTCCCACAAACCTTGACCGCGACATCAGCTACTACTACACCTCGGGCACTACCGGAAAGCCCAAGTGCGTTGTTTATACCGAGGCTTCGCTGAACGCTTATGTAGAGATGCACGCGGGTCTTGACACGCAGAATCTCGTTGGCGAGAGAAACTTCCAGTGCATCCCCCTGACGCACATGACAGGCGAGCGCGTCTGCACCATTATGCCTCTTGTCAGAGGCGGCGTGCTGGTACCCCAGCCGATTTATAACAACAAGACCTTTGCCCGCGATTTGGCGGCTTCCAAGTGCAACTGCGTAGTCGCGACTGCGAGCTTTTATATGCAGGCAGTGAAGCAGGGCGTTTTAGGACCTCACGCGCTTGAGCACCTCACACGTCCGGCATCGGGCGGCGAGCCGATTACAAAGAGCTCGGTTAAAAAGGTTGACAAGTGGCTCAAGGCAAACGGCTGTAAAATCCGCTACTCACTCGGCGGCGGCGCTTCCGAGGAAGGCGGCGCAACGCTTGTTACATACTTTATGAACGAGGAGACAAAGACCAACGAGACCGGTCTGCCCCTCGAGCCCCACGTCAAGGTGAAGCTGGTTGACGACGACGGCAACCTGATTACCGAGGACGAGGTTCTCGGCAACCTTCACGCGACCAGCCCCGCCGCAGCCGACCGTTACCTTGATAATCCCGAGGCTACCGCAGAGCGTTGGTATGTAGACGAGGAAGGCACAAAATGGGGCGTTACGGGCGATATTGCCGTGCGCCACGCGGACGGCTCCTACAATATTCTGGGCAGAGCGTCAGACTCCTACATTAACGAAGAGGGCGAGAGGGTTTACCTGTTCCAGATTGAGTACTCGCTTGACGAAGCGGATCCTATCCTCGAATGGGAAATCAGCGCGTTCAAGAACGAATGCGGCGGATACGACGTTGTCGGTCAGATTATTCTTGACCCCAACTGCAAGACCCCCAAGAACGAGCTTGTCGATTACTTCTGCAAGAAGTACCACCTCGACGCAATCAAGTTCTATGAGGAGTTTGAGCTCGGTGAAATCACCAACAAGCGCGACTTTGTGCTTTTGGCACACGATTACAAGGGCTATGTATCTCCCTGTGACGAAAACCACCACTACCTCGTCAATTACTCCGAGGATGGCACTACCACCAGACAGAAAGTCGGCATTATTCATTATCAGTACTGATAATGCGCAATATTTAATAAATCCCCTAGGAGGTAAAAACATGTTCAAGAGAATTGTTTCCGGTCTTTTGGCGCTCACGATGGTTGGCGGTATCGCTACCGTTGCTGTTGCGGCTGAGGAAGCGCCGGAGAAAACCTACAACTATGTCGCGTTTGGCGACAGCATTGCTGCAGGTTACGGACTGACCGCGCCCGGCACCGCGGTTGATCCCGCTCTCATTCTGAGCGAGCAGCTGATTGCCAACCCGGTTCAGGACGCCTACGCGCATGTATTTGGCGAGCGCCTGGCTGAAATTGGCGCTGAAAACGGCTACACCACGACCGCTACCAACCTTTCCAGCACCGCTTACCGCGCTGAGGACGTTGCAAAGACCATCACCACGCAGGGCTATAAGGGCGTTGTTGCCGCTCATATTCTGGAAACCTTCGTCGGAGAGGGCACCAGTGAGGCGTTGATTCCTTACCATGATATTTACAACAAGTATCTGCCCGATGCTGACATGGTCAGCATTCAGCTCGGCGGCAATGATATTATCATGGGCGTTATTTATCCGATGATTCAGGCGGATAACCCGGTTCTGAATGATACCGCTACCGCAATCGCGCTCCTGCTTTTCGGCAGATCGCCGGCAGAAGCAATTGGCGCAGGCGCAAAGATGCTGGTTCGCGACAAGGATAAGATTACGCTGGATCACGTTTCCGAGGCGGCTCTGTACTTTGCCGACGTCAAGGACAACGCTGAGATGTATGTTCAGAACTCCGCTGACAACGTAGAGAAGGTTGTTCAGGAGGTTAAGAACGTCAATCCTACCGCCGATATCGCGTTGATTGGCATGTACAATCCTTACGGCAACTCCCTTGAATACGAGGGACAGGTTCGTGACCTTTGCACTGTTTTGCAGAACATGTTCGTAAAGGCAATTGACGAGGCTGTTGATATGAATGTTGAGATTGGCGACGTTGAGTTCAATCCTGCCGCCAACACCGAGCAGAAGGCGGAGCAGTTCCAGAAAACCGCTTTCGAGCTCAACAAGATTGTTGTCTCCAGAGATTACTTCACCGAGATGCGCAAGGCAAGACTCAAGGCGCTGCTGAACATTGCGGCTACTGAGCTGGCTTATCCTGTTCAGTATCTCACCGCCGGCAAGAGCGTCGATCCCCAGATGCGCTCCCTCAATGAGAAGCTTCAGGCAATCGCAGAGAGAAACGGCGCTACTTATGTCGATGTTTATGACATCAGCAACGAGTGCAACACTGACCCGCATCCCACGGCTGCCGGTCACAAGGAAATTGCCGACCGTCTTGAGGCGGCAATGTCTGACATTATCCTCGCGAAGATGAAGGGTTCCGAGGAACCCGAGATTATCTGCGGCGATGTCAATGGCGACGGCAAGGTTGACGTTTCCGACGCAACCGCGCTGCAGGCATACCTCGCTGACATGGAGGTAGAGGACTTTGTTGAGGAAGCCGCTGACGTCAACGGCGACGGTTCCATCAATGTTTCCGATGTTACCGAGCTCCAGAACTATCTCGCTGAGCTTCTCGAAGAGACCAATATCGGCAAGCCCATCGCAAAATAAGCAACGTTTCTGCTGAAACGATTTATCCGGTAAGCCACAAGCATGTCTTGTGGCTTACCTTTATCAATTTTCCAGAATAACAAAGGAGAAACAATTATGGGCGAAGAAAAGAAAAATCCAACGCTGCGCTGGAAAATAATTTCCGGCGTGCTGACTGTGGCACTGGTAACGGTGTCCTGCCTGTACTTTGTTGGTTTGGCTAACAAGAATAACAACACCGCCGCGAACACTTCCTCTGCGACGGAGAGCGTTGCCGCAACCACTGCCGCAGCGGAGCAGACCGCGGACGCGTTGTCCCTGTGGACGGAGAGCGCGCCCTTAAAGACCGAGCTGACGAACTACATGAAAGCCATCACCGACAAAGCTTCTCCGGACTTTATTCCGGTGGAGAGAAGAATTGCCGTTTTTGATATGGACGGCACCCTCTGCTGTGAAACTGACCCCGGATATTTCGACCACAAGCTGCTCTATCACCGCGTAATGGAGGATCCGGATTACAAGGATAAGGCGAGTGCTGAGGAGAAGGAGACCGCCGCTATCATCAAGACCTACTTTGACACCGGCGAATATCCCAGCGGACTCGACGTCAAGCACGGTACGGCAGTTGCCACCGCCTTCAAGGGCATGACGACCGCGGAGTTCTACGATTATGTCAAGAAATACCGCGACCAGCCGACCATCAGCTACACCAACATGACCAACGGTCAGGCTTTCTACAAGCCCATGCTGCAGGTTGTTGACTATCTGCAGGCAAACGACTTTACTGTCTATGTTGTCAGCGGCACCGACCGCCTGATTACCAGAGGTCTGTGCGACGGCGTGCTGAATATTCCGTTCAGTCAGATGATTGGCTCCGACGAGAGCCTTGTCGCTTCCAACCAGGGCGAAGAAGATGGTCTGAAGTACACCTTTACCCATGATGATAAGCTCATCACCGGCGGCGAATTTCTCATTAAGAATCTGAAAATGAACAAGGTCAGCGTCATTGAGCGCGAAATCGGTCTGCAGCCGGTACTTTGCTTCGGTAACAGCTCCGGCGACGGCGCGATGGCAAACTACACCATCACCAATAACCAGTATAAGAGCGGCGCGTATCTGCTGTGCTGCGACGACCTCGAGCGCGAGAACGGCAACATGAAGAAAGCCGACAAAATGCGCGAGGATTGTGAGAAAAACGGTTGGACAGCGGTTTCCATGAAGAACGATTGGACGACCATCTACGGTGACGGCGTTACCAAAAAATAATTCAGTCGACAAATTTTCGTTCTTTGAAAAGGAAATGCCCCAGCAAACGCCGGACAGAAAGGAATGAATATGATAAAAAAAGCAGCCATCCTGATTGCCGCTTTAGCACTTTGCGCAGCAGCGCTGACTGCCTGCGGTTCAGAAAAGCCGTCCGAAACGTCCACGACGGCAGCATCATCCACCTCCACACAGCCGACAACACAAAAGGCGACGACGGCGCCGGCGACAAAGAGCGCTTCATCTTCCTCCGGTTCGGAAAGCTCCTCCGGTCAGACCTCGCAGGCTTCTTCCAACCGACAGTCTGCCAATGGCAGCCGGACGAATCAAGCTTCAGAAAGCGGAGAATCCGCTCTGCCGGACGCGTCTTCTTACGCGGAATCCGGTCATTCCGAGAGCTCACAGGCAGCGCAGAGCAGCGATTCCGGCAGCTCCAAAAGCAGCCAGTCCTCACAATCAAGCGCATCCTCCCGGACAAAGGAGGAATCCGTGCCGCCATTTACAATGGACGAATATGAGCTTCCGTTTGTACCCAATTAAGACACCGCTTAATCACACTGTTTTCACATCTGTTGTGTAATCAATACGAGAGAAATTGACGGTATTATCCTATTTTGAGGATAATGCCGTTTTATTTTTAATTGCTTGACAGGGAAATCCAAGTTCGTTATAATATTAACAATCGGTCAAAAACCGTGACAAACTACCCGAAAAGGAGTGACTGCAATGGCATATATCCTGACAACGGACAACCTTACCAAGACCTATGGCGATAAGGTTGCAGCGGGCAACATCAATATCCATATCCGCGAAGGAGAGATTTACGGTCTGATTGGCAGAAACGGCGCCGGAAAGACCACCATCATGCGGATGATCAGCGGCTTGTCCACCCCGACAAGCGGCACCTACACCTATCACGACGGCAAGCGCTACGGCGTCGGCGTGCTGATTGAAAGCCCCGGCATTTACGCAAACCGCTCTGCGTTTGACAATCTTAAAATCAAGTGTATCGCCATGAACTGCTTCAAAAAGGAGTATGTCAACGAGCTGCTTGAAATCGTCGGGCTTTCCGATACCGGCAAAAAAAACGCCGGTTCCTTCTCGCTGGGTATGCGTCAGCGCCTTGGCATCGCCTTAGCGCTTGTCGGCAATCCAAAAATGATTGTTCTCGATGAGCCGATTAACGGTCTTGACCCCCAGGGCATTGCGGAGGTCAGAGAAACCCTTGAACGTCTCCGGGACGAGAAGGGCATCACCATTATGATTTCAAGCCATATTCTCGACGAGCTCGGCAAGCTCGCGGATTCCTACGGCATTATCAACAACGGCGAGCTGATTGACGAGTTCACCAACGACGAGCTGGTGCAGCGCTGCGGCAAATATGTCACCATCAATACAGACGACAATAAGAGAGCCGCGGACGTCATTGCCTCTATGGGTATCCAGAACGTCAGACTTGCCGGCAATGTAATCCGGATAGAGGATTGTCTTGACCGCACAGCCGAGATTAATAAAACGCTGGTCAGCAGCGGTCTCGCCGTCAGCGAAATTCATATCAACAATATTTCGCTGGAGGATTACTACCTCAGTCTGACAGGAGGTAAGAGAAATGCTTAACTTAATCAAAATGGAGTGGTACAAGCTGCGTACCTCAAAGCTCTTTATTATCCTGCTGGGAATTTGCTTCGCGTTCAACATCCTGATAGCGGCTGTGTTGCCGCTGGTCACCAAGCTGCTGACGGGCGTGATTGCACCGGTCAATCTCTCCGACGCGCTCAAATCACCGTTTTCGCTGTCACTGCTGCTGATTGTGGTGTTCATTTCCGCCACATCATTTTCTTATTTGGATTTTTCCGGCGGCTACATCAAGAATATCGCCGGTCAGGTGGCAGACCGCGGACAGATTGTGCTTTCCAAGCTCATCATTATCGGCGTACACAACCTGATTTTCTTTGCGGTCGGCGCACTTTCCAATGTGCTGAGTGCAGCGATGATCGGCGCGCTTGTCAATGACGGCAGCGCGCTTGCCGGAATTCTGACGCTGCTGCTCAACTGGCTGCTTTCCATGGCAATATGTTCCATTCTGCTGTTCTTTACGGTAGGACTGAGAAACAAGACGCTCGGCATTATCGGTTCGGTCGTGTTCGGCGCCAACGTGTTCTCGCTGGCATACATGGGTATCAGCATGGCGCTCCATAACTTCCTGCACGTTGAAGTGAATGTCGGCGATTACATGCCCGACGCGCTGATGAACTCCGTTGATGTGCTCAGCAACACAATGGTTGTCAACGCGGGCGTGGTTTCCGTTGTATTCATCGCGGCGTTCACCATTCTGACCTATATCGTTTTCAAAAAACGCGATGTAAAATAAAGAAAGGCGCATGGTTTCATGCGCTTTTTTTGCATATATAACTGTAGCCAAACGGCTAAGGATATGCTATAATGAAAGCATCAACTTCAGGAGGTGAATTGATTCATGAAAATCGCGATACGCTACTACACAAAATCCAAAAAGGGCAACACCGAAAAGCTCGCCGCTCAGATTTCCAAGGCGGCAGGAGAGAGGGCGGTTCCTGTTTCAACGGATTTGAAGGAAAAGGTCGACCGGCTGTTTCTGGTCAACGCCATGTACGCCGCCAACATCGACAAAGAGGTCAAGGATTTCCTGACGCGCAACAAGGATAAAATCGGCGAGGTTGTCAATTTCAGCACGTCCTGCTCCGGCAAATCGACATGGAGCCTGGTGAAGAAGGTCTGTGACGAGCTGAACATTCCGCTGAGCGACAAGGAATTCCATTGCGCCGCGTCATGGATTTTTATTAACAAGGGTTTGCCGTCCGACGACGATTACAAAAACGCCCGTCAGTTTGCTATGAGCATGAAGAAATAATAACAGGGTTCGGTCTTGACCGAACCTTGTTTTTTGCGGCTGGCTGTCTGTTTCGCGTCTGATAATCAATCAGATGATTATCGTCTGCTTTTCGATAACATACTGGACAAACCGACGGCTTTGCGTTAAAATATTAACAGTCAAAAGAAGGAGGGGAGCGTATGAAACAGATTATTATGCATGTGGATATGGATGCTTTTTACGCGTCGGTTGAGATGCGCGACAATCCTTCACTGCGCGGAAAGCCGCTGATTATCGGCTCAATGCCCCATGAGCGCGGCGTAGTGGCAACCTGCAGCTACGAAGCGAGAAAGTTCGGCGTACGTTCCGGTATGAATATCAAGGAAGCCTACCGGCTGTGTCCGAGGGGCATCTATATGCATCCGCATTTTGACAAATACAAAGCCATTTCCCGCCATCTGCACGAAATCTGGAACACCTACGCTTCCGCGTCACAGGCGATAGCGCTGGACGAAGCCTATCTCGACGTTACAGAGCAGGCAAAGACGCTGGAAGGCGCGCGTCAGATTGCACATGTCATCAAGCGCCGGACGATGGAGGAGCTGGGACTGACCTGTTCCGTGGGCGTCGCCTATTCCAAGACAGCGGCAAAAACCGCCAGCGAGGAAAAGAAGCCCAACGGCTATTTTGAAATCCCGGAAGCGGAGGATTTTGTCAACCTGATAATCGACCGTGATGTCCGCGTGCTCTATACAGTCGGCGCCAAATCCGCCGAAAAGCTCCATGCCGCCGGTATACACACCGTCAGGGATATCCGCGAGAATCCGGAGGAGGTTGTCCGTCTGCTCGGCAAGCAGGGAAGATGGATTGTACAGATTGCGAACGGTATCGACGACAGAAAGGTCGTACCCTACCGTCCGGAGGAAGCAAAGTCCATCGGCAGAGAGGTCACCTTCCAGAAGGACGTTTCCAACTACGAATTACTCAACGACATTCTGGTGCTGCTTGCCCTTTGTATTGTCAACCGCGCCAAACGGGTAGGCTTGCACGGCAAGGGCATCACGCTCAAGCTGACCTATGCCGATATGAAGTCGATTTCACGCTCACGTCCGGTCTTTTCCACGGATTCCGCCGTAACGGTTTACCGGGAAGCGGCAGCCCTGCTGGAAAACGTTGACAAGCGCCCGGTGCGCTTAATTGGTATCAGCGTTCACAATCTGTCACAGGAAAGGGACGCGCAGCTGAGTTTTGAGAATTTCTTTGAGGAAACGCCGGACGTCCGTGAGAAAGAGATTACCAGCCTGCTGAACGGTCTTTCGCGCCGGTATCGCCTCGATTTTGCCGGCAACCTCGATAAAATCTACCGTGTGGAAACCCTGCACCGGACCGTTGAATATATGCGCACACACAGCCCCTGATACGCAGTACCGGGGGCTGTGTTGATTACAGGTCGTCCACAGGCGGAATAAAGTTCTGGAACGCCTGCACCATCTTGCGGTGGTGGATGACAAAATGAATTGCCGGATATTTATTTTTGGATACAACGACGTGCCGGTTGGCGACGACGGTATAGGAGATGTTGCGGAACGGCGGTTTGACGTCAAATTCCAGATTGAGATTCGGACACGCCCGCGCAAAATCACAGGTCTGTTCCAGATGCGCGCGGTATTCCTCATAGAGATACGGCACGTCTGTTTCGATAAACAGCTCCGAAAGCGCCAGGTTCAGCGGCGTTTTTTTAAACTGTTCCTCGCTGAGCTTTGGCAGGACAAGCGTTACCCTGCTGCCGGTCAGCAGCTTTTCAGCCATCGACAAATAACCGGCACAATAGCGCCTGATCTGCTCTTTTTCCGAATCCTTCAGCGCAACGCGGCTGAGAATCTGTTCAAGAAGCTCAGGCGAAATCGTAAACAGCGGCAGGCTGCAGTTCACCACATAACGGTCGCCCTCTGCCCGGAGCTGTTCAATCTGAGCGTGAAATTCCTCCTTGCGGTCGCTTCGGTAAATATCCATCAGCGGTTCCGCTTTTTTGAGGAGATGTATGGCACGCGTGCGGAAATGTTGTACGTCGTCCTTGGATTTGTAAAGCGTGTATTTGCCGGAAGCCTGATGACCGGTAATGGCGTTGCCTTCCAGAGCGGCTGCGCCCGAAACATTGAGCAGGTGCGTAAAGACGCCGCCCTGCGAAACAGGCAGGTAATACGGTGAAATCTGTCCGGTCATGTACATCGGAATATAGCTCTCCAAGCCGAGCATCATTTCGTGAAACGGTCGGTTCACGTCGTGGATAATATGGAGGTGCAAGCCCTTTTTCAGCATCATGGCACGACCGAACATCCATTTTTTCGGAAAATCCGGATCCTTCGCCATCTCCTCCATCGGCATATCGCTGTATAGAATACAGTCCTTCATGGATTTTGAAACGACGGTCGCCTTCATGAAATCCAGCTCGCTTTCCATCATTTCATGAATACCGTAGTAATTCTTCGTGCCGGGCAGCTGAAACGGTACTGTCGGCAGCCGGATGTCGTCAAAATGAATCGCCTGAATAAAGTCGTCAAGACGGAAAGCGTCCATCTTATCAAGAAAGCCGGAAATAGGGCTGCTATCCTTTTCGGTGTTTGTGCCGAGCCAGCTGACGATAGCGGAGCAGCGTTCACGCGGATTGTCCAAATCTGCTTCATCACAGCCTACGAGCGCAGCCAGGTGCCGGATGTGCGTTTCGTCAGCACAGTTGCGCGACACAAAGGCGCCGACGCTCTTTGTAAATTCGTCGATATGCGCCGGCTTGCGTTGCCCGGAAAGAATTTTCGAGATGTAGGAAGGGTCGAAGGATAACGCCTTTGCCAGCACCGTGACGCGGATTTCCATCTGCCTGAGCAGCATGTTCAGGTTGGCAGTATAAGCGCTGTAGTCGATGGAGAGATGGTTTTTCAGCGTGTTCTGCAATTCGGCGAGGATTTCGTTCTCTTTAAGCGGCATTTGCTGTTCCTGCGCCAACCGGTAAATGCCGCCGGCGATTTTTCGCAGCTGCTCACTGTCGGCGGCAGGTTCGCTCTCACCGATTTTGTAGCGCCTGACGGAGCTGACGCTCATTCCGGTGTATTGCGCGAAGGCAGGGTAGGAGATTTTCAGCATGTTCAGATATTGGTTGAATACATCGCAAAAGCGCATGACAGACCGCTCCTTTGGTTATTTCCTTTATTGTATCGCCGTGTGCATATTGCTGTCAAGTGATTGTCGCAGAATTCACTGAAAAAAACTGATGGAATCCATCAGACTTTTCAATGCTGTGCTCGGCACAGCCGCCTTGCAAATTTCCGTCACACGGATTTTGTCAATCGGCTCCTGATTCATCAAATCCTTCATTTTATCCTCTTTTCTTACAAATTCTAAATTCTGTAATATAACCTATCATAAATATATTTCTGTAAGTGGAAAACATCCATAAAATCGGATAGAATAGTGATAACAAATCGAAAGGATGATTAGTATGAGCAAAACTTTTTTTGAATTGGCGCGTGACAGATATTCGGAACGCAACTTTGACAGCAGACCTATTGAGCAGGAGAAGATTGACAAAATACTCGATGCGGGCAGAATTGTTCCGACCGCCTGCAACTATCAGCCCCAGCGGTTTTTTGTGCTGAAAAGTGAACAGGCGCTCAAGGCAGCTAAAAGCGTTACGCCCTTTACCTATAAAGCGCCGCTGATGATTCTCGTCTGCTACGATATGGACACAGTTTGGAAAAACCCAAACGACCGTTATTATCACAATTATAATTCAGGCGAGCAGGACGCTTCCATCGCCGCGACAACGATGATGTATGAGGCGGAAGAACTCGGCGTTCACTCAATATGGATTCGCGGCTTCAATTCGAAATCGGTTGTTGACGTTTTCGGTCTGCCGGAGAATATCATTCCCGTGATGTTCCTCGGACTCGGTTATCCGAATGAAAAATCCATGGCGCACGCGTGGCACTATCGCAACAAGCCGATAGAAGAAATGGCTGTTGAGCTGTAAGGAGGAATTAGTTTGCATTTCACAGGAACCGTTTACAGAAATCCGTACTGGCCCACCTTTCCGCTATTGGAAATCACACAAGGCTGCACGCACAACAAATGCAAGTTCTGCACTATGTACAGGGATGTTCCTTTCAGAATGTCACCGATGGAGTGGATTGAGGAGGACTTGCGGGAGATTGCCAAGATTGCGCCCGGCGCAACTATCATTCAATTATTGAGCGCCAATCCGCTTGCGCTGTCCTATGAGAAGTTAGAGCCCATTCTTGTGATGATAAATCAGTATCTGCCGAAGATGGCGTACATCTACGCCGCCACCCGTGTCACCGACATCCGCAACAAGACAGTTGAGGAGTTGAAAAAAATGCGTGAGCTTGGCGTAAAAGAAATTTCGCTCGGCGTTGAAAGCGGAGACGATGCTACACTCGATCGTATCAACAAAGGCTACCACGCCTCGGATATCATCGAGCAATGCAACAAGCTGCACGAAGCGGGCATCGACTTTTGGATGACCTTTCTCAACGGCACGGCAGGCAGGGAACACAGCCGTGACCACGCTATTAATTCGGCAATCATTTTCAGTCAGTGCAAGCCCATGCTCGTCGGCACAGGCGGCTTGACCTTGTTTCCAGGAACGCCGCTGCTTGAAGAAGCACATCGCGGAGAATTTTCGCCGCTTTCCGAAAGGGAAATGCTGGAGGAATTGCTGTTATTTGTTGAAAACCTGACTTGTGACTGCTATTTCATCACACATCATACCGTTTCCGGCAAGAATCTGACAGGACCAGATTTCCTGAAAAGGAAGGACAAGATTGTCTCCGCGTTACAGCACGAGATTGAGCACGGCGACATGGATCTGCTCGCCACGATCAGAAGGAATAAGAGGACGCTCTGATAAGCTTCCTTGAAATCCTGCTTTTGGTTCAGAAGCGCGTAATTTAAAAAACTTGTAATAAGACTATTGACAAGTTTTGGCTTGCTGTTATAATGTTCTTGTAATCAACATGATTACAAGTCAACTCAAATTAAATTCAAGGAGGATTCTATTATGAAAATTGCAGTTGTGGCAGCAAACGGAAAGGCCGGTAAGCTGATCGTAGAGGAAGCGGTAAACCGCGGTATGGATGTCACCGCCATCGTGAGAGGAGAAAATAAAACTGTGGCGCAGGAGACCGTTGTAAAGGATCTTTTTGATCTTACGGGTGAAGATCTTGCCGGTTTTGATGTTGTCGTTGATGCCTTTGGCAACTGGACTCCCGATGCTATCAATCTTATCCCGGCGGCTACTGTCCACATGGCGAAAGTACTCACCGGCAGTAATACACGCCTTCTGGTCGTTGGCGGAGCCGGTAGTCTCTATGTTGATTCCGAACACACGAAGACAGTTGTTGACGTGACTCCTTTCCCCGAGGCGGCAATGCCCGTGGTAAACGGACATGCTAAAGCACTTGAGGAGCTCCGTAAGTTTGATAATGTGAACTGGACCTACGTCAGCCCTGCCGGAGATTTTCAGGCTGACGGCGAAAGAACCGGAAAATACATTTTGGGCGGTGAAGAACTGGTTCTCAACAGCAAGGGAGAAAGCGTCATCTCTTATGCCGATTATGCGATAGCCATGGTTGATGAAATTGAAACCGGCAAGCATATCAAAGAGAGAATCAGCGTTGTCAGCGAGTAACAAAACTTGCTGTCTGCATTGACATTCTTCCTGTAATGCAGTATATTACAAGAAGGAGGCGATGATATGCAGATTTCAAGTAAATTTACCATAGGAGTCCATCTTCTCGCTGTTATCAACTATTTGGGCGAAAACGAAAAAGTAACCAGTAACATTCTCGCCGGCAGTATAGGCGTAAACCCTGTCATTGTCAGGAATGTCATGGGAAACCTCAAGGAGTCAGGACTTATCAGCATCAGTCAGGGCAAAAGCGGGATTACGCTGACGAAAACACCTGAGCAAATTACATTTTATGATGTTTATAATGCGGTAGACAGTGTGCATGATGGGGGGCTGTTCCATTTTCATGAAAATCCGAATCCGGATTGTCCCATTGGCAGAAACATTCATAAAGCTATGGATTCAAAACTGGACAGAATTCAAAAGCGCATGGAAGATGAAATGAGGAAGATCACCCTTGCTGATGTAATGACGGATATTCATAACGAATTAAAGAAAGACTGATACAAAAAAGCAGACAATTCTTGCGGTATGTTTTCCGCAATACTGCGTCCTTCGCCTTGTCTTGCGTTAAATAGTAGATAATAAGAGCGGTGATAATGATGACACAGACAGAAAGACGGTTATTCTTAATTGAATATCTGCTCTCCGAAAGCGGAGAAAGAATCGGGATACCGACAGACGAATATAATCAAAAGCGGCTGCTGCGCTCGCTTTTTAATCTCCGTATGCCGAAAGAGACAAGTGCAGAATTTTTGAAAATCCAAGACGCTTATTTGCAGGAGGAAAACCGCCGCAAGGGAATGACGGATTTAGCGGATTTAGAGCCTGTTCAGGACGGTATTTATCTTTGGCAGGGCGATATTACAACGCTGAAATGCGGCGCTGTTGTCAACGCCGCAAACTCACAAATGCTCGGCTGTTTCAATCCCTGTCACTGCTGTATTGATAACGCGATACCCTGCTCAATCACACACAGACATACAACATCATTCAAGGTAAGTGCCTGATACATCTTAAATACAAAATTAACCAGCAAGAACTCTGCAAAAACTACTATCACGTTCTCCAACATTATCGGGAAATAAAAGGTATAAGCAGAAACGACCTCGGAAATATGACAGGAATAACGGTTGGCTTGATTCAAAATTATGAGTCAAAGCGTAGTGAGTTGTACTATGAAAACGCACGGTTATTTGCCGATGCGCTAAACATTGATGTGGACTTACTGTTAGACGATTATACCCGGTTTACTTCCCCGGGATTTGGTGATAAAATCAAATCTATAAGACATCAAATGGGATTGTCACAATCACGGTTTGCCACAGAGCTCGGAGTAACAAGAAGCACGGTTTCTATTTGGGAAATCGAATATCATCGACCGTCACGGGCTGTTTGTCAAAGATTGATACCGATGTGGAGAGAGAGGATTGGATTGAAATGAACCAAACAGAACGCAGAATTTATCTTATCAAAGAACTTCAAAAGGATAATTCTCAACTCAGTCATTATAAGATTCCTGAGGACGAGCAAGGACAGAAGGATTTGCTTCGAGGTCTAATGAACATTTGGATGCCGAAGCCAATCAGCGAGGAATATTTAAGGATAGAGAGCGAGTATCTGATAGCCGAAAGCAAAGCAAGAGGTATCACAAGTATTTCAGACCTCACTCCGGTCGAAAAAGACCTCTATCTATGGCAGGGCGACATCACAACGCTTGAATGCGACGCGGTGGTGAACGCCGCCAATAGTCAAATGCTGGGGTGCTGGAGGATTTTACATAACTGTATTGATAACTGCTTGCATAGTGCCGCCGGCATTTCTCTGCGATACCACTGTTACGAGATTATGCGCAAACAAGGGCACGAGGAACCTACAGGTCAGGCGAAGATTACGCCTGCCTATAATCTGCCATGCAAATATGTTTTGCACACGGTCGGACCGATTGTCAGCGGCAGGCTCACCGGGGAACACTGCGAGCTTCTCAAAAACTGCTACCTCTCCTGCCTGAAGCTCGCCGAGGAAAACGGCTGTGGGAGCATTGCGTTCTGCTGTATCAGCACAGGCGTGTTCGGATTTCCGCAGAAGGAAGCCGCGGAGATTGCGGTTAATACCGTAAGAACATATAAAAAGGAAACAGGCAGTGATATCAAGGTTATCTTCAATGTGTTCAAAGATGACGACCTGATGATATATCAAGACCTGTTGAATTGCTGAGTTATAATAAAAATACACCGTTCAGATAAAAATGTCTGAGCGGTGTATTTTTATGTGCAAATCTACTAAATTGGCGCGGTGTTTTTTGGATTGCGTGATACCTTTAAATATGGTAAAATATAAGTGCGACATAATTTCATTTTTTCTACGTAAACTAAAGTGTGCATTTTTGCTTTTTAATCAGGTAAAAATGCATGCTCCTTAGTCATACTTGTTTACGTAGAAGCATGTATTGAAATTGTGTCGCAGCAATTGGAGCAGTGCGTTTTTCGTGCGTGCAGCTTCGGTTGTACGCACTTTTTGTTATAATGAGTCGGTGTAAGAAATGAAGAACAAGAAAGCAAGAAATATACTTATAGTATCAATCACTTTGGCGGTTCTGGTTGGCGCTACTGTTGCTTTGATTTTAGCAACAAGAAAACCGCCGGTTAAAGTGGAGCCGTCGCAGTGCAATCATCATTTTGAAGAAACGGAATCCGTTGCGGCAAGCGAATTTGCTCCCGGTACTATGAAATACAAATGTTCCCAATGCGGGGAGGAAAAGACAGAACGACTGTACGCTACAGGCGAGCTTCCGCAGATTTATTTTGACGGTACGTTAGAGGGTATCGGCAAAGACAGTGCTGTGCCAATGAAAGCCGAATACATCGACAGCAATCAAACCTTTACCTCATTTGCTACCATCAAATATCAGGGACATACAGCGATGAATTATGATAAGAAGAATTTTACGCTGAAATTCTTTGAAGATGAAAACGGTAAAGACAAGAACAAGGTTGGGCTTCATGGCTGGGAAAAGAGCAGTAAGTATTGTTTGAAAGCTAACTACATAGATTTTTCTCAATCGAGAAACGTTGTATCAAACAATATTTGGAGTGAGGTTGTATCCTCAAGGAAAAACCTCGACAGCAATATCGCGGATTTGCAGTTTAAAGGAGCTATAGACGGCTATCCGATTATGGTGTTCATCAATAACGAATATCATGGCGTTTATACGATGAATATTCCGAAGGATGATGATACCTATAATATCGGTGATGACGAGGGCGAAGCGCTTTTTGTAATTAACAGCCCGTCGTCTGACAGCGCTCATTTCAAATCAAAGCTGACCGAAGAAGATAAAAAGACTATTTACGATTTGGAATATTGCTATGGTGACGATGACACATGGGCATATGACAGTCTGGACAACCTGATTGATTTTGTCATTAAAAACGACGGCGAAAACTTCAAAAAGGGAATCGGTAATTATCTTGACGTGGATGCCGCGATTGATTATTTGATTACGACCTATTATCTCGGACTGACAGATAACTTCGCGAAGAACGTACTGTTAATCACATACAACGGCGAAAAGTGGATCCCTTCGCTTTACGATTTGGATACTGCCTGCGGATTAGCGTTTGATGGTTCAAAGCTTTACGGAACAGATTATCTCCTTCCGAAAAAGACTGCCGACGGAACGTTTGATTCCTCATCTGACAGCCTGCTATGGGACAGGATCCTCAACAACTATTCCGCCGAGATAAAATCCCGTTATCAGGAGTTACGAAAGAGCGCTCTTGATAACGAAAAGACCATCAGCAAATTTGAAACATTTATTTCCGGTATTCCAAGCGAATACTACGACAAAGATTTGGAGATCTGGGGCGATATCCCGCTTCATGATAAGAACAATTTCAAGCAAATCAAAAGTTATCTAAGCGAGCGAAGCAGCTTGCTTGATAAGTTTTTTGACAATCTGTAAGGAGGGAGAGTAATGAAAGCGACATTTAAAACGGTTTTGTCGGTGGTTCTGAGTTACCTTATGGTGATCTCCGTCTTGCCTTTGTCGGTGTTATCTACCAGCGCGGCAGATATCAATCTTCAAGGCGAAGGCACCCAGGATTCTCCTTATCGGATTTATTCAGCAGAAGATTTTGTTTATGCAATGTCTGCATATGGCAGTAATGAAGAAGTATACTTATCGTTGGAAAATGATATTGATGTTAGCGGACAGTATCAATATATAAATGTTTTTAAAGCACAATTAAACGGTAATTATCATACTATTACTGCAGATTCAAGATTTGCTAGTACGAACAGCGGCAGTGTATCTTCTGTTACTTACCGAAATCAAGCTGTTTATACATATGCAAGCAGCGATGAATACACCCGTACTGGCGGTTTTGTCTTCACTAATTCCGGTATATTATCAGGCGTTTTTGTCAGCGCAGATGTCAAGGGTTCTGCAGGTGCAATAATATGTTATGAAAACAGCGGAACGATTTGGAATTGTGCTGTTTTTGGCAGTGTCGATATGTACGATTATCTTGGTGCAAAAGCGTCAGGCATTTCGGTTACAAACAGCGGTTCTATTGCTAACTGTTATGTGGCAGCAAGCATCAGCGCCAGTGGATCAAGTAGATACGGAACCAGCAGCAGTCATCCAATTACCTTCGGAGCATATGAGAACTCTTATTATGACCAAACCATATGTAACCACACTGCTGCTGACGGTTGTACAACCGAACTGATGAAATCTGATGATTTCATTGGGATGATCAACAATGAAATAAAAGCAGTCGATTCATATTGGATAATTGATGTCAATAATATCAACAATGGTTATCCCATTTTGACCAGTGCGTTTAATGCAGATATCAAGAGTTCTAAAACAAATATCTTGATTAACGGAACTGAATATGTTGAATTGATATCTGATAGCGGAGGAGATATTTATTATACGCTTGACGGAAGTGAACCTGATATAACATCCACGCAATACTCCTCTCCTATTGAAATCAGCGATACTGTTACAATAACAGCAAAGTGTTATAAAAACGGATTGACAGGATACTCGGTTCATTTTGATTATGTTAAGATTTCGGGAGAAGGTACAGAGGACAATCCGTATGCCATTGATTCAGAAGCGGCATTCAGAGCGATTCCCGAATTATCTATGGACGCGTGTTATGAACTTACAAATGATATTGATCTTACAAAAGAGTTTCAGACATTCGGAGATTTCTACGGTAAGCTTGAGGGTAACCATCATACTGTAAGTGCGATTTGGTCTAATGCTTATCAAAACGGATTATTCAAAAAGAATTATGGAATAATCCAGAATTTGAATATACAGAACTCGAATAAAAACTATAAGACAAACGGAACTTTTACGTATCTCAATTACGGCGTTATCACCAATTGCTCTTTCAATGGTTTGGCAACAGGATATGTTATAGATAATACATCATATAACTATTATTATGAGTCAAATTATAAGAAATATTATGGATTAGGCGGTTTTGTAAGCTTCAATTATGGAACAATAAGCAATTCCAGCTTTATTGGCGAGTTTGATGTTGATGAAGGTAACACTATAGGAGGTTTTGTAGGTATAAACGACGGTACGATCAGTAATTGTGTGTTTAATGGTAATCTTTTTGTCAGTGATTTACAGGGTTATGGCGGAGCTGATACAAATACAATAAGTGGATTTGTCGGTAAAAGCTTAGATAAAGGTACAATAAAAAACTCGTCAGCTAATACCGAAAATATTAGTGTAAATACTATCTCTTATGCAGGAGGTGCATTATATACCTTTGGCCCATTAACAGGTGTAGAAGAATGCAGTAATACTTTTGACAAAACATCTTTCAACTATAACTATCTCGAATGGGGCCGAATAGATATATTTAAGCAAGAACTTACAGGCATCGGATACTCTGAGAGTACTCATACTCACGATTATCATATTTCCACGATTCTTCCCACCTGTACCGAGGATGGAACGGCAGGATATATATGTGCTGATTGCGGTGACGCAATAGAGGGAGCAGTTATCCCTAAACTTGGACACGATTATGTAGCAACGATTGTTCCGCCGACATATGAAGAACAGGGATACACGGAGCACGTTTGCCCCCGCTGCGGAGAGTCCTACCGCGACGAGTATGTAGAAGAATACAAAACAATAAGCGGTTCTTGCGGTGAAAGCTGTACCTATACAATGGACACCGGCATTGGAACGATGATAATCAGCGGAACGGGCGATATGGCTGATTATTCAAAAACGAGCAGTTGGTCAACGGACGCAAACACTCCTTGGTATGCTTATAGGGACTGCATAAAACAGATCGTTATTTCAGATGGTGTTACGTCCGTAGGCGATTATGCGTTTTATAACTGCGAAAATGTAGAGAATATTGATTTTGGAAATGTTGTCCGTATTGGAAAAAGTAGTTTTGTGAGGAACACATACAATAGTGATGCACCTTTGACAGAAATCAATCTTCCCATTTCTCTGAAAACAATAGACAGCGGAGCATTTTATTATTGCTATTCTTTGAAAAAGCTTATTTATCAGGGAACAATCAATGATTGGGTTGATATTAGTTTTGTAAACGAGAACTCTAATCCGATAAAATATACGCACAACTTATATATTGCAGGTGAAGCCGTAACAGATGTGAACATTACAGCTTCTGTTACAGAAATAAAGCCATATGCATTTTATGGCTTTTCGGGAATGAAGAGCCTTACGCTTCCTGACACGATTGAAAATATCGGAAAAGGCGCGTTCTATCAATGTCGAGGCTTAGAGAACATTACGCTGCCTTGTTCGGCGACAATAGAGACCGGCGATTCGTACAGCGAGAACTTTGACCTTTGTGATAAGATCTCCAAGGTTACTCTGACTAAAGGTAACGGCGTGATGGTATATAACAGCCAATCACCGTGGCATGACGGAAAAAGCGCGCTGACCGAGGTTGTATTATCCGATGGAATAGAAAGCATTTGCGACAATGCTTTTAAGGATTGTATAAATCTTGAATTTGTAACATTTCCTAATAATCCGTACACATTAGGTGGTGGAGCATTAAGCAATACCTTGTGGATGAAAAACCATGTAGTGAACGGATTGTATATCGTTGGAAATTCTCTGATTGACGGTTCCTTGGCAACTGGCGAGGTTGTTATTCCCGGTAACGTAACAGAGATAAAGAAAATGGCTTTTGCAAATAATGGTTCAATTACATCTCTGACAATTCCCGAAAGCGTTGTGAATGTTGAAGAGCAAGCGTTTTATAACTGTTATCATCTGAAAGAGCTTACGGTGCCTTGTTCGGCTGACATATATAAAGACGGAGTATTTTCAAATACAAAGTATCTTGAAAAACTGACAATGACAAAGGGCACGGGAACAATGCTTGCATTTGCAACAGATTCACGTTATCTTTATACTCCATGGTATTTGAGCGCTTCCACCCTTACGACTGTTGTTCTTGAAGAAGGAATTACAAATATCGGAACAAGCGCGTTTAGAGATTTAACGAAACTAAAGAATCTCTCATTACCCGGTTCATTAAAATCCATTGGCAATAGTGCCTTTAACGGAGATTCTTCACTTTCAGTTCTTGAGTTACCCGATGGATTTGAGACCATCGGAACGGCTGCTTTTTATAACTGTACCGGTTTGAAAGAGATTACTATGCCTTGCTCTACGGATGTCGGTACTTATTTGTCGAATTTTGGTAATTGCACAAATATCGAAAAAATCACTATGACCAAAGGCACAGGTGTGATGGGCAGCTTTAACGGCAAATACAATTGTACTCCGTGGTACATCAGCCGTGAAAAGCTAAAAGAGTTCATTCTTGAAGACGGAATAACCAATATTGGATCATATATGTTCTATGGGAACACTTCGTTTACAGGATTTGAGATTCCCGATAGCGTACAGAGTATTGGTGTAAATGCTTTCTATAATTGCACCAATCTGAAAGATATGGATTTGCCGGACGGCTTAGAAAACATTTATGGCTATGCATTCTATAAATGTACAGGCTTAACCAATCTATCGTTGCCGCCTTCCTTGAAGAAGATAAGTGACTATGCTTACAGCAACTGTTCTAATATTTCATCAATTAGTTTTAATAATGGATTGACTGAAATCCAAGCTTACGCTTTCCAAGGATGTACAGCAATAGATAAAGTGACATTGCCTAAATTCATTGAAAAAATGGGTAATGGCGTATTTTCCGGATGCAACAACCTTTCAAAAGCATACATATTAAGTAGAACTTGCAGTATTGCAAAAACCACTTTCCCGACAACAACGACAATATTTGGATATGCAGGTTCTTCCGCTCAAACATATGCGCAGAACAATTCACGAACCTTTGTTGAAATCATCAAGCTCTGTCCTGACTGTGGATCACCCATCATAAACTCTGTAACGGTTGACCCAACATGCACCGAAAAAGGACATACGACGTTAACTTGCGACAACTGTGGTCATACAGAAACGACTGAGATTTCCGAAAAAGGACACACATTAGTGACGGATGACGGCAAACCTGCCACCTGTACTGATACGGGCTTAACAGAAGGGCTGCATTGTTCTGTTTGCGGTGAAGTGTTAACGGCGCAGGAGATCATCCCCGCTAACGGTCATACTCCCGTCATTGACGCGGCAAAAGCTCCGACCTGCACAGAAACCGGTTTAACAGAAGGAAGTCACTGTTCCATTTGCGGTGAAGTCATCAAAGCGCAGGAGGTTGTACCTGCAACAGGTCATACTCCTGTCATTGACGCAGCAAAAGCGCCGACCTGTACTGAAACAGGCTTGACCGAAGGGAGACATTGCTCTGTTTGCGGTACGGTTATTAAGGCACAGGAAATCGTTCCGGCAACAGGTCACACACCGGTAATTGATGTAGCAAAATTACCGACATGTACGGAAACAGGCTTGACAGAAGGCTCGCACTGCTCTGTTTGCAGAGCAATAATCAAGGCACAAGAGGTTGTTCCGGCAAAAGGACACACAGTTGCCATTGATGACGCGGTTCCTGCAACCTGTACCCACACAGGTTTGACATCAGGGGCGCACTGTTCCGTGTGCGGAGAAACACTTGTCGAACAACAAGTCGTTTCGATGAAAGACCACACAGTTGTTATTGACAACACAAAGTCGCCGACCTGTACCAAAACAGGCTTAACCGAAGGTAGTCACTGTTCCGTTTGCGGCGAAATCATTAAAGCACAGGAGATTATCCCTGCCAACGGGCATACTCCCGTAAAAGATAATGCGGTTCCTGCTGACTGTACGCATACAGGCTTGACTGAAGGCAGTCATTGCTCTGTTTGCGGTGAAGTTTTACAGGCACAAGAAGTTATTCCCACCTCGGGTCATACGGCTTTAACAGACAAGGGTTATCCCGCAACTTGTACTGAAACAGGTTTGACCGAAGGCTCGCACTGTTCTGTATGCCATGAGATCCTCAAAGCGCAGGAGGTCATTCCTGCTAACGGCCATACTTGGAATAACGGTGTGGTGACCACCCCTGCTTCCTGCCATGCAGAAGGAGTAATGACCTATACCTGCACAAAATGTAACGCAACAAAAACTGAGCCGATTTCCTGTTTGGAACATGTTTGGAATGACGGTGTTATCACAAAGGAGCCTACCTATACAGATACAGGAGAAGTACTCTACACCTGCACACTCTGCGGAGATAAGCACACCGAAACAATCCCTTGCAAGGAAAAGAAGGGCAAGCTGACCATCACCGATGCTATTGTTAGAGCGGGCGACGAAGTTCAGGTCAAACTGTTTTTGGATGAAAACCCGGGCATCACCGCATTAAGTATTGACGTGACGTTCCCCGAATATTTCACGCTGAAAAACGTTCAATATACTGATTTGTTTGGAAATCAGCCGAGCAACTCTCCGTTCACCAAGAACCCGTTCACGATTTCTTGGGCTTCATCCTCAACCTCGGATGTTGATGGTACGGGCTTGTTTGCAATCCTGACCTTTGAGGTTGATTTGAGCACGCCTATTGATGACTACCCCATCACTATTTCTTACAATGCTAATAATATATTTGACAGCTCGCTGATTAACGTGCCGTTTGATATTGGAAACGGTACAGTCACGGTGTTGAAACCTACCCCCGGAGATGTCAACCGCGACGGTAACATCAACATGAAAGACCTTGTGCTGATTCAGCAGTTTATCAACCATTGGGATGTAAGCATTGTTGAGTCTGCTGCCGATGTGAATGATGACGGCGAGATCAATATGAAAGACTTAGTACTTCTGCAACGGTATATTAACGGATGGGAGGTAGTGCTGAAATGAGAAAGGTATTATCTATCCTTTTAGCTGTCGTCATGTTAGCAGTATGTTCGGTGATCTCATATGACGCAGCCGATAAACCGCGTTTTCAAGCAGAAATCGTTCGCGGAAACGTAGGTGAAACAGTTGACGTCAAGTTAAATATTCAAAACAATCCGGGTATTACGGCACTGAGCATAGATGTTTCCTATTCCTCTGATGACTTAGAATTGATCAGCGTTAATAACGCCGCTCTTTTCCAGGACGCAATATCTACAGGCAATGTCAGCTCTGACCCTCTGCGTATTTCATGGTACGCTGCTGATTCAGAAAACAAAGTCGATAACGGTACATTGGCTATACTGCGTTTTCGTGTTCGAGATAACGCCATTTGCTCTCGGATCAATATCAGCTACAATCCAGAAAATGTATTTGACAACACTTTGCAGAATCAACCGTTTGAGATAACAAACGGCTGGGTGTTGGTTGGCGATAAGAAAATCGGTGATGCATATAGCGATAACCAAATATCCGTAAGAGACGTTACATCAATTCAGCGTCAAATTGTCGAATTGGAAGATTTATCAGCGGAAGAACTCGTTTTAGCAGATACAAATGGCGACGGAGAAATCAACATCGCCGACGCGACACATTTACAAATGTACTTGGCAGAATATGATGTACAATTAGGATAACTAAGGAAACGGTTTGGTTTTTATCAGACCGTTTCTTTATTTTTCTGGACTTTTCGTGCAACCTGTGGTATTGTCTGTTGCTTGGAAAGGAGGCGATACAATGACCACACTCGAAAATCTCTATTACGGAAACATCGCTCCGCATGAATATGAAGTGGAGCGCGGTAGCGAGTATGACGTTACCGCAAAGCTGGTAATCCGTCATGAGCAGGAGTTATCCGCAACGCTGACAGAGCAACAAAACACTATACTCGAAAAAATCAAAGACAATCACACAGAATTGATGAACCTCGGCGAACACGACGCGTTTTGCCGAGGTTTCTCTTTGGCTGTCAGACTTCTGACAGAAGCCATGAGTTACAAAACCTAACGTGCGAAATTTCGCCATGTGTCGCGCAAATAAAAAGATCGCAGTCATACCCGACCTCACCAGAAAAAGCCCACACAACCGATTTGTCGCGGAGTGTGGGCGCGAAAAACTGCTGTGGCTCGATACGTTCCACAGCAGTATCTTTTTAGTTGTATTCTGAAAGTGCGTTAAGTTGATTACGTTTAGCGTAAATCACATTCAAAACATAGACGCACTTGGTACTTTCATCTATTCTGTAATAGATATAAAAATTCTTGTGAATGATTCTTCTGATTCCGCGCGAATGCCAAGGCTCATCCGGAACAGGCGCAACAGCGCCAGGAAATGAATCAAGCTTTTCAATCTCCTGCCGTAATCCACGAATATATTTCAAAGCTGTTTCCGGTGCTTGAAGCGTGTAAGCAATATAGCTTTTGAGTTGCGATAAATCCACTGCGGCATCGGGTGTGATAATAACGTTATAGCGCTCCATCACGTCAAATCCCTTTCAAGCTCATTGAAAAGTTGATTGACAGGCACTCCCTGACCATTTAACGATTGTTCATAACTGTGCTGAAGCTTCCTGTCTAATTCGGCTTTTGTTAAAGCATCCATTGTCGAAGGTTCCGCAGGAACGGTAAGCTCAAACGGCACACCGTGCTTGTAAATTATTTGACGGTAAAGAGAATTGATAACGACAGACACAGGAATGCCGAGGTTTTTTAATATTTCTTCCGCTTCTGCTTTGATATCAGACTGAACCCGTGCGCTGACAGTTGCATCTTTCATCATATTTATTCAACCACCTTTCAAGAATATTGTACAACAATGTATTGCAAATTGCAAGACATATTTAAAGAATAATAATTCGGCGCAGAATTTCGCCCTGTGTCGCGCAAATAAAATGTTCGCAGTCTTATTCGACGTCACGGAATAAAACTGCCACAGCCGATTTGTCGCAGTTTGTGGGGCAAAAATGAAGGCAGTGGAAACAACGCAGAATGTTTCTGCTGCCTTTACTCTTGTAGCAGTTTTCTTAGCTTATTTAGAATTGATTTCAGTTTCTTTTGTGCGCCGTCCTCGGTCAAGCCCAGCAGCAATGACGCTTGGCGAATCGTTTTTTGCTCCTTGTTATTCAGACATTTCGGACAGATACCGTAGACGTACTCTATCAGCAGTCGGTCTTTCTTGTTGAGTTTGGCAAGAGCGTTTAACAGCCTTTCTTGTCGGCTCAGTTTGAAATATACACGTTCCGTATCCAAATCATTTTCAGCGGAATCTACGGCAGAAGAATAGTAATCTTCGTCCTCGTCGCTGCCGTAAAAATCCGCATTATACTTCGGCTTGAAATCCGTTACGGCGATCAGGTAGTTTTCTATCGATTCCAATATAGGCGTAGATTAAACCTAAGACAATAGCATAATCATACCGCTTCTTTATGTCCTTTAGTTTTAATGCTCTCTCTTCTGTAAGCGGTTTATCATCGTCAAGATAATCCTCATATTTGTCCAAAGCCTCTTCCGACAGTAAATCATCAACCAGCTTTTTGGATCCTTCATAATCAAAGCACTGAAAAATCTCAAAGTTTTTCATATACGACAGCATATCCAGAATAACGCCCTTATGGATTAGAAAGACATTCCGGTTATATCCCAAAAGCGATATTGTCTTATGGCAGTTTAATGCCTTCCCTCCGAGCTGTAAAAGCTCGTCCATTTCGTCTTTTGAAATGTTCGACACCATTTTACTGACCGCACCTAAGGGATAGTTGCGATTGTTTAGCTTAACAATGTCGTCCGAGAAGTCAGCTGAAAATCGGTTGTAACAGTGAACACCCTCGTTTGTTGTTTCAATAAACTTCATATTAGAACCTCCGTTCGATAATATTATAGCACAAACGTTTGAATGTCACAACCCCTTTTGGAAAGGTTTATGACTTGTCCTATCAAAATACGGAATTTTTTATAAATTTGACATTGATAAAGTGAAAGGAAAGCGCAGCCGAGTACCGGTGTAAGGCTGAACGCTCCTTTTGCAATTATGAATACTACTCCCACTTTTGCGAGGTGGGAGTTTTGTATTCGTAAAAAATTTTTAGGAGGTATAGCTTATCAGCAACTCAAACAACAACCTTGTACAGTATCCGCTTCCGTACAAGGTGGTGGACGGTTGCCTCTACAAAGAGATAACCAACAAGAGCGGAATCACGTCTAAAAAACTCTGTAACTTTCTGCCGTACATTGTCAGCGAGGTCAGTGTTGACGACGGAGCGGAAGTAAAGACGGTGCTTCGTTTAGGTTGCGTTCATTCAAGCGGCAGAGTGTTGCCGGAAACCGATGTAACGGGTGCGGAACTCGGAACCTTCAACTGGCTGATAGAGCGCTGGGGCGCGGATTGCGTTCTCGAACCGGAAAGGAGCGTCAAGGAATACGTCCGTCATGCTATTCAGCAAACAGCGGAGAACGCAGAGAGAATCCAAATCTATCATGTTACCGGCTGGAAGCTGATAGACAATCATTGGGAATATCTGCTGCCAAACGACGGCAAGCATGATGTCAGTCTGAGAGGAAAACTCAGCCGTTATGAGAGGGCTGATAATTGGAAAATCTCGGATTTGGCAAATGTATTTTTGATGGTAAACACAATGTCGTTTGCGCCTGCCAAAATCACGTTGCCGTTGTTGGCTTATACTTTTCTGACTCCGCTGAATGAGTTTCTTCATCAGGCAAACTGCGAGCCGAAATTTGTCCTCTGTCTGCTCGGCAGAACAGGAACGCGCAAGAGTACGCTCGCGGCGTTGTTCTTGTCATTCTTCGGAAAGTTCAACAGTTCAGACTTACCGCTTTCGTTCCGCGACACGGCGAATAGTATTATGTACAACTCTTTTTCTTTGAAAGATGTGCTGACCTGCATTGATGACTTTCACCCAAGCAGCAGAAAAGAAGTATCAAAACTAACCGAAACCGCACAGCTGATCATGCGCGGCTACGGCGACCGTATCGGCAGAGGAAGATTGAAATCCGATTCTACTCCGATGGAGTCTCGACCTCCACAGGGCAACGCCATCATCACAGCAGAACAGGCTCCTGACATCGGCGAGAGCGGTACGGCAAGATACTTTTGTTTGGAACTGCGCGATGGAACGATTGATCTGAATAACCTTTCCAAATTTCAGCGCGAAGCAGAAAAAGGCACACTCCGCAGTTGTATACTGGCATACACGGAATGGATAAAGAAGCGGCTTTTGAAAGATAAAAATACAGAGCGGTCATTCATCAATCAGCTGAAGAAAAGCTTTCAAAATTACCGTCAGGAATTTATCAATTCAGGGATACACTGTCACGGTAGAGTGCCTGAGATCTACGCATGGCTGATGATCGGCATGGAATTCTTTTTACTCTTTCTGTTGGACTATGAAATCATTTCCAAAGAAGATTACCATTCGACATTCGAGCGTTGCAGAACTTGTCTGTATTACCTTGCAAAGAAGCAAAGCGTGAATATCGATCAGGACAAGCCGATGCACAAGTTTATCCGGAAGCTCTATTCGCTCATCGAAAGCGGACAGGCTGTTTTGCTGGATAAAAACAATCCGGTTGAATTCAAGCCTGTAAACTATATCGGATATCAAGATGATGAAAACTATTATCTAAATGCCGATATCGCGCACAAACAGGTGAAGCGATTATGCAATGAGCAGGACGAAGCGTTTTCGATTTCCAAAAACGGATTGATCAAAGCGCTCGCCGAAGAAGGCTTGACCATTTGCGACAAAGGCAAAAACACAAAGTCTATCCGCATAGGCGATAAAACACTTCGCTTTATTTGTCTGATAAAAGATAAGGCTGACACGGTCGCAGAGTTGTGTGAATAAACAGGTGACGCGGGTGACAAAGTTTCAAAACTGCCGTCTGCACTGGATTTCTCCTTTTTCTGTCGGGGTGACAAATGTGCAGCATGTCGCATCTTTGTCGCTCCGATTTATTTCGGAAAAGCTGATGAACAGTGCGCTGAGGTTTCGTGTTGCTCCTGTTGCACCAAAATACAGTATACCCACTCAACAAAACAGAAAATAATTCCTGCTTTATTGCCAGTTTCGCCTTTGTATTACGACCGCCCTCATTTGGGCGGCCGCAAAGGCAGATGCGAGCTAGGCCCGCGCCCCTATTTTGAAAAACTATGGAGGAAATTATTTTGAAAAAGCAAGCGAAAACCGAAATCATTTCAACGAGAGTTACATCCGAGCAGAGAGAAATCATCGAAGGAAAGGCGTACTCTTCCTACCGTACGCCGAGTATGTATCTGCGAGATTGCGCGCTTGGCAAGAAGATTATCGTCGTCAAAGGTGTAGATGAAGTCGCAGATGAGCTGAGAAAAATCGGCAACAACCTCAATCAACTGACGAGAGCAGTCAATTCCGGGTACTGTTATCAGATTGATTTAAGCGAAACAAGAGAGGAGGTGGCAAGACTTTGGCAGTCGTTAAATTCGTTAACGCAGGAAGTCCGATGAACAATATTTTTGATTATGTCACGCGCCGTGAAGCGACGGAGAGCAAATTGATCGGCGGCGTCAACTGTTCCCCGGAGAGTGCGCTTGATGAATTCCGATTTGTCAAGAAGCGGTTTCACAAAGAGGACGGAAGAAGTTACTACCATATCGTGCAGTCCTTCTCACCTGACGATGACCTCACTCCCGAGACCGCGCACGAAATCGGATTGAAATTTGCCGAATACTTTCCGGGCTTTCAAGTCATTGTTGCTACCCATATCAATACAAAAGCTGTCCACAATCACCTGATTATGAATAGCGTGAACTTCGAAAACGGCAAAAAGTTTCACCAAAGCCGCAACGAAATGTTCCAGGCAAAAGAGTATTCCAATCAGCTCTGCCGTGAGTATGGGTTGAGTGTGACCGAGACCAAAACCAAGAATCCGCGCAACGCTAGGTGGAAGCGTAATCTGATAGAAACCGCGTCCTACGCCATAGGCTGGTCAGCGACAAAGGAAGAATTCATCGAGTATATGCGCGAGCACGGCTACGGTGTGCAGTGGGAGGACAAGTATAAATATATCACCTTCACCACGCCCGAGGGCTACAAAGTCCGAGATAACAAGTTGTTTGACGAGCGTTTTTTGAAAAACAATCTGGAATTGTACTTCGCCATGGGCGGCTGCGACGGTGAAATGCTCGACACCTACTGCGACTACGTTACGCCCTATCACGACAACAGCTTTACGATGACAAGCACCGACGGGCTGTTCAATCTTCTCGGAGATATACTCTCAACTATTCCCGAGGGCTACTATTATCAACCGCATTACGTCAAAGAAATGAACACAATGGAAAAGCTCCGCCTCGAAAAAATCCTCGGACGGAAGATTTCCAACGAAGCCTTCCACACCTACTGCACCCGTGAGGACTACGAACGCGAGCAGGGTATCTCACAAAGCTACTAATCAAAAAAATATTTTGGAAAGGATTGATGTCAAATATGAACCGGTTTTGTTTCAAAACCAACTACGTTATTAATAAAATTATCAAAACAATTCGCTGTATTTATTACGGCGAGGAAAGGAATCTATGGAGAATAATTTAAAGAATTATGTTATGAACAGCTGTCTTACAGACAGAAAAAGAAATAATAAAGAAACAAAATCGCTGGACATTCACAGCGTGTTAGAGTATCCTATTGCTTACACGGATACAGTCAGGAGGGGCAATGTCGGTAGCAAATAATATTTGCAGCTCCGCTGTTATCCATACCGGTGCAGATAGTTCCAGGCATATTCAAGAGTTTCAAAAGTCTCTTGCTGACAATATGATGGTACAGCTTAGGCGTTATAGTGCAGCAGAACTACGACGGATAAGAATAATATTAAAATCACCCGACAACATGCCGAAATTTACTTGTCTGCCACGTGCATCGTAAAAATCAAAAATATCTATCATGAAAAACAGGGGCAGGTAAAACGCCTGCCCCGGAACGGAGGTTAAAATGAAGAAATCAAAAACAGATTTTTCTGAAGATAATCGCAAAGTTGCGATTTATGCGAGAAAATCCCGAATCACACACAAGGGCGACAGTATCGGTGTGCAGTTCAAGCAGAGCGCGGACTATGCAAAGCAACAGCTCAACCTTCCTGATGATTATGAGTTTGAACAATACGAGGACAAGGGCTTGAGCGGATACTACTCCGACCGTCCCGATTTTCAGCGACTGCTTCACGATATTGAAGCGGGAAAGATAAAGGCGATAGCCTGCTACAAGCTCGATAGAATCAGCAGAAAAACTGCCGACCTCATGCGTCTGATTGAATATTTTGAACGCTTCAATGTCATCCTGTTGGTCTGCTCCAACAACATCAACACTCAAATAAGCACCTCAAAAATCATCATTCAGGTGCTTGCCATCATAGCTGAATTTGAGCGAGATACCATTACCGAGCGTATTCAGGATAACTTGATGGAGCTTGCAAAGGACGGCAGATGGCTCGGCGGCAGAGCACCTACGGGCTTTACCACAAAGCGAGTTTCCATCGGTTCGGGTAAGAACAAAACCGCTGTCACATTCCTTGTCAGCATTGAAGAAGAAAAGAAGCTTGTGCAAAAAATATTTCAAACCTTCCTTCAGGTGCGTTCTATTACGCAGACCGCAAACATTATCGGTGAAAGTCATAAAACAAAACTCGGCGCGCAATTTACCGAGCTTGCTATCAAAGATATATTGCGCAACCCGATCTACTGCACAGCAGACGAAAAAGCGTATCAGTATTTTCTTGATAACGACGCGAATATTTACGGAGAATTATCCGATTATGATGGACAATCGGGAATTTCGGTGTATAATAGAACCAGTCAGTATAAAATTGAGGACGATGATTCCACCTTCTTCAATCCAAAGTTTTCAAAGGGTATGAAGAAAAGAGATGTCTCCGAATGGATAATTTCCACCGGCAGACATGAGGGCTTCATTTCCTCAACCGACTGGATAAACACACAAAAGCTGTTATCGGAGATTGCACATAGATACAATCAGCCGCACCGCAAAACCAACGCCTTGCTGGCAGGTATTATCCATTGTCCGAACTGCGGCAAGCGGCTGAATGTCACACCGGAATCAAACCGTTGGACGAACGGCAAGCCTCGCTTCAAATACACCTGCCCCGGTTACAGAAAAAAGGAATGTGATTTTATCGCCGTTGACGGTGTATTGACGGATGAATTTGTCGTGAAAAAGCTGTCCGAGATTAACGACGAGAACAGCGAATACTACTATGAGCTGATTCAGGAGCGCATTGACAAACTGATTCTGTCCGACGAAAACGAACGCGAATACCGTGATACCAAGAAAGCGATTGATAAAATCAAGTCCGATATTGCGGCTCAAATCAGAAACATGCGCGACGCGACGGATGACATCAAGCCGTTCTATCAGGAAGATATTAGCAGCCTGAAGGACGAGCTTGAAAAACAGCAGACGGTGTTATCCAAAATCGAAGCGTTGAAAAATGAATCGCGCGACCTTGAAGAAGAACTAAAGCAGGTCAGAAAAATCCTTATGTCCTTTGAAGAATATGCCAAGGACGCAACGCCTGAGGTGTTGACTTCACTCATTCACTCTGTGGTAGAGAAAATCTACGTTACCACCGAAAACAACGAGCGCGTCTGCCATATCTTCATCAAGGGCTGTATTGACGAGGACTATTCCGACCTCTTCAAAAGAACCGAAAACTCAGGCAGCAAGCCGTTTTCAGAGGATTGCGCCATCACGTGTGATGATGACGGAGATTGTAAACGCGATTCACACCTTTGCGGGAATACAGCTCAGGCGTGACTGCTACGGGATTATGCGCGAGCAGGGGCATAACGAGCCTACAGGTCAGGCACAAATTACGCCTGCCTATAATCTGCCTTGTGAATACGTTATTCATACGGTCGGACCTATCGTCAGCGGAAAGTTAAACGGACAGCATTGCAAGCTGCTCAAAAGCTGCTATCTTTCCTGTCTGAAACTCGCCGGAGAAAAAAGCATTGACAGTATCGCTTTTTGCTGTATCTCCACAGGCGTGTTCGGCTTTCCGCAGAGAGAGGCGGCAGAGATTGCCATATCAACTGTAAAGGAGTATCAAAAAACAACAGGCAGCGATATCAAGGTGATTTTCAATGTTTTTAAAGACGATGATTACGCCATATACAGCGAACTGTTAAGGAGCTGAAAACCCGATGAAACTTAAATATGAATATTTGCCAAACGGCTATCAGGAAACAATAGAAAAAGGGCTGAACGCTCTGCGTGTATTCAGCCGCGTTTCCCACGGTATCGGCACACGAGAGGAACAGCTTAAAAGACTGAAGAATGAATTGACAAACGCCGATGCAATCGTGATTGGAGCAGGCGCTGGGCTGTCCACCTCGGCGGGCTTGACATATTCGGGCGTACGCTTTGACCGCTATTTCTTTGATTATAAACGGCATTTCGGAATAACCGATATGTTCTCCGGCGGTTTCTATCCCTTTCCCGATGAAGAAACGCGCTGGGCGTGGTGGGCAAGGCACATCTATTTCAACCGCTATGTCAATCCGCCAAAGCCGGTATATCAAAAGCTGTTGGAGCTTGTAAAAGATAAGAATTATTTTGTTATCACGACAAATGTCGATCACCAGTTTCAGCGTGCCGGATTTGACAAAACGCGCCTGTTCTATACACAGGGCGATTACGGCTTGTTCCAGAGCGTGAACCGAAAGCTGCAAAAGACCTACGACAACGAAGAATAGGTGTACCGGGCGATGGAAGCGCAGGGCTTTGTCAAGGATGAAAACGGTGTTTTTGGGCTTCCCGAAGACAGGAATATTAAAATGCAGATACCGAGCGAGCTTATCCCCCAATGCCCTGATGATGGCAGCGACGTTGTGATGAACCTCAGAAGTGACGATAGCTTTGTCGAGGACGAAGGCTGGCACAGAGTCTCGGCGGCATACTACGACTTTCTCAAAAAGTACGAAAACGACCGAGTTCTCTATCTGGAGCTCGGCGTCGGTTCAAACACGCCCGTGATTATAAAATATCCGTTTTGGCAGATGACCCTGACGAACGATAAAGCAATCTACGCGTGCCTGAATTACAGCGAGGCGTATTGCCCGGAAGCAATCGCCGTGCAGTCGATTTGTATTGACGGAGATATCGGAAATACGTTTGATGAAATGAACCTGAATCCGTGAAACTGAAATCATCAATCTTCACCCATTATGTAGGGGACGGCTTCCCAGACGTCCCGAAAAGCCGGACGTTTGGTTAAGCGGGACGTCAAGGATGCCGTCCCCTACGGTAGGTTTATCTTTCGCCATAATAATAAGCAACTCTTTTCCGAAAAGGGTTGCTTATCTCACTTTTCCGGAAAAACTGCCCGTTGTTTTTTCTGAAAACTGATTTATAATATAAGTAAGATAAGAAACTAAAGTTGCTAAAATTAATTTCGAGAAATACAGGAGGATATCATGAAGAATTTAGTCATCTACTATTCCAGACGCGGACAGAATTATGTAAACGGTTCAATTCAAAATTTGTCAAAAGGAAACGCGGAGAGGATTGCTCAGTTTATCCAAAACGCGGTTGACGCCGATGCGTTTGAGGTTGATACCGTCAAGCCGTATGACAAAGATTATATGGTTTGTATCGAAGAAGCAAAGGCGGAGCTGAGAGCAAAGGCGCGTCCCGAGCTCAAAGAAATGCTCAGCGATATTTCGGAGTACGACAACATCTTCATCGTCGGTCCCAACTGGTGGGGTATCTATCCGATGGCGCTGTACACACAGCTTGAGGCACTCGACTTCACCGGCAAGACCGTCCACTATGTCGTTACTCATGAGGGCTCAGGACTCGGCGGCGTACCGAAAACCATCCCTGCATCCTGCAAGGGCGCAAAGATCGGCGCAAGCCTCGCTGTTCAGGGCGGCAGCGCTTCCGGCTCGGAAAAACAGGTAACAGATTGGGCGACAAAAGCTGTAAGATGATTTGAAGAAAATATAAAGGAGAATGAATGATGGAAACTATTAAACTCAACAACGGAATCGAATGTCCCGTGATTGGAATCGGAACCTTTATGCTCAAGCCCGCAGACGCACAAAACAGCGTGCGTGAAGCGCTGAAGATGGGCTACTCTCTGGTCGATACGGCGAACGCCTATGTCAATGAGCGTGCGGTGGGTCGCGGAATCAAAGAAAGCGGTCTTAAAAGGGAAGAAGTATTCATCTCCACAAAGCTATGACCCAGTGAGTACGAGAACGAAAACGCGGTGGAAGAAACGCTCGAACGTCTCGGTGTTGATTATGTCGATTTGCTCTATATTCATCAGCCGGCAGGCAACTGGCTCGCAGGCTACCGTCAGCTTGAAAAGGCGTACAAGGAGGGCAAGGCAAAGTCAATCGGTATCTCGAACTTTGAGGGCAAATACATTGACGAATTACAGCACAAATGGGAGATTGTGCCGCAGTTCATCCAGGTGGAGGCTCACCCGTATTTCACTCAAAAGGAACTGCGCAAAACACTCGACAAGTACGGCATTAAGCTGATGAGCTGGTATCCGCTCGGTCACGGCGACAAGAGCCTGATGGAAGAGCCTGTTTTTGCAGCGCTTGGCAAAAAGTACGGCAAAACACCTGCTCAGATTATTCTTCGCTGGCATACACAAATGGGCTTTGTCGTTATCCCCGGCAGCAAGAACGTTGCGCACATCAAGGACAATCTCGACATTCTCGACTTTACGCTCACCGATGATGAGATGAATGAGATTGCAAAGCTTGATAAGAATAAACGTTACTACCACCGCACCGATGAGCAGCTAAACAGCTTCGCGGCATGGCGTCCCGAATTTGAAAGAGCATAACAACAAGGCGTGACGGAATTTCCGCCGCGCCTTTTTTTTGAAAACGCTTGTTTCATAATTTTGCACGAACGTCCGCTTTTTTGGCGGGCGTTTCTGCTTGACAAAAGATGACCGGAATTATATAATAGATTTAGAAAATCATGGGTTGATTTTTTATTTTTTGTAACATAGTTAGTTTTTGCTAACCTATTAAATGAAGGAGTGGTTATCATAAAACATCATAAATTCTGGGCATTCGCGGCAATTGTATGCATGGCAATGACGTTCATCACCGGTTACAAACACAAATAGTTAGGAGGACATAACAATGACGACAATAGGAAAAGGCGCATTATTATTTTTGGGAGGCGTTCTGTTCGGTACGGCAGGAATCAAAGTGCTATCAAGCAAGGACGCGAAAAAGGCTTACACACACTGTACCGCCGCAGCGCTTCGTGCAAAAGACAGCGTAATGAAAACCGTGACAACGGTTCAGGAAAACGCCGAGGATATTTATGCCGAGGCAAAGCAAATCAATCTTGAACGCGAGGAAAACGAAAAGCCCGTCGTGAGTGAACCTGAAAAGACGGTTGAAGCGACCGAAGAAAATGAAATTTAAAATACTGCACGAGATCCAAGGGCGGCTGAGGGTACATATTATGAACCGCTACAGTCAGTTGGAGCTTGACAAGCTTTTTTGCACGCTGAACGCCAATCGGCAAATCAAACGCTGTAAGGTCTATCCGGCGACAAACGATTTGATGATTGAGTACGTTGGCAGCAAAGAGGATGCGATCAAACTTCTGTGTCAGACAGAGCCCGATACGGCAGCGATTCCCGAACACGCGCTCACGTCCGTAACAGCGGCAAGGGAGCTGCGGCAGGAATACACAGGCAAGCTGTTGCGGAAAATCGCAGGACGGTATTTAAGGCGTTTTTTCATTCCGCGCTATATCCGTATCGCGATCCTCGCGGTAAAGGCCGCGCGGTATATTTGGAAAGCACTAAGGTGTCTGTCAAAGGGCAAGCTGGAGGTCTCTGTTTTGGACGCGACCGCAATCACCGTATCGCTGATCAGGCGCGATTTCAAAACCGCCGGTTCGGTGATGTTCCTGTTGGAAATCGGTGAGATATTGGAGGACTGGACGCACAAAAAATCCGTCAGCGATCTGGCAGGCAGTATGTCGCTGAACGTTGGCAAGGTGTGGCTGAAAACAGAAGGACAGCCCGTTTTAGTGAAGTCGTCGGAAATCAACGCCGGTAATGAGATCATTGTTAACGCCGGAAGTATGATCCCCTTTGACGGGATCGTCAGCGGCGGCGAAGCCATGGTGAATCAAGCTACCCTGACAGGCGAGGGCGTACCTGTCCGCAGAAGCGCAGGTGCGACTGTATATGCCGGCACGGTGATCGAGGAAGGCGAGCTGACGATCCGCGTCACGAAAAACGCAGGTGCGTCACGATACGATAAAATCGTCACGATGATTGAGGAAACCGAAAAGCTAAAATCCGAGGTGGAGAGCAAGGCGGAGCACCTTGCCGACAAGCTGGTGCCGTTTACCTTCTTTGGAACCGCGTTGGTGTGGCTGCTGACGCGAAACATTACCAAGGCACTCTCCGTATTAATGGTCGATTTTTCCTGTGCGCTCAAGCTTGCCATGCCCGTAACGGTGTTGTCGGCAATCAGAGAGGCAAACGCCTACGGGATCACGGTCAAGGGCGGCAAATTTCTTGAAAAAATCGCCGCTGCCAACACCATCGTATTTGACAAAACGGGTACGCTTACCAAAGCAAACCCGACAGTACACAGCGTGGTTTCGTTCTGTGATAAAAGTCCGGATGAGCTGCTGCGCATCGCAGCTTGCTTAGAGGAGCATTTCCCGCACTCAATCGCAAACGCGGTAGTCAGCGCGGCAAAAGAGAAAAATCTGATCCACGAAGAAATGCATACAAAGGTCGAGTATGTGGTTGCACACGGTGTGAAATCCACTATTGACGGAGCGGAAGTATTGATAGGCAGCTATCACTTTATCTTTGAAGATATGGGCGCGGCGGTTCCATTTGGCACCGAGCAAAGGCTGCTTGCCATATCGAGCGCGTATTCGCGGCTGTATCTTTCTGTTGACGGCTGGCTCGCCGCGGTTATTTGTATAGAAGATCCGCTGAGAGAGGAAGCGCCGGCGGTCGTTGCGCAGCTTAAAGAGCTTGGCTTTGATAACATTGTCATGATGACCGGCGACAGCAAGCACACGGCGAAAGCAATCGCGGAAAAGGTCGGCGTTGACCGCTTTTATGCGGAGGTGCTTCCCGAAGAAAAGGCACGGTTTATTTTGGAGGAAAAGGCAAAGGGCAACACGGTCGTGATGATCGGCGACGGAGTGAACGATTCGCCTGCACTGTCATCAGCCGACGTCGGGATCGCCATTTCAAACGGCGCGGCGATTGCCAGAGAGATCGCGGACGTCACGATCTCCGAGAACGATTTGGGCAGCATTGTTACCCTGAGAAAGCTGAGCAAAGCGATGATAAAACGTATTAACAGAAATTACCGTTCTATTCTTGCCGTCAACGGCGGTTTGATCGCGCTCGGCGTGAGCGGTTTGGCGCAGCCGACCACGACCGCCATGATCCATAACGGCTCAACGCTGGGAATCGGCTTGCTCAGCACGAAAAAGTTAATTTAGCTGCGTGACGCAGCACCCAGTCACGCCTATTAAATTCTCGTTCCTATTTGGAAAGCTTCATCAACGGCGTGGTTAAAACAGGAAAATATTAGATAAACTTATACTAATACCTAATAAAAAGTAGACAATCTTTGCGGTCTATTTTCCGCAATACTGCGTTGTCGTCCTTGCAAGGCGCCAGCCTTGCCGCGTCCTTCGCCTTGTCTTGCGAAAAATATCCTCGCAAAATATAAGTCTACTTTCTATCAGGAATTAGTATTAATTAGCAAAAGCCTGTTCATTGTTTCAGGCTTTTGTTTATGACAAGCAGTTAGCGTGCGCTAATCGCCGCGCAGAAGGGAAAGTCAGGCATGATAAAAACAACTTTAAAAATCGACGGTATGATGTGCTCAATGTGCGAGAGCCATGTCAATGACACGATCCGTCAGCATTTCAACATCAAAAAGGTCAGCTCCTCGCACACAAAGGGAATAACCGAGATCATAAGCGAAAGTCCGCTTGATGAAAATGCTTTGATTGAAGCTGTCGGCAAGACGGGCTACAAGGTTCTGGAATGCAAAACCGAGCCTTATGAAAAGAAACGTTTTTCGCTGTTTGGGAGGAAATGATGATGTCAATCGTACAATTTGAGAAAGTCACAAGAGTATATACAAGCGGCGAGCACGAGTTAAAGGCGCTTGATCAGGTCAGTTTCACACTCGATGAGGGCAAGTTTGTGGTCATTCTCGGTCCCTCGGGAGCCGGCAAAAGCACCTTGCTCAATCTACTCGGCGGACTGGACAGCCCGACCGAAGGTAAGATCACCGTGAACGGCAAAGATATCAGTACGCTGTCCGACAACGAGCTCGCCGACTACCGCGCAGCAACAGTAGGCTTTGTGTTCCAGTTCTATAATCTCATTCCGACCCTGACGGTCTATGAGAATGTCGAGCTGGTATCTCAGATCTCCAAAAACGCTCTCGACGCGAAGCAGATGATTGCCGAGGTCGGATTGACCAATCACCTGCATAACTTTCCGGCAGAGCTTTCGGGCGGCGAGCAGCAGAGAATATCTATCGCCAGAGCCTTAGCCAAAAATCCAAAAATTTTACTTTGCGACGAGCCGACCGGCGCGCTTGATTCCGACACGGGCGTGATGGTATTGAAGCTCCTGCTCAAAATGGCGAAAAGCTACGGTAAAACCATTGTTATCGTCACCCATAACCAGAGCATCGCAAAGATGGCGGACGTAGTCATCCGTGTCAAGAATGGTAAAATCCGCTCGATCAATGAACAGGAAAACCCGATGAGCGCAGACGAGGTGGAATGGTAATGCTGATCCGCAAATTATTACGAACCGCGTGGAGCTACAAGGCGCAGTTCATCTCGATGGTGATTATGATAACGCTCGGTATGGGGATATTCCTCGGCTTCAATATGGAATGGAAAACCATTGAGGTCGATACGTTCAAGTTCTTTGAAGATACGAACTATGCCGACTACCGCCTTTATTCCGAAAAGGGCTTCACAAAGGACGATTTAGATAAAATATCGGACATTGACGGCGTAGACAAGGCGACGCGGTATCTCTCTGTTAATTTAGATATTAAAGGCGAAAAGAACAAGAGCCTTGCGCTTGACGTGAGCGAGAACTACACGGTCTCGACCTTCATCGTCACGGACGGCGAGGAGTATGACAAGAACGGCGACTGCTTTTGGCTGAGCGATAAATTCGCCGCCGCTAACGGATATAAAATCGGTGATACGCTTACGCTTGAATTTCAGGGAACGGAAATCAGCGGCAAGGTCGCCGGCTTGATAAAAGCGGGCGAGCATATGATTTGCGTTGCCGATAAAAACCAGATGATGCCGGATTACAATACCTTCGGCTACGCTTATATTGCTCCGAAAAAGCTTCGGTCTGTTTTAGAGGATAAGATAAAAAGTGATTTTGCCGATGAATTAAAAAAATCGAATGTTCCCGAAGAATTCATTGACGACAACCTGACAAAGCTTGCTGTCACAGATGAAATGCTTGACGAAGCGACCAACAAGGTGTTTGCGCAGGTGAATCTGATTTCCGATATGGAAAAAGAGACGCTCGAAAAAGCGATAAATGAAAAACTCGGCAGGACGATAATGGTTACGTCGAAGGATGACCACGTTGTCTATAAGGAATCGCAGGGAGAGGCTGAGGAAGGCAAGACGATGGGCTCTGTGCTGCCCGTGCTGTTCCTTTTGATCGCCATTTTGACGATGGTAACAACGATGCACCGTATCGCAACCAAGGAAAAAACACAGATCGGCACTTTGAAAGCGCTCGGCTTCAAAAACCGCCGCATACTCAGGCACTACACCTCATACGGCTTGTTTATAGGAATCGTCGGAACACTATTCGGTGTGGCACTCGGCTACGTCGTCTGCAAGCTGATTATGAGCGAGAACGGTATGATGGGCACCTACTTTGATATGCCCGATTGGGGCGCGGCTATCCCTGAATTCTGCTATCCCGTTCTGATCGGTATCGTATTACTGCTCACTCTGATTAGTTTTCTTTCTGTCAGACAGCAGCTGAAAGGAACAGCCGCCGACGCGCTTCGCCCGTACTCGCCGAAAAAGATGCGAAAAATATTCTTTGAGCGTTTCCGCTTTTGGGATAAGCTGCACTTTGGCACAAAGTGGAACATCCGTGACCTCAGCCGCCACAAAAGCCGCTCGGCAATGACCTTGTTCGGTATTATCGGCTGTATGGTGCTGATGGTCGGCGGCTTGGGTATGCGCGACACCATGTCCGGCTTTTTGGATTTGCTCGACAAGGATATTTCCAACTATACCACAAAGGTAAATTTGATCGACGACGCCGATTACAAAAGGTCAAAGGCACTTTGCGAGGAGCTTGACGGCGATTGGGAGAGCCTGAGCGGTATCAGCTTGGACGGCGACACCGTTACGCTTGATATCATACACAATCCGGGCAGTCTGCTCAACGTCATTGACGAGGACAACAACAGACTTGACCTCAGCAACGAGGGCGTTTACCTCTGCCTCAGATTAAAGGACAAAGCGGAGATAGGCGACGAGATAGAATTCTCACCCTATGGCTCCAAAGAAACCTATACTGTTAAGGTCGTCGGATATAATCGTTCTGTCATGACCGAAAGCGTCACAATGACGGACGCACTTGCCGACAGGCTGGGGCTTGATTACAGCATTTCCTCTGTTTATACGGACAGGAAAGCAGACGAGATTAAAAGTAACGATTTGATTTCGGGCAAGCAGGACAAGGCGCAGCTGATGGACACCTTCAACAGCTTTGTTCAGATAATGGACAGCATGGTGATCATCCTTGTCGTCGCCGCCGTGATCCTCGGCATCGTTGTGCTCTATAACCTCGGCGTTATGAGCTATGTGGAGCGCTCGCGTGAACTTGCTACGTTAAAGGTTCTCGGTTTCAGGAACCGAACCATCGGAAAGCTCTTGATTTCACAGAATATCTGGCTGACCTTTATCGGCGTTATTATCGGATTGCCGGCAGGCGTCGGCGTGCTGCAGTGGCTGCTCACTGCTCTTGCAGGAGAATATGAGATGAAGCTGATGTTGGGTGTGCTGACCTACAGCGTTTCTATCCTGCTGACCTTCGGCGTGTCGCTTTTAGTAGGTCTTATGGTAGCAAGGAAGAACAAGAAGATAGATATGGTAGAAGCGCTGAAGGGTGCGGAATAGAAAGGAAAAAGTCTATGAAAAAACAAAAACAACCCTCTCCGCTTGCGCGGCTGATGGAATATGCAGACGGCTTTAAAATACTGACATCTCTCTCTTGGGGATGACGTGTTATACGATTATCGGAAAATAGAAACCGAACTGATTCGAGGCCGCGTCCCCTGCGCGGTCGCAATCATCACAAAGTAATCGGAGATAAAATTGTGAATGTATCTGTAACGATCGGTATTCTAATA
>CAMVTS010000010.1 GCA_947170465.1 uncultured Clostridia bacterium
TATACCTCTATCATGCACGAAGTGCAATTCATGCTGCTTTGCAGCATGAATTGATTTTTTCAAAATCATGCTTCACCGGGATAATACTTGTCGAGCATTTCGTCCTTGATTCGTTTCAGCTCGGAGCGCGGCAGAATCGCCAGCAGCTTCCAGCCGATGTCGAGGGTTTCCTCAATGGAGCGGTTCGCGTCGTAGCCCTGGGAGACGTATTCTCTCTCAAACGCTTCGGCAAATTCCGCGTATTTCTTATCCATCTCGGTCAGCGCCGCTTCACCGAGAATGACCATCAGCTCGCGCGCGTCCTTACCTCTCGCGTAGGCGGCAAAGAGCTGGTTCATGGTCGCGGCATGGTCCTCACGGGTTCTGCCCGGTCCGATACCCTTGTCCTTGAGCCGGGACAGGGAGGGCAGCACGTCAATCGGCGGCGTCACACCCTTGCGGTACAGCTCACGGGAAAGAATAATCTGTCCCTCGGTGATGTAGCCGGTCAGGTCGGGGATGGGGTGGGTTTTATCGTCCTCAGGCATGGTGAGAATCGGAATCAGCGTGATGGAGCCGTCCTTGCCTCTCAGTCTGCCTGCTCTTTCGTACAGGGTCGCGAGGTCGGTGTACATGTAGCCGGGATAGCCGCGTCTGCCGGGGACTTCCTTTCTCGCGGCGGAAACCTCACGCAGCGCGTCGGCGTAGTTGGTGATGTCGGTCATGATAACCAGCACGTGCATACCCAAATCAAAGGCGAGGTATTCCGCGGCGGTCAGCGCCATCTTCGGGGTGGCGATACGCTCAATCGCCGGGTCGTTCGCGAGGTTGACGAACATGACGGTACGGTCAATCGCGCCGGTCTCCTTGAAGGACTGGATGAAGTAATCCGACTCCTCAAAGGTGATACCCATCGCGGCAAAGACAACGGCGAACTGCTCGTTTTTACCTCTTACCGCCGCCTGACGGGCAATCTGCGCGGCAAGCTGGGCATGAGGCAGACCGGAAGCAGAGAAAATCGGCAGCTTCTGACCTCTTACCAGCGTGTTCAGACCGTCAATCGCGGAGATGCCGGTCTGGATAAATTCCTGGGGATAGTTTCTGGCGGCAGGGTTCATGGGGGTGCCGTTGACGTCCATGCGCTTTTCGGGAATCAGCGCCGGACCGTCGTCAATCGGGTTGCCCAGACCGTCAAAAACGCGGGAGAGCATGTCGGGAGAGACGGCGAGCTCCATGGAACGGCCGAGAAATCTGACCTTGGAGCCGGCGAGGTTGATGCCGGCGGCGGATTCAAAGAGCTGAACCAGCGCGTTGCTGCCGTCTACCTCCAGCACCTTGCAGCGGCGCGTTTCACCGTTTGGCAGCTCAATTTCGCCCAGCTCGTCATACTTGACGTCCTCCACGTCGCTGATCATCATCAGAGGTCCCGCGACCTCTCGAATGGTACGGTATTCCTTTGGCATCAGTCATCACTCCTTTTCAGCACATCGGCAATCTCAGCGTCAAGCTGTGCCTCAATGGATTCAAATTCCGCCTGCACCTTGTCCTCCGGCTCGTACTTGAATCTGCCGATACGCTCGCGCACGGGCAGTCCGACGAGCAGCTCGATGTTCGCGCCATTCTGCAGGGCTTCCCTTGCCTTGTCGTAGAAGCTGAGAATCGCGCGCATCATCAATACCTGCTTGGGCAGCGAGGTGTAGGTGTCGGTCGGGTCAAAGGCGTTCTGGTGCAGGTAGTCCTCACGGATGGAGCGCGCGGATTCGAGCTTCAGGCGGTCGGGCGCGGAGAGCGCGTCCATACCGACGAGGTTGACGATTTCCTGCAGCTCGCTTTCGTCCTGCAGCAGCGCCATCAGTCTGCCGCGCAGCTCCATGAAGTCGGGAGCAGCGTTCTCGGCGAACCATTTTGAAAGCTGGTCGGTGTAGAGGGAATAGGAGGTCAGCCAGTTAATCGCCGGGAAGTGGCGCTTGTAGGCGAGGTTGGCGTCCAGTCCCCAGAATACCTTGACGATACGCAGGGTCGCCTGCGATACCGGCTCGGAGATATCGCCGCCCGGAGGGGATACCGCGCCGATAACCGACAGCGCGCCCTCGGTGTCCTCGGTGCCGTTGACAAGCACGCGTCCGGCTCTCTCGTAGAACTGCGCCAGACGGCTGCCCAGGTAAGCCGGATAGCCTTCCTCACCGGGCATTTCCTCCAGACGGCCGGACATTTCGCGCAGCGCCTCCGCCCAGCGGGAGGTGGAGTCCGCCATCAGCGCGACGGTGTAGCCCATGTCGCGGAAGTATTCTGCAATGGTGATACCGGTGTAAATCGAAGCCTCACGCGCCGCAACGGGCATATCGGAGGTGTTGGCAATCAGAACGGTTCTCTCCATCAGGGAGTTGCCGGTACGGGGGTCCTTCAGCTCCGGGAACTCGTTGAGTACGTCAGTCATCTCGTTGCCGCGCTCGCCGCAGCCGATGTAGACGATGATGTCCGCTGCCGCCCATTTTGCCAGCTGGTGCTGCACGACGGTCTTGCCGGAGCCGAACGGTCCCGGAACCGCCGCAACGCCGCCCTTGGCAAGCGGAAAGAGCGTGTCAATCGGGCGCTGACCGGTGGTGAGCAGAATATCGGGAGAGAGTTTTTTCTTGTACGGTCTGCCGACGCGGACAGGCCACTTGGTCGTCATGGTGAGGTTTTTCTCGCCGTTTTCGGTTTTGAGCACGGCAACCGTCTCGTCAAGGGTGAAGTCGCCCTCGGTAATTTGTGTCAGGGTGCCTTCCGTTTTGTTGGGCACCAGAATCTTGTGCAGCACCGCGTTTGTCTCCTGCACGGTGCCGAGAATATCGCCGGCTTTCAGCTTGTCGCCAACCTTGGCGGCCGGCGTAAAATGCCATTTCTTCTTGTGGTCGAGAGACGGCACGTCGATACCTCTTTTAAGGTTGGTGCCGGCGACCTTCATGATTTCGTCCAGCGGGCGCTGAATACCGTCGTAGATAGCGCCAATCAGACCGGGACCGAGCTCAACGGAGAGCGGTGAGCCGGTGGACTCCACCTCTTCGCCGGGACCGAGACCGGAGGTCTCCTCATAGACCTGAATCGAGGCTCTGTCGCCGTGCATTTCGATAATTTCGCCAATCAGACGCTGGCTGCTGACGCGCACAACGTCAAACATATTGGCGTCGCGCATACCCTCGGCGATAACCAGAGGACCCGCGACCTTTGTGATAATTCCTTTTTTCAATGGATACACCTCAATCGTTGAAGATAATATCGGAGCCTACCGCCTTTTCCACGAAGGAGGAAAGGCGTTTTCTGCCTGTCTGCATGCTGCCGCGCACGCCCGGAAGGGGAATCAGCGCCGGCGTCAGGCGCCCGGCATAGCGCAGACGTTCCTTTTCCACCGAGTTGTAGACCTCCTCGGTGAGGTATATAATCGCGTAATTGTCGCTGTCCGCGATGTTGCGCAAAAGACGCGCTGCCTGTTCCGTATCGTCGCAGGGATAGATGTCAAGTCCGACCGCCGAGAAGCCCTTGACGGTCTCGGCGTCGCCAATCACGGCAATATGCTTAGCCATAAATCTCACGCAGCCTTTCCCTGATAGTGTCGGTGCCGCTGTGGGTGCGGATACCGCTTTCGATAATGTGAATGACTTTTTTCTCGGTTTCGCTGCCGAGGTAGTAGCCCAGCAGCGGCTCGGCGCCTTCGCTGACACGCTTGCAGCATTCCCTTGTGAGCAGGTTGAGCCTGTCGTCCGTAAAGCGCTCAAACGCGGAGGGAGATTCACGGTAGGCTTCAATCGCCTCGCTGCAGCGGTACTCGCTTCTCTTGGCGAGGTAGTCGAGCAGCGAATCAAAGCCCTTCATGGCAGCGGCAATCACCGCGTCCTTGTCAAAGCCCTCCATACGCACCAGCGCGCGTTTGAGGTACTCGCGGTTCGCGCCGGTTCTCGCGGAACGAATCGCCGTTTTGATATTGGCGTAAAAAACAGTATGCTTAAAATAGTCGCCGAGGAACCGGGAGCGTCCGCTCTCGCACAGCCGCAGGATTTCCTGCATGACCGCCTTGTCAACGTAAGCGTCCGCCAGCCTCGCGTCGCCGGTGTGGGCAAGGGCTTCATAAGCCTTGTCCGCCGGACGCTGCATCCAGTCGGGGAGCAGACTCATGCGGCGGTTTTCGACCGTCTTGACCATCACAGGCACCTCCACGGTGCAGGGTGTGACGGTCAGGCTGTCGTAAGCCCTGTTCGCCATCGTGCCCTTGAGAATCACCTTGAAGTTGTGCACGTCGTTCAGAATGAGAAACGGCGTGAACACTGAGAAATCCGGCGCGGTTTCACGCAGGTATTTCCACAGCGATTCCGTGCGGCTTGTCAGCAGCTCACCGACGGTGCTGCCCTCGCCGAAGCCCTTGTCACGGAGGGTGGCGCACAGCTCGTCCGTCGTTTTGCAGGCGAGCAGCTGTTCAATGTCGGTGTGACTGAGCAGGTGCTTTTCTCTGGCGCGGACGGAGCCGATGGAATATTCGTATGATACAGCCATGGCGCCTCCTTACTGCCTGAACAGCTCGCGATTGATGAAATCCTCGATTTCGTCGCGGCGGGCGTTAATCAAAGCCCGGAAGTCCATGTTTTCTTCAATATCGCCGTTTTTCAGGATAAAGCCGCCGGTGATGTCAGCCGATGCGTCGGAGACGGTTGCCTCCAGACCTGCCGCGCGTACCTTGTCGGTAAAGTCAGCCGGCAGACGGTTCAAATCCTTTTGATTCAGCGAGAGAACGCCGCTTTTGCCCCTGAGCTGGGCGGCGAGCCTGTACAGCGCGTCAAAATACGCGCTGTCGTCAAGATTGGTCAGATAGTCCAGCAGCATGGCGACGGTTTTATCAATCTCGCTTCTGCGCTGCCGGAGCAAAGCACTGCGGACAGCGAGGTCACTGCGGCTCTTGGAAGCCGCTTTGGACTGCGCGCATTTCTGCGCCGCCTTGTCGGCAATCGCCTTGGCGCGGCGCTGCGCCTCCTGTTCCGCTTCGGCGAGCACCGCGGCGTTTGCCCTGTCCGCTTCCGCTTTGATAGCGGCGACAGCCGCGTCGCCGTCCGCGTTAATGCGGTTAATAATGGTTTCTCCGCCGTTCATGTGTTTCACCTCGTTTTTGTGTACTTCGAAAGCCTGTTACGCTTTAATGCCGGGGATTGAAATAACAACGAGAAGGGAAACGATGAACGCGAGAAGCGCGTAAATCTCAACCAGGGTAACGGAAACCATGCCCTTGGAGAAGTTCTTATCATCCTTTGCGCTCATAGCGATACCGGAAACAGCCGCCTTACCCTGGGCGATACCGGAGAACAGACCGCCGAAGCCGATGGCGAGGGAAGCGCCGAAGTACCACAGTCCCTGGGTGAGGGTAGGCATATTGCCGCCGAGCACGCCGCAGCTTACCAGAATCAGGAAGCCGACGATGAAGCCGTACAGACCCTGCGTACCGGGAAGAAGGGTTAAAACGAGCATTTTACCAAACTGGGAGCTGTCCTCGGAGAGAACGCCCATCGCTGCCTGAGCAGCGCCGCCTACGCCCTTTGCAGAGCCGATACCGGCGAGAACTGTTGCGATTGCTGCGCCTAAAAGCGCGAAAAACATACCATCCATTATTGTTTATCCTCCTGAATTTTAATATATTTACTTTGCAGCGAGAACGGTTCAAATTCCTTGCCGCCGCCCTCGTAGAACTTGCTGAACATCTCCACGTACTGCAAACGCATGGTGTGTACGTAGGAGCCGAGCGCGTTGAGTCCGATGTTGACCAGATGGCCGACAATGAAAATGACAATCATAAAGATGAGGCCGACGACGGAGCCGCCCATCATGGTTGCCAGCATGTTGAACACCTGCGCCATCACGCCGGTCGTCAGACCGAGCGCCAGCAGACGGGAATAGCTGAGCAGGTCGCTGATGTAGCTTGTGATGTCGTACAGCGACGCCAGACCGCCGACGGCTTTGCCGACAATGCCCTTTTTGCCTCTGCCCTGGGTGAGCACCAGACCGACCGCGCAGGCGATAGCGATCACCGCGCCGATGGTGGTAAAGGGCTGACCGAGCACAATGCCGGCTGCCAGAATTGCCAGACCGATGAGCAGCAACATCCAAAGACCGGTGTCAAAGAACGCGCCGCCCCAGTCCCTGCGTTTGAGGCAGGAATAGAACTTGCAGCCCATACCGACGAGGATATGCACCAGACCGAAGGCGATGGAAAGCACCATCAGCACCAGCGAATCCTTCTGCGGGTCAAGCGTCGGCCACTTCACCATTTCTGCCATGGTGATGTTGCCGCCGGTCGCCATGTTGTAGATTGCCGCCGGCGCGTCGCCGAAGAAGCTGCCGAAAATCAGCCCCCATACCGTGGTGGAGATACCGCAGTACTGGAACAGCTTGAGGTTGTTGCGCATGCGCTTGTCGGGCTTGAATACCTTGATCATGACGCCGGTCGCAATGACCATCAGCAGACCGTAGCCCGCGTCGGAGAACATCATGCCAAAGAAGAAGTAGAAGAAAAAGGCAAGCAGCGGCGTCGGGTCGACATCGTCCTTGCCGGGAGCCGCGTACATCGTCAGAATGTTTTCCGCCGGCTCGGCAAATTTGTTGTTTTTGAGCTTGACAGGCGCGTCGTCGCCCGCTTCGCCGAATTCCACCACGCAGTCGGCAACCCTGGTGCAGAGCGCCTCCAGCTTGTCGCAGTCCTCCTCGGGGATATAGCCCTCAATGATAAAGACGTGTTTGGAATGTTCAATGTTGTTGATTACGCTGTATTTGTCCGCGCGGATACGGAAGTAATCCTGCGTTCTCTTGATGTCCTCGCGGCGGTCAACATAGGAAGCGATTTCCTTCTCGGCTTCCGCGCTGCTTGTCTTGAGCCTTTCGCTCTTTTGCCGCAGCCGCTCCGCCTTGACCTTCGGCACCTTGCTGGTCGCGCCCATCGGACGGGCAAAGCCCAGCGTCCTCAGCGCGTCCTCCGCCGTGGTTTTCTGGCTGACGGGTACGAACACTACCGCGCAGGTCATCTGCGGCTCGCTGTGTTCCACCTCCAGCGCAAATTCCAGCTGCGGACTTTCCGAGGCAATCGCCGTTTTCAGCTCTTCCTCGGTGTATTCCTCCGGGAAGGTGCCCACAAAAATCGCCGTGGAGCGCGTGCCGCTGGTGTTGAGCGGAATGTCGAGCTTCTGCCACGCCTCCAGCGAAACGAGCTGGGCGGCGATTCTGGCTTGCTCAGCCTTGTTGTCGCCGCGCCTTTTGTCCAGCTCCGCAAGCCGGTTGCAGACGGAAATCACTTCGCCGGACTTGGCGGCAATCACGCCGATTTCGTCCGGGTCGACCTCGCGCCTGCCCTTGAAGGAGCTGAGCATACCGCCTTTTTCGGGTGATACGCTGTCGAGGATTTTCAAAGCCTGTTCGGTCAGGGTGACGTCGCGCTCAAATACCTGCATGTGAGACGTCATGTCCACCTGCTCAAAGCCGTCGCGCGCCTTGTCAATCTTCTTAATCTGAACCAGCGCGCTGTCCTGCAAATGCTCGAGCAGCCGCTTTCTGTCCTTGCGAAGGGCGACGATGCGGACGGTTTTCATTTTTAATTTAGCCAATTAGCATCACCACACTTTTTGTTAGCTTGTCGCGCCCAACAGGGCGTCTGCCGCGCCTTGAATCACGCGGCGGCGGTTCTTTTCGGCGCTTGCCGAAATTGCCGCGCATTGCTCCGTGGCGCTTTTCTCTGCGGCGGAAAGCGCCTTGTCCGCCTCCTGACGCGCCTGTTCCAGCGCGTCGTCCGCCTTTTGCTGTGCTTCGCGTTCACGCTGCGCAATCAGCGCGGCGGCTTCCTTTTTTGCCTTGACAGCGCTTTCCTGCGCGCCGGATTTTGCCTGTGCTTCACGTTCGCGGCATTGTTCCTCAGCCTCGCGGATGGCGTCAAGTATATCCTTAGCCATATACTCTCCTTTCTTTCATCTGAAAAATGAGCTGCTTATGGGCGCAATGACGTGCCTGCCAGCTGCATATTAACATTTCTACTATACCATAATCTTGCGGAAAAATCAACCAAATCATTCATCTTCTGCCGGTCAGATAGGGGAATCTGAATATTTTTCAGACGATTCCGTCAACCTGCCGGAAAACTGTGCAGATTTCAAAATTTGTCTGTTCGACAGCTTTCACCATTGACACGGTGTAAAAACCCCATTATAATGTTTATAGCGACTGTCATACTAATACCTAATAAAAAGTAGCCAATCTTTGCGGTATATTTTCCGCAATACTGCGTTGTCGTCCTTGCAAGGCGCCAGCCTTGCCGCGTCCTTCGCCTTGTCTTGCGAAAAATATCCTCGCAAAATATAAGTCTACTTTCTATCAGGAATTAGTATCAGAAGGGTGGTGTTACCATGAAAAAAGAAGTCAAAACCAACGTGATGCGCCTGCTCGAAAAGGAAGGCGTTTCCTATATCGCCCATGAATATCCGCACGGTAAGGAGGCGGTTGACGGCGTGACGGTTGCGTCGCTGCTGGGACAGAATCCCGACTGTGTGTTCAAAACGCTTGTCACCAAGGGCGCTTCCGGCGAGTACTTCGTCTTTGTTGTGCCGGTGGCAGAGGAGCTCGACCTCAAAAAATGCGCCCGGGCGGTCGGTGAAAAGAGCGTGGAGATGATTCATGTGAAGGACATCACCAAGGTGACCGGCTATGTGCGCGGCGGCTGTTCTCCGCTTGGCATGAAAAAGCCGTACCGCACGACCTTTCACATCACCGCCGCAGACCTTCCGAACATCGTTGTCAGCGCCGGAAAAATCGGTTATCAGATAGATTTGGCGCCATCGGAGCTGATTCGTCTGAGTCACGCGCAGCTCTGCGATATTGTCAAGTCACAGTAGTCACTGACACCTTGGGTTATGACTACCTATGTATTCTGTTGCCATTGAGATAAATGTTATGATATTTGAATCATGTTGGATTGTTAATTCAGAAACAGTTCAGGGGGTATTATCATGATCAAATCAACATTTTACAACCTTTCCGACGACAAGCGCAACCGGGTTCTGCGGGCGATTATGGAGGAATTTGCCGCCTCTGATTCCGAAAAAATCAGCATCAACCGCATCATCAAGCGCGCGAATATCTCGCGGGGCAGCTTTTACCAGTATTTTGATGACAAGGTGGATCTGGTAGAGGTGCTGTTCCGCACGCTGGTGGACATGAACATCAAGGACGCGTACCGCGCGCTCAGCGAGTCTGACGGTGACATTTTAGCGCTCTACAATACCATTCTTGAAATCATGATCCGTCTTTCAAGGGATGAATTCTACAACAGCATTATGCGCAATCTTTGCAGAAGCATGTACAGCAGCGACAGCCTTGTCGCCGAGTATATGCAGACGCGCTTCCGCGGCTTTGACGAGCTCAACCAGCTTTCGCATTGTGTCAACCGTTCCAAGCTGCGTTTTTCCTCCGATGAGGAGATGACCGCGCTGCACCAGGTCTTTATTGCGGTGCTGCGTGACTGCGCAAACCGGCTTTATGTGCTGGACGTCAGCGCTGCTGTTCTGAAGGAAGATTTCAACCGCAAGCTTGAAATCATCAAATACGGCGCGCTTTTATAATCCGGGGGTGATGCTCCCGGACGGGGGGAGTATATGTTATCAAAATTCAGTGTTAAAAAACCAATGACCATCTTTGTCGCGGTGGTGCTTGTCATCGTGCTGGGCGTGGTGGCGTATCTGCGGATGACGCCGGATTTGCTGCCCAACATGGACTTGCCCTACGCGATGATTATGACTGTCTATGCCGGTCAGACGCCGGAAACGGTTGAAACTACCGTCACCAAGCCGCTTGAACAAAGTCTTGCCACGGTAGACGGCGTCAAACAAATCACCTCCCAGTCGGCGGAGAATTTCTCCCTGCTGATACTGGAATTTGAGGACGGCACCAACATGGACACCGCCACGGTGGACATGCGTTCCTCGCTGGACGCGATTTCCGACGCGTGGGACGACGCGGTCGGCACGCCGTATCTCATCAAAATAAACCCGAACATTCTTCCGGTCGCCATGACCGCCGTCAATTATGAGGGCAAAGGGCGGCTGGAAATTTCTGATTTTGTCAGCGACACGCTCCTTCCCAAGCTGGAGGGTATCGACGGCGTAGCGTCGGTTTCGGACAAGGGCATTCTCACGGAGCAGGAGAATATCGTGCTTTCCCAGTCCAAAATCGACAAGCTGAACAAAAAAATCAACGCCGCGCTCGACAGCCAGTTTGCCGAGGCGGAGGATAAGCTCAGGCAGGCGAAGGAGGAGCTGGAAAAGAATGTCAGTGCCGCCAAGGACGGGGCTTCGACCATCAATTCCACGCTCGACGGCATCAATGCCCAGCAGTCGGCGCTCGGTGAGCAGCTGGCGCAGGCGCAGACGCAGGCGGACGACGGCAAGACCAAGCTCCTGTCCGCCAAAATGGAGCTACTTGACCAGAAGGCGGCGCTCAGCCAGACCAAGCAGGTGCTCGAGACGACCTACAGCGCGCTGTTGTCGCTCAAAACCGGCTTTGACGATTTGCAGAACAGCCAAAAGGAGCTGGAAGCAAGGCTTTCCGCGCTGAATCAGCTCAACGACGCCTATCAGGCGATTGTGCAGAAGCTCGCCGATCCGTCGCTCACCGACGAGGAGCGCGAGCAGCTCAACGCGCAGCTTGCGGAGCTTGACAAGCAGCTCGAGCCCTACGGAATCCCGAAGGAAGGCTTGCCGGCGGCAATCGCGGCGGCAAACGCCGCGCAGGAGCAGGCGCAGCAAGCCCTTCAGGAGCTTAACGCCCGGATGAAAAATCTGGGCGTCGAGACAACCTCGCTTGACGACACGCTCAAAAGCATGAGCGACCAGCTTGCGCAGCTCAACGCCGGTATCGCGCAGATTGACGCGGCGCTCACCGGTCTAGACGACCAGACGCTGACCGTCAGCCAGGCGCTTTCGACCATCAGCCAGCAGCAGTCAAACGCCGATTTCCAGATGTCCTCGGCAGTGGCGGCGCTGACCGCCAAGCAGACCGAGGTCACCGCGGCGGCTGCACAGCTTGACGCGGCGCAGAAGGAGCTGGACAACTCCCAAAAGCAGATTGACGAGCAGAAAAAAACCGCCAAGGACGCGGCGGATATGTCCGGAGCGGTCACGCTCGACAGCATTTCCGGCATCCTCATGGCGCAGAGCTTTTCCATGCCGGCAGGCTACGTCACCGACGACAATAACAACCGCTTTATGGTGCGCGTCGGCGATACCATCCGCGACGAAAAGGAGCTCTCCTCGCTGGCGCTCTTTGATTCCAAAATCGACGGTATCGGCGTGGTCAGGCTCAGCGACGTCGCCGATGTCTTTGTCTCCGACAACGCGGACGATATTTACGCCAAAATCAACGGCGAGGACGGCGTGATTCTCAGCTTTTCCAAGCAGAGCAACATCGCCACCTCCACCGTCTGTGACAATATCAACGCCGCCTTTCGCAGCTTGGAGAAGGAGTACGAGGGACTTTCCTTCACCAATCTCTACAGCCAGGGCGACTACATCGCCGTCATCATCAACAGCGTCCTGCAAAACCTCCTGATGGGTGCGGCGCTGGCGATTATCATTCTGTTTATCTTCCTGCGCGATATCAAGCCTACGCTGATTGTCGCCTGCTCGATTCCGGTCAGCGTTGTTTTCGCCATTGTGCTGATGTATTTCAGCGGCGTCACGCTGAACATGATTTCACTTTCCGGACTTGCCATCGGCGTCGGTATGCTGGTGGACAACTCCGTTGTCGTCATCGAGAATATCTACCGCCTGCGCGCGTTGGGCAATTCCGCTGTTTCGGCAGCCGTCAACGGCGCCAAGCAGGTAGCCGGCGCGATTGCGGCTTCCACCCTGACGACGATTTGCGTATTCTTCCCGATTGTCTTTGTCGAGGGCATCACGCGCCAGCTCTTTGTGGATATGGCGCTCACGATTGCCTATTCGCTGCTCGCGAGTCTGCTGGTGGCGCTCACGCTCGTGCCGGCAATGAGCCAGCGCATGCTGCGCAAAATCCGCAATCCCAAAACGTCCGGCGACGGCAAAATCATGCGCTTCTATGACAAGAGCGTGCGCTTTGTGATTCGCCACAAGGTCGTCTCCATGCTTGTCGTTATCGCGCTGCTGATTGGCAGCGGCTTCGGCGCGCTGCTGCGCGGCTTCAGCTTTATGCCTGCCATGAGCAGCACCGAGGTGCAGGTGACAGTGACGCTGGACGACAACGCCACCTTTGAGGAGACCGTCGCGGCGGCTGAACAGGTGCGTGAGGCGATGTCGCAGTATGAAGAATTTGAAACTGTCGGCGTGACCGTCGGCAGCTCCATGAGCCTGATGGGCATGTCTATGGGCGGCGCGAGCGGCGACGCCGGACGGCTGATGGCCTACGGCGTGCTCAGGGAAAGCGCCGTCAAGCAGGGAGCCGCGCTTTCCAAAAAGCTCGAGGAGGACTTGCAGAACGTACCCGGCGAGGTAGCGGTCGGCGCCGGCTCCACCAGCTCCATGTCCACCCTGCTCGGCGACGGCACTGTACAGGTCAAGCTGCTGGGCGAGGATTTGGAAACCCTGCAAACAACCGCCAAGGATATTGCGGCGGAGCTTGAAACGCTCGACAGCATTGAATCCGCCGACAGCGGCATGGGAGCGACTTCTCCCGAAATCAAGGTCACTGTCGACAAGCTCAAGGCGGCTGAAAAGGGACTGACCGTCGCGCAGGTATTCCAGCAGGTTGCCGCCGCGGTTGCCGAGGAAAAATCCTCCGCCACCCTTCGTCTGGAGGACGGAAAAAACCTCGACGTGGTGATTGTCAAGGACGACAAGCAGAAAACCAGTGCCAAAAACGTCGGCGATATCAGCCTGACCTATCAGGACAAGGAGGGCAAGTCCCACAAGACCTCGCTTTCCTCGGTGGCGGATATTTCGCAGTCCGAAACCATGGATATCATCCGCCATACCGACCAGAAGCGCAACCTGATTATCAAGGGCACCGTCGCCGAGGGTTATTCTCTCACCGGCGCGACCAATGACGCGAGGGCGCTGCTTGACAAATATGAATTGCCCACAGGCTGCACCCTTGCCTATGAGGGCACTGACAAGATGACCATGGAAGCGATTCAGCAGCTCGGACTTATGCTGCTGCTCGGCGTGATTATGATTTACCTGATTATGGTCGCCCAGTTCCAGAGCCTGAAATCGCCGTTCATCATCATGTTCACGATTCCGCTTGCCTTCACCGGCGGCTTTCTGGGACTGCTGCTCACCGGCTTTGACGTGAGCGTGGTTTCCATGATAGGCTTCGTCATGCTCTGCGGTATCATCGTCAACAACGGTATCGTACTGGTGGACTACATCAACGTCCTCCGGCTTGACGGCAGGGAACGGCTTGAAGCGATTGTCGAAGCCGGCAAAACCCGTATGCGCCCGATTTTTATCACGGCGCTCACCACCGTTCTCGGTCTGTCCGTCATGGCGCTCGGCATCGGCACCGGCGCTGAGATGATGCAGCCGTTGGCAATTGTCTGTATCGGCGGTCTGCTCTACGCGACCCTGATGACGCTCTACGTCATTCCGCTGATTTACGACGCGCTCAACAAAAAGGAACTCAAAGCAGTCAGCGACAAGGATTTGGAGCTGATTGAAGAATAAACACAGTAAGGGCTGGCTCCGACGAGTCGGCTCTTTTATTTTTTGAAGAAATGTGATATGATAGAACCAGAACGATAACAGGAAGTGATGGCATGAAAAAAATCGCCGTCGGCATTCTCGCGCATGTCGACTCCGGCAAAACAACCTTGTCCGAGGCGCTGATGTACCGCTCCGGCAACCTCCGTCAGCTCGGCAGGGTTGACCACCGCGACTCCTTTCTCGACAACAACGCCCTTGAACGAGACCGCGGCATTACGATTTTTTCAAAACAGGCGGTTCTCGACTACCGTGATGTGCGCTTTACCTTGCTTGACACGCCGGGACACGTTGATTTTTCCGCCGAGACGGAGCGCACCTTGCAGGTGCTCGACTACGCGATTCTCGTCATCAGCGGCACCGACGGTATCCAGAGCCACACCGTCACCCTCTGGAAGCTCCTGCGGCGTTACGGTGTGCCGTGCTTCATCTTCATCAATAAAATGGATTTGGACGGCGCGCGCTATGACTTTGTGATGTCCCAGCTGCGCACCCGTCTGAGCGAGGGCTGCGTGGATTTCGGCGCGTCTCAGGACGAACGGACGGAGAATATCGCTCTCTGCGACGAGAGCTTACTGGCAAAATACGAAAACGACGCGCTGACCGACGCGGATATCACCGAAGCGGTCAAAAAACGGCGGCTCTTTCCGTGCTTCTTCGGTTCGGCACTAAGGCTTGACGGCGTCGATGAATTTCTTGACGCGCTGTGCCGTTATACCGACATGCCGGCGTATGGTGAGGATTTCGCCGCGCGCGTATTCAAGATTTCCGAGGACAGCCAGGGCAACCGCCTTACCTTCCTCAAAATCACCGGCGGCAGACTCCGCGTGCGTGAGGTGCTGCCCGGAGAGAAGAATAAAAACGCCGAAAAGGTCAGTCAGCTGCGTCTGTATTCCGGCGAAAAATTCACGGCGGTCGATGAAGCCGACGCAAGCACCGTCTGCGCCGTCACCGGCGTGACCTTCACGCGGTGCGGCGACGGTCTGGGCGCGGAAAGTGACAGCGCCATGCCGGTGCTGGAGCCTGTTCTGACCTACCGCGTGATTTTGCCGGACGACATTGACGCGCACACGGCGCTTGCCAAATTCCGAATTTTAGAAAGCGAGGATCCGCAGCTCAACGTCATGTGGAACGCCCGTCTGGGCGAGATTCAGCTGCGCCTGATGGGCAATATCCAGCTGGAAATCCTGCAGGCGGTTGTCGCCGAACGCTTCGGCTTTTCCGTCAGCTTTGGCGAGGGCAATATTATATATAAGGAAACGATTCAGGCACCTGTCGAGGGCGTCGGGCATTTTGAACCACTGCGTCATTACGCCGAGGTGCATCTGCTGCTCCGTCCCGCCGCGCGTGACAGCGGTCTGGCTATCCGGAGCGATTGCCGCGAGGATGCGCTCGACAAGAACTGGCAGCGCCTGGTACTCACGCATTTATTTGAGAAAACACACGTCGGTGTGCTGACCGGTTCGCCAATTACCGATATGGAGATTATTCTCGTCGCCGGAAAAGCCAACGCCAAGCACACCGAGGGCGGCGACTTCCGCCAGGCGACTTACCGCGCCGTCCGTCAGGGCTTGCGCGGCGCGAAATCCGTCCTGCTGGAGCCGGTTTACGAATTCACGCTGGAAGTGCCGCACGATAACGTCGGCAGGGCAATGGCGGATATCCAGCGGCTCTGCGGCAGCTTCAATCCGCCCGAAATGGGGGAGGAGACAACCGTGATTACCGGCACCGCGCCGGTCGCGACCATGCGCGGCTACGCGCGCGAGGTTGTGCGCTATACCCACGGCAGCGGCAGACTGGTCTGCGCACTTAAGGGCTACGACGTTTGTCATAATCCGGAGGAGGTCATCGCCGCCTTCGGCTATGACGCGGACGCGGATATTGACAATCCGGCGGATTCCGTCTTTTGCTCCCACGGCGCCGGTCATACCGTCCGCTGGGACGAGGTGCCGAAGCACATGCACCTGCCCGGTTACTTTGACAAGTCCGGCAAGCCCTCCGAAAGCACGCGCGAGCGCGTGTTCCGTCAGGCGCGCACCCAAAACGACATATTCGCCGCCGACAAGGAGCTCATGCGCATTTTTGAGCAGACCTACGGCGCCGTCAAAAAGCGCTCCGCTCCCGAAAAGCGCCGCTTTGCCGCCAATCCCGGCGCCCGTTACAAGGGCAAAAAAACGCCGCGCTATGACGGCGCGGAATACGTGCTGGTGGACGGCTACAACGTTATTTTTGCCTGGGAAAACCTCCGTCTGCTGGCGGCTGACGACATTGCCGCCGCAAGGGAAGCGCTGATTAATATCCTCTGCAACTACCAGGGGTACCGCAAATGCGAAATGATTCTGGTCTTTGACGCTTACAAGGTCAGGGGCAGCCACCGCGAGGTGGAGCAGGTCAACGGCATCAGCATCGTCTACACCAAGGAAGCCGAAACTGCCGATACCTATATTGAAAAAACCTCGCAGCAGCTTGCCCGAAATCACCGCGTCCGCGTCGTTACCTCTGACGGCATGGAACAGCTGATTATCCTCGGCAATGGCGCGTTGCGCGTGTCGTCGCGCGCGTTCTATGAGGAGGTCAGAGAAGCCGAGGAGGAAATCCGTGCGTTAATTTCGACAGAAACTATCATGTGACTATTGACATTTTTGTCATACTTACTGTATAATAAGATAATCGGACTATATCAATCATTGACCAAGGAGGAAATCCAACATGAATTTGAAATTAATCACCTCTGCCATTTCCTACGCCGCGGGAAAGGCTTTCAGAATGAAAACTTCCAGGAAAATCGCTATCGGCGCTGCCGCAGCCGTTGCCGCAGCTGCTGCCGGCGTGGCGGTTGCCAAGACTGTACAGGCAAAAAAGCAGGAGAGAAGCGTCCGCAGCCTGGTGCTTGAGGACATCACGCGCACCCTGCCCGTCTCCGTCAAGAGAGAGCCCAGCTTTGAGGAGAGCATGGAAAAGAGCGCGCAGCCTTTTGTCCTGCCTCAGATTGTCAGAAGCCGCATCGGTCTGACCGAGCTTGACGAGTTCACCGATACCTTCGTGCTCGAGCCCAAGGAAAAGACCTCCGAGATGGTGATTTTCTATCTCCACGGCTCCAATTATTGGTACAACCCCTCGCGCTATCACTACGCCTTCATCAAGCGCCTTGCCAACCGTCTCGGCGCGCAGCTGATTCTGCCGGTCTATCCCAAGGCGCCGGCGCATACCGCAATTGACATTCAGCAGATGGTGCTCGACCGCTATCTGTATCTGATTAACGAAAAGGAAATCCCTGCCGAGAATATCGTCTTTATCGGCGACGCTGCCGGCGGCGGTCTGGCGCTTGCTATGCTTCAGAAGCTCCGCTACCTGGCTTATCCCATGCCCAAGCAGGCGTTCCTGATTTCTCCGTGGCTCGATGTCACCAACAGCAATCCGGCTATCGCGGAAATCCAGCCCAACGACCCGATTCTCAATGCCGAAAAGCTCGCCTTCAAGGGTGAGAAGTACGCCGGCGACTTAGCGCTTACCCATCCGATGGTCAGCCCGATTTACGGTGATTTGACCGGACTTTGCCCGATTACCGTCTTTGCCGGAACGCGCGAGATTTTCTGTGCCGACGCGCAGAAGCTCTGCGACATCGCCGAGGAAAAGGAGCTTGACATCGAGGTTTACATCTACAAAAACCAGATGCACTTCTTTGTCGGTCTGCCGATTCCCGAGGGTGAGGAGGCTATCGACATCATCGCCATGCAGCTCTACGGCATTGACGAGAGCGACGAGATTATCGAGTTTGAGCAAAACGACGCGCCCGAGCTTGCCGAAGCCGTTGTCTGCGAGGACGGCGAGGAGCCTGCTGGGGAAGAAACGGAAGTCACCGAGGAAACCTTCGAGGAGCTCGACCCCGAAACCGAAGAATAATTTCAGCAAATACGAACGCCGCGGCATTTTGCCGCGGCGTTTTTTATAATTCATCATACCTGTCCAGAAAATTGACATATTCACCCTTTGTCTTGAAGCCCGGAAAGGTGTCGAGGTGAACCCGGTGCAGGCTGTTGAAAATGCTCTTTTCGATATTCGGATTGGTTTTTTTTAGCTCTTTGAGCAGCGCCTTGATTTCACTGCGTTTGGTGCCGCCGTCTTCGCCGCGGTAATTTGCGTCCGTAAACCGGCAGGCGCAACGGATAAAATGCAAATCGTTGTACCGCGTCCACGCGATAATATCGTCCTCATGAATACAGTAGAGCGGACGAATCAGCTCCATGCCCTCATAATTGGTGCTGTGCAGCTTCGGAATCATGCCTTGCAATTGCGAGCCGTAGAACATCGCCATCACGGTGGTCTCAATCACGTCCGAAAAGTGGTGACCGAGCGCGATTTTGTTGCAGCCGAGCTTCTGCGCCCGGCTGTAGAGATGACCTCGCCGCATTTTGGCGCAGAGATAGCACGGATAGCGGTCGACCTTCTCGGTCACGGAGAAAATATCCGTCTCAAAAATCGTCACCGGAATGTCCATCAGCGCGGCGTTCGCCTCAATCTGCCGCCGGTTATCGTCCCGGTAGCCGGGATCCATCACCAGAAACACCAGCTCAAACGGGACCTCGCTGATGCGCTGCAAGAGCTGCATGAGCTTTGCCAGCAGCATGGAATCCTTGCCGCCGGAGATGCACACGGCGATTTTGTCGCCTTTCTGAATCAGCTCATAGCGTTTGACCGCACCGATAAACGGATTCCAGATTTGCTTGCGGTATTTTTTGGTAATGCTCCGCTCAATCAGCTGCGAAGCGCTCAGTTCTCTGCCCATATGATCACCCTGAATTATTATAAAAAAAACCGCCGTCTTTGTCAATCGTTCATATTCTTCCGCGTTTTCGGCACACTATTTGCGGAGGAGATAACATGATAAATCGAATCGGAAGCCGTACCATCGGCTTTGAGAACCGTCCGGCGATTCTGGGCTATGCGTCCGTTGCCGGCAAGAAGGAGAGCGAGGGCTTGCTTTCAAATTTCTTTGACAGAATTATTTATGACGAGTACAACGGTAAGGAGACCTTTGAGGAGGCGGAGAGCAGCCTGCAAGCCGAAGCGCTCCGGCTGGCGCTGGAAAAATGCGGTCGTCACGCCAACGAGCTGAACGCCGTCTTTGCCGGGGATTTGCTCAACCAGTGTACCGCCTCCTGCTTTGGGCTGAAGGATTTTCACATTCCGTTTCTCGGACAGTACGGCGCATGCTCCACCATGGCGCAAAGCCTGCTGATGGCGGCGGTATTTGTGGAAAGCGGCGCGGCGAATCTGGCGGCAGGTGTCACCTCGTCCCATTTCTGCGCCGCACAGCGGCAGTACCGCTTTCCGCTGGAATACGGCGAGGTGCGCACACCGACCGCCCAGTGGACAGTCACCGGCTCCGGCTGCTGTGTCCTCGGAAGGGGAGAGAGCAAAATCCGCGTTGCAGCGGCAACGCCCGGTAAAATCGTCGACCTCGGCGTGACGGACGCCAACAATATGGGCGCCGCCATGGCGCCTGCGGCGGCGGATACCATCTTGTCGTTCCTTCGGGACACGCAGACGGTACCTTCGGATTACGACCTGATACTGACGGGCGATTTGGGACTGGTCGGGAGCCGGAACCTCTATGATATCGCGCGGCAGGAGGGCGTGGACTTGCGGCAGGTGCACAACGACTGCGGCTTGATGATATATGACCGTGAGCGGCAGGACGTTCATGCCGGCGGCTCCGGCTGCGGCTGCTGCGCGTCAGTCTTGTGTTCCAAAATCCTGCGCGGTATGGAGAGCGGAACGCTCCGGAATATTCTCTTTATCGCCACCGGCGCGCTTCTGAGCGCCACGACAGCCGGACAGAAAAAGACCATTCCGTCCGTAGCACACCTCATTCACCTGACAACGAACTAGCCATACGGAGAACTGCTCACCATACCGTGAGCAGTTTTTTCATCAAAAGGCTTCTGCCAATTTCCGGAAAAAGCATGATTTCACGCAAAAATTATTCAAAATTCGAAAAATGCCTACAGAAAATACAGGTCAACTGACGAACTTTTAACGATTTCTTTGAAAAAATAAGTTGTAATTGTGTTAAGCTTGTGTTATAATTAATTTGTATATTTATATGCTGAATTTGCTTGCAAATACCGCGGATACAACAAAATCCCGTTGTAAATGGGGGTGAAACCATGAAAAATAAACATACAATCCAATATGACAACAACCTCCCTGCGGTAATCAGGCTGAGAGACGAACCTGCTGAAAGAATAAGGGGAAAGCCGCGGCGGTACAGTCAGCGCGAGTAGTGACCGCGCAGAGCGGCAAACGGCAAGGCGTTCAGCCTGCCGACTGAAATCATATCATAGGGATTTCGTAAAAGACAATCGAACGATAACGTGACGTTGCCGCGACAGGAGCGGTTCAACGCGTGAACGACGGAAGAATTTTGGCAAACCGTCATCCGCGCGGATTGGGTCAAGCGTCACGCCAGCGTTTGTTCATATAAATAGTATATAAAACATCTTATATATATAAGAAAAGGAGGAAACATATATGAGACAAAAAGTCAAGCGATACTCACGCTCGGCAATCTCCATCCTGCTCACGCTGTGCATGATTATGTCCTGCATGACGGTCGGCATCATCGCCACCGACGCGGCGAAGGTAAGCGCAGATGAAGCGGTGGGAGCAAATGGTTTTATTAAAGGCTCATGGGATAACTGGCAACAGCATGATTTCACCTATGAAGTTTCTTTGCCGGCGAATACTTCCTATCGTTTTGATGTATACAAATCCAGCGGTCAGCAGTGCGCTAATGATGGCGTAAAAATTAGCGGCACGACACAATACACCGCAAACAACAACAATAACGGTTCGATGATTTTGGAAACGGGAGCCGCCGGTACGTATAAATTCACCTATGTGAGTGACGACTCCGGCTCAATGACGTTCAAAGTTGAGTTCCCGTCTGTTACCGTTAGTTCCGTGACGGCAGTTGGTGACAGTACCGCGCTGTTCGGCACCGCATGGGCGCCGACCGCAACCGCCAATGACATGACAAACAGCGGTACTACGTGGTCAAAGACATGGACGAACGTTTCCCTTCCCGCAGGCACCATACAATACAAGGTAGCCTTGAATCACAGCTGGGATATCACGTATCCGACCGATAATAAGTCGCAGACTGTTTCTTCAGCAGGCATTTATGATGTAACCGTCACGTATAATTCTTCTGACAATGCGGTAAGCATGACGCTGACGAATAAGACGCCGCATAAATTCGAGCTGGCGGCGACAGAAAATGCGGTGGTCAAGGCGTCCTACAACAGCACCACCATTCAGGAGGGCGGCGAATTCGCCAGCGTTCCGCAAGGTGAAACGATAACCGTCACCGTCACGCCCGATGTCGGTTATAAGATTCAATCGATTAACGCCACCAATGGCGGCACGGTTACCGGCAGCGGTAATACGCGAACTGTTACGATGCCGAACGCCGACACAAAAGTAACCGTTACGATGGTAGGCGTTGGTAAGAGAACGGTTTACTTCAACAACAACAACACCAAGTACGCCATGGTGACCGCCAAGTACACCTATAACGGCGAAACCGTCACCAGCACCATGACCAAGCTTTCCAACTCGAACATCTGGTCAATTGAGGTGCCGGGCGATCTTACTGAAATTACCTTCATCGGCGACAACGGCTACAACACCGGAACCCTGACGATTCCCGATACAAGCACTTTTAATCCGCCGATGTATACCGCTCCGTTTAATGCGCAAGCGCCTACCATTGCTAATGGCGGTACTTGGGGCAAGTATAACGAGAGAAGCAACGTCTACACCGTCTCCAAGGGTACAACGCTGAACGACACCACCAACTTGTTCACCGGTATCTCCGCCACCTTCTATGATTACTATACGGACGGTGAAATCAGCACTGACTGGATTAATGGCATCGGCGCTAAGGAATACAGCCGGCATAACGGTTCCAAGTTTACCTGGAACCCGTTCACCAAGCTGAACAGCGCTATTTCGGATTATTCTTCCGCAAGCAAAAACAACGTTTGGCGTCCGCTTTACTTCGGTAACCTGAATGTAACCAGTGGAAATGGCACCACGCTTAGTATTGATACAGACGGTAACAGCAGTAGTGCTGTGATAAAAGCCTATACCGGCTGGAATCAGGACGTCAACAACTCTATCGGTTTAAGTCCTGCCTCGAAGGCGATTACCGATCTCTCCGGTCAGACGCTTGCCGGCTCTACCATTCATTATTACAAGAATGGTGCGACTAACGAGAACGGCGCGCCCATGGCGATTTTTGACGAGGACTTCCTTTCCGGCCTCAATAATCAGAACAAAGCCCTCGCCAGCATCCTTCGCTCCCCGGCGTTCCCTGTCAGAAAGACGACGAAGTCCGATCACACTTACTATGAATTTGACAGCACGAACGGCACGGACAACGCTTATTTTACCACCATCGACAAAACGAATAAGACAGCCGTTTTGGATTATTACGCGGCTTCTGCCAACAAAACGGTAGCTTCTTCTACCCCGAGCGGTACTTCAAAGGGCTTCTTCCCGTTTGATTACGGCAATATTCAGAATAATACTTCGGATTTGTGGTCGACCGACTATATTTATCTGGATGTTTCGAATACCACGGGTGGATCTTCTTGGTGGGCTTGTTTCAGAAACAATTCAACTGATTCTTACTCATATGTTCAAATGGAGCATGTAAGTGGTAATCTTTATAGATGTCTTAACCCTGATTGGGCAAGTAAAGTTGCTTTTACTAAGAACAGTAATAATAATCAACCGTCTGGCAATTGGGGCGATGGCAACAATGTATATAATTACATATCAGATGTGTCTGTTCCTACCGGGAATAACCAAAACATTATGTTTAAGACATCTGGTTACAGTGGACAAGCAATAAACGGTAGCTGGCAGGCACCCGCTGCTCAATACCTTTCCCACCGCGCTCATGACCTCGGCTTCGGTGCAAAGCTGGAGATTCCGTTCACGCTGGAAGCAGGCGGTGAATTTTCTGACGGCACTCCGCAGGTCTTTGAATTCTCCGGAGACGACGACCTCTGGGTATTCATTGATAACAAGCTGGTGCTCGACCTGGGCGGCGCTCACACCAGAGCGCAGGGCTCCATCAACTTCAAAAACGAAACCGTATCGGTAACTACCGGTCAGCAAAAAGCTGATGATGAAGCCAACAACAGAAACGAATCCTTCGCCAGTTGGTTTGACAACTCCAACCCGAACCAGCCGCATACCATGACGATTTACTATCTGGAACGCGGTATGTACGACTCCAACCTGAAGTTCGGCTTCTCCTTCCATCCTATCCCCAATCAGTTCACTGCGGAGAAGAAGGTCAGAACGGCGAACATCAACGGCGGTTTCTATACCATCAACAGCAACACCCAGTCACAGAACATGACGCTGGACGGCGGCAGAGCAATCACCCAGTTCGAGGAAACTTATCAGAACGAGGACTTCGAGATTACTCACAAAGTTGGCGGCTCTCTCATTGGCGCGCTGAATTATACGCTCACCGAGAAGGACGACCACCAGGCGACAGGTACAAAAACCTCGTCCAATACGGTTGCAAATGGTAAATACACCATTCAGAATGATGATTTGGCTACCTTCGTTAATAATCTTACGAAGAATGCGATCTTTAACCTGACAGAGAGCTTCCCGGTGTCGAATAAATACAAATATACCCCGTCAATCGAGGTTTACGACGACGGTCACAACAAACAGCTGTTTACGGCAGTCAATACTACTCCTTCTGCCGCCGGTCAGGTTCAGAAGGTAGACGAAGGCAGCTACGCCTTCAAATTCTCGGAAACCAATCCCATCACGGGAATGGAAAACCTGAACATCCGTGCGCGCTTCATCAACCAGATGAATTCGCACGATTTGACCATCAAGAAGGAAACCAACGACCCCACCGACACGACGACAACCTTCAACCTGAAGGTACTGTTCAAGTTCGGTGACTACGACTACACACCATATCCCCTGACCTGTACTCTCAACGGCGTTGACACCGCCTTGGCCGCAGATGGTTCCATCGCCGTTAAGAACGGAGATACCATCATTATTCCCAAGGTGCCCGAAAACGCGAACGTTCGGATTATCGAGGTGCTGGATGACACTACCTCCGCGTACAGCTATGTCGGTACAGACGTCAAGTACTCGGACGGCACAACTTTTGGCGGCAATGTCACAGACAGCCTTACCGCTAAGCAGGTAGATTTCGCTATCGGTACCAAGGATACGACCGCTATCGTCAATAACCACAAGTGTTATTTGTCTACCAACCACACCCTCTATAATTCTCCTATTGGAAGCGGTAATACCTACACGACCGTTACCGTCAAGGACGCAGACGACGGAACGGTTGCTACCTATCCTAAAACAAGCGGAATGATTACTGTGGATCCGCTGTATATCAAGGCGAGCTCCACGAACAAACTTGAAATCGTTCTTGAAACGGTGCCCAACTCCGGCTATAAGTTTGATGAGTTCTACGAGAATATCACCGGCACAATGAAAAAGCTCGCAGCCAGCACCAGCTATTATACGGCAAACTTTGATTCTTCCGGAACCAAAGTAACCGTTACCGTTCCGGTTTCTGCGTTGTTTGCGAACAACGAACAGGCTTATACCCTGCTTCCGTTCTACTCCAAGCTTTCTATTCCCGAAAAAACCCTCACCATCAACAAGACGGTTGATGTTGCGGCGGACGGAGAAGATTCATTTGATGTTAAGGTAGAATACTTTGACGGCAGCGATTGGGTTGCCTATGACGATGAAGAAAACGCTACCGATTCATCAGGCATTGGTACAGTATCAGCAGGTACGCCGCTTGTCGTTACTTTGAAAGGCGTTGCCGCGATGAACAAGGTTCGCGTAACGGAAATTCCAAAGCCCGGCACGAAGTATCAGGCTCCGGTTTATGCGCTGACTTCCGGCGGAACCGAGGATACTTCATACACCGGCAACGGAATCGCGTTTACTTCTACGCTCGCACAGAATCCTGTTGTGGGAATCACCAACAACATCAAGCGCCAGAACTTCACCATTACCAAGAAGATTGACGTTGCATCTGATCCTGCCGGCACTTTCACCTTCATGGTGAATCTTAACGGCAGCGCGATCCCTGACACCTATCAGTATCAGATTGGCAACGGTACTGCCCAGAATTTCAGTGGCGGCGTTGCGACTATGACCGGCAGCGTCAGTGGTACCACGATGACAGTGCTCAACATTCCTGTCGGCGCTTCCATCGAAGTTTATGAGTCCAACTCCGGCGCCGGATATGACCTTAATAGCGTCAGCTTTACTACCGGCACAGGTACAATCAATAATAATCGCGCAACCTTCACGGTAACCGACGGCACAACGCATGCCCTCGAGTTTACCAACTACAAGAAGCAGACCGTTACCATCAAAAAGGAACTGGTTGCAGGAGATACAGATGTTGATGATCCTGCCACTGCCTTCAAGTTCAAGATTACGGTTGACGGACAAGCTTACACATCAAGCGTTAAGCTTGATAATGCTGACTACAGCCCTGTCGGCGGAGTTTACGAGCTTAAAAGAGACCAAACCATAACGCTGAGCAATATCGCTCGCGGCGCGGTAGTGAATGTTGTCGAAGTCGACCATATTAATGATTACTATGAGTACGTTAATACAACTGTAACCGGCGCAACCATGCAATCTCCCGACGCTATCGACGACAGCACTGACGGCGCGAAATTCACCGTAGGCAGCCAGCCAGTCGCGGTTGTCGTCACGAACAAGGCGCGCAGAGTCGACGTTGTCATCAACAAGAAAACTGACTTCCCTGTTGACGACGGTTCAGAGTTCGTTATCGACGTTAAATCCAGACAGCGTAACTCCCAGAATAATAATCCCGTGGCTAACATCAGCGGTACTGTTTCCACCGGCAGTACAAACAATAACGACGGTACTTATAATCTGAAAAAAGACGGCACAATCACCTTTACCAATGTGCCCAAGGGTACCTACTTTATTGTGAACGAAACCAGTCAGGGAACTTACTCCCCGATTAACGGCGCAAGATTCACAAAACAAAGCATTCATGCATATCCGACCTCTACTGCTTCCAATCCACAATACATTCAGGTCAGAGATGACAGCCAAAACCTGACGGATGAACTGACAGCCAGAAGCGTTCCGATGACGGACAACACGACTTTCGTTGTATCGAATATCGTTAAACGCAACGACTTGATCATTGCGAAAACGATTTCCGATGCGACTGACCGTAATACGGAGCATACGCTGACTGTTGTGCTGAAGCAGAGCGCAACCGGCGATCCCTATACGGGTCTGACTTATCAGTATAAGCGTCATGGCGATGCTGATTGGTCAGCTGCACAGAGCTTCACAAGCGGCGGCACAATTAAAATTCACCAGGACGAATGGATTAAGTTCTCCGGCGTTCCCGTTGGTTCTTATATTTCCATTCTGGAGACGTCTCCCAATGGTAACTACACCCTTGATAAATTTACTGTAACGAATTTTATTTCCGGCACTTTGGATACGGATAGTGTTACCAACCAAGTGAGCTTCTTGACTGCTGACGTTTCAGATGCGACAAATGTCAACATCACCAACAAGCTGCAGCGCTTCGACCTTGCAGTCACGAAGAACACAGACAGCAAAGTGTCCGACACCTTCAAGGTCAAGGTGCAGACGTCTGATGCGCAGAACGGAACGTATAACGATATGGTCTTTGACGCGGCAGGTCAGTTTACGATTTCCGACTTGACCGATGCAGAGGCATTCAATCGATACGACACTTCTACACATGAGATTTCATTGACCAAGGATCAGACCTTGACCGTTAAGAATTTAGCCATTAATTCTTATGTAAAGGTTGTGGAGACTAACGCCGGTGAGAAGCACGAGTGGCAGAATTACACTCCCGCTACCGGTACAACGATTAAAAATACTGTTTCTTCAGCAGCTGACGGCGCGATTGTTCAGATGACCGCTGACCAGGCGCTGACCATCAACAACAAAATCAAGACGCAGAACGTCAAGATTACAAAAATAACCGATTTCAAGGATGAGAATCAGGACTTCAACTTCACCGTCAGCATTAAGCGCTCCGGTGAGACAAGTAATGATGCCATCAACACCTACAAGTACACCCCGAGTGGCGTAATCACCGACACCGAAGGCACCACTTTCTTTGCGAACACCGGCACATTTACGCTCAAAAAGGACGGTTCCATTGTTATCTACAAAGTTCCTGTTGATGCTACGGTTACCGTAACCGAGGCTACGCCCGACAATGGTTACAGCTTCAACAAGAGTGCAAGCTCCGGCGCTACATTTACTGACGCAGGTGTTGCAACTCTGACTGTTCCCAACGGCACAAACCCGACGGTGACATTTGCCAACACCAAAGACAAGACCGTCACCATCAAAAAGACGACCGACTGGAACAACACCGCTGACGAGTTCACCTTCAATGTGAAGAAGAATTCTGATAATTACAGCGGTACAGCAGGAACAAACTACAAGGTATTCAACGGCTCCAATGTTGAACAGACACGTTCCTTCGACGCAAGCGGCAACATCACGCTGAAGAAGGACGAATATGTTGTCATCTACGGCGTCAAGACCAATGATACCTTCCAGGTAAACGAAAACGCACACAGCAGATACAATATCGGTTCGGTAACCGGTAAGGTGACTGCAAACAACACGGCGTTTACTATCACGGATGATAACGCTGAGGTAGTTTATAACAACACTATCAAGAAGCACGACGTTACCATTAAGAAGGAAATCACCGGCTCCAGCGATACTGAAACTGCGTTCCCGATCACCATCAAGGTTACAAAGGTTGCGAACGATCCTGCAAACCAGACCTTTACGATGACGAGCAGTGTGACCGGTACGGCGGCCAAGACAATCAACGAAGGCACAGCGCTCACTACCGCGACTATCAGAGGCAATGAGACGCTCACCATCAAGGACGTTCCGATTGGCTATACGGTAGAGGTTGAGGAAACTGATGCACAAACCGGCAACTTTGAGTTTGTGAGCATTAGTGCGGCAAATACAGCTTCAACTCCGACAACTGACGGCAGAAAAGTAACTTTCACCACAGCAAATAGTGTTGCGGCAGTAACCATCACCAACAAGCCTATCGTGCGTGACATCGAAATCACAAAGAGCACTGACCATGGCACCGGTACTTTCTATGTAACAGCTCAGCTTGGTTCTGTTTTTGCCGCTAACTATCAAAAGAAGTCAAGTGGCGGCGACTATGGCACTGAGCAGACTGTCGGTAATGATCATAAGATTGCGATTCAGCCCGGCGAAACCATCAAAATTTCCAACGTTGCGAAGAATACTGCTGTTACCGTCAAGGAAGTTGACATCGATTCTTCCTTCACCTATGGCAGCACAACTGTAAGCGGCGCAACCGGAAACGAACTGACCGGCAGCAACCACGGCACAAGCTTCACCATGGGCACAGCCAATGTAACGGTACAGGTCAACAACAAGCAGCTGCACACGCTGAAGCTCAAGAAGGTTACCGACATCGCGACCGCGAAGAACTTCACCTTCAATGTATACGTATGGGATACTGCAAGTAACAGCTATCCGGCTAATCCTACCTATACACAGACTGTCAGCGGTACAAGTGCAGCGCATGAGTTCACGGTTCTTACCGCAAGCGGTAACCCCGTGAAGTTCACCAAGGGCACGAAGATTAAGGTAGTTGAGACAGTAGACGCTGATTATAACTATACAACAAGCGGCTCTTCTGTAAGCGGAAACGCCGGAACTGTTACGGAAGAAGCAAACGGCTACTCCGAGATTGTATTTGGTGATAATGACGTAGAAGTTACGCTGAAAAACCTGGTTGTAAGACGTGACGTCAAAATCAGCAAGGAAGCAAACTATCCTGCAACTGATTTTGAATTCACCGTCACAGGCGCGGACGGCTACGATTACCAGAAGTATGACAGCAGCGCAGGCACAACATCTTCGGGTACAAATTTCGCTGGCACCTTTACGTTGGACGATGGTGACTATTTCGTCATCAAAAACGTTCCTGTCGGAACGCCGCTGACGGTAGAAGAAAGTGATGCTAAGGAAGCGACCACGACAGCCGTAACAGCTACCGGCATCACGTACACAAGCTCCGACCCGACCACCCGCACCTATTCCTTCAACGTTCCCAATGCAACTAATGCAGAGCTTCACTTCAAGAACACGAAGGATAAGTCGCTTATCATCAGCAAGGTAAAGCCGGCCAGTGACAGCGATGTTGATACCTCCGATAAGTTGTTCTATATCAGTCTGACAAGGAAGGATGGTACAGAGTTCACGCCTACCTTTGAAGGCGTACCTAATGACAGATGGGATGCGACCAATAACCGTTTTGCCATCAAGATTGGTGAGACCATTATCGTTAAGAATGTCAATGATAATGATGAATTTAATGTTGCGGAAGTTAATATTGACGAAAACTATACGCTGAACTCGGTACAGGTGGTCGGCGATAATAACGCAGTGGCAATCACGAATGGTAAACAAGTCAAGATTGGCGCAACCAACGTGACGGTTACCTTCGAGAACCAGATTAAGCGCGGAAATGTAACGATTACCAAAAACGTGATAGGTCTGACGGGTTCAACCGATAATCACACCATCACCATCAAGAAAAAGACAAACGGCTCTTCTCAGACTGATTGGGACGCATCGGTCACCTTCACCAGAAGCGGTCAATCCAACCCGGAAACGGTTGCCAACAACGCAACGACCACTATTAAGGCAGGCGAAACGCTGACAATCACCAACGTTCCTGTCGGAACCTACTTTGAGGTTGAGGAAACCGCGCCAAACGCGAAGTATACCTGCACCGGAATCAGTGTGGCAGGTACAAGTTCCAAGACTGAGAATGCTCCAAAAGCAACATTCACCACTCAGGTAGAACAAGCCACAGATACAGCTGCGAAAACGGCTGCCGTGACAATCACGAACACAGTGAAGACGCAGAACGTGACAATTGAAAAGGTTGTTACCAATTCTTCTTCTGACTATGCGTTCCCGATTCATGTAAAGGTACAGCCCAAGGGCAGCTCTGACGATATCACCGGAACCTACAAGTATAAAGTCGGCAATGGCTCAGAGCAAACTAAGAGTGACGCATCCACAACCGATGGACTTGCGCTGAATATTCAGCAGGGCACAGCGATTCAGATTCTGGAGGTTCCTGTAGGCGCACAGGTTATCGTTGAAGAGGATTCACTCAGCGGCACAAACTTCACATTTGAAGATATTGCTTCCACAAACGCCGGTGGTACAAAGAACGGTCAGGCGTATACCTTCACCGTAGCTGACGGCACTGATCCCACCGTTACGATTACCAACAGCATCAAAACCAGAGATGTCAAGATTGGTAAGCGTGTCGATACCGGAAGTACAGCAACAACCTTCCCGATTAAGGTTGAGGTAACGCAGACTAAGGGCACATTCACCATGCCGGCAGGCTTTACCAATAACGTAAAGAGCTTTACGCATGGAGCTGCTAATGATGTAACCCTCACAGTACCGCTTGACGCGACTGTTAAGGTTACCGAGGCGAATGACGGTATTCCCGCAGGCTTTGAGTTTGAGAAAATCACACTCGACGGCACTGACGTCTCCGCGACCGGCAACAGCTGTACCTATACCGGCAATACGAGCGATACTGCTAACAAGGAGATTCTTGTTCACAACACCGAGCTGCACAAGCTGACGGTTGCCAAGACAGTGGAAGGCACTGACAACACGACAGATACCTTCACCTTTAAGGCGTATAAGTGGGACAGCAGCAACAGCACGTGGGCTGACGAGAAAACATTTACCCTGACAAAAGGTACTTCACACGATGTATTCACCAACGTGCGCAAGGGTGAAAAGTTCAAGGTTGTTGAGGTTGTACCGGATAAGTACACCTACGACACCACTGCCGCTAAGACAAAGGTTGAGGGTGCAACAGGTTCTGCTGCGTTCACTGACGCTACGAACAAGACGTACGGCTTCCAGAATATCGTCATGGGAACCGCTGACGTGAATGTCACCATCAACAACATTGTCAAGACAAAGACTGTCAAGATCAGCAAGAGAACCAACTATACCGAGACACAAAATAGCGGCGCTTTCGGCTTCAACGTGAAGACAAAGGCGGATGGCGCGGCAGCAGGTACAGAATTTACAAACTGCACTTATAAATACAAGATTAATGGTACCGGTGCTGAACAGACCTTCAACAATGGCAACTTTACCTTGACGAACGGTCAATTCATTACCATTGAGAATGTACCCGTAGATACGCAGTTTGAGGTGACAGAGACCGAACCCCTGAGTGCAACCTCCACTACCGAAACCTACACGGGACTTACGGCAGACAGCAATCTGACCGACAAAACGGCGCACTTTACGGTTTCAACCGATGATAATCAGGAGGTCAACTTCTTCAACAGCAAGAACAAGACGTTGAAGATTAAAAAGACCAAGCCTGCTGCAGACAGTGACATTAACGACACCACAACGTCCTTCTATATTTCAGTCAGGAAATATAACACCGATACAAGCGCGTACGTTCCGTACAACGGTAATGTTGGCACGGATTATAACGCGACTTCCGGCGTAACGCTTGCGAATGGTGTATTCACGCTGAAAATGGACGGCGAAGTAACCATTAATGTAAATGATGGCGAAGAGTACGAGGTTAAGGAGATTAACATTGATTCCAAGTACACCCTCAGCGATGTTACAGGCGGCGATGAAGATGTTATGGATGGTTCCAATAAGGTTGGACGTTCCGCGACAATCGGCACCGAAAATGTTGAAATCACCTTTACAAACCAAATCAAGAGACACAACGTAATTGTACAGAAGGCTTATTCTTCCGGCGACAGCAACACCGCGAAACATACCGTTGTTGTAACTGTCAGACCGAACGGACAGAGCAGTGAAGTCGGCAAAACTGAAAACACTGAAACGCAGTTCAAGAAGGGTACAAACTATGTAGTAAGCAATGTTCCTGCCGGCGCGTACGTCACCGTTCAGGAAACTGCTTGCGCAACCGGTTACGTGCTTGACAACATCAGTGACGATGCCTTCACCATGCCGGCTGACGCTGACAAAACTGTCACCGTTACCAATAAGCTCGACAAGTACAATCTCGATATCGTCAAGACTGTCAATGACAATGTAGCTGATACTTATACTGTCAAGATTTACCAGTCTGATACCGGCGCCGAGAATTCTTGGACAGAAGTCACATCCGGCGTTAAGAAGGGCAATGATACGGTCGCCTATAACAACGGCTTCGCCATTGAGAAAGGCAACGACAACAAGCTTACCCTGACGGATATCGACTATGGTAAATACATCAAGGTCGTTGAAACCAATGCAGGTACCAAGCATCACTGGACTGCTTACACCGGCGGAACAACCAACGGCACAACTCAGGCTGCAGGCGTTATCACACAGGTAACCGCCACCGGTCAGAGCGTAGGCATCACCAATGCGGTGAATACGCATAAAGTAACCATCACTAAGGCGCTCACCAATTCCAACAATTCTACTGCTAAGTTTAAGATTTCCGCGACCGTCAACGGCGAGATAACGTGGACGCGCAGCATTGCCGGCACTGCCGCAGCCAACAACAGCTTGACTGATATGGAAATCACAGCAGGACAGACAATCGAGCTGCTGGATGTTCCTGTTGACGCAGTAGTGAATGTCAGCGAGCCGACAGATACCACAGGATTCTCGTTTGTTTCTGCGACGTATTCGATTACCGGTTCCAGCACTACAGGCCACAATGTGGATGGACAAAAGAATGTCACCTTTACGATGGAAGATTATGATGCGACTGTCACGGTGAACAACAAAATCAACGACAAGACCATCACCGTTAAGAAGGTCACCGATTCCGGCGACGGCAGCGACTTCAAGGTAAAGGTTGAGTACCAGCTTTCTAATGCTACAAGTGATACTTGGACGCCTTACGTAAATACTACGGCAGGATTTGATAACAACGGCGTGGTTACGCTAGATAACGACGGAACCGCCACTGTTTCCATTCCTTCCGACGCACAGGTTAAAGTAACAGAGGTTATCGCCAATATGCCCTCCGGCTATGCGTTTGAGAGCATTACGCTGAATTCCGATGCGACAACCTATGATAACGGGAAAGTGGCTGCAGTTGCAGACACCAACATCATCACCGTTCACAACACCAAGCTGCGTAATGTCAACATTACCAAGACGACGGACGTATCCACCGATACAGCCACTGAATTCAAGATTACCGTAGAGAAATCCACAGATGGTAACACATGGTCGTATGTAACCACACTCAAGAAGGGCAGCGATATTGTCAACGCGTCTGAAAATAAGTTCGTCATCAAGAAGGGCGAAACCCTCACCCTCGAAGGCGTCCGCAAGGGTACGCAGATTCGTGTCACCGAAACCGACACAACCGACAGCTACACCTTTAGCGCAAGCGGTTCCGGCGTTACGGATGTTAACACCGCTGCCACCATTAACGGCGACAGTAAGACCATCGCCTTCACGGTCGATAAGGCTGCTGACCCGACTGTAACCGTCGATAACGACGCTGTGAAGAAGAGCTTCACCATCGAAAAGCATGTTGATGTTGCTACAGATCAGAACTTTACTATCAGACTCCGCAAGAAGGCATTAGGCGAAAGCACATTCACTGCTTACACCGGCGTCGGCTTCGATAAAAATGGTCAAAAGACAATTCAGGCAGGCAGCGAACATGCAATTACCATTTCCGCTCAGCCTGTCGGAACAGAATTTATTCTGGAAGAGATTACCGGCAGCAATCCCACCGGTTACAACTTTACAAGTGTAACCTTGACCGGACTGACGGCTATTACTCCTTCTGAGACCGTATCAGACGGACAGGCGTTTAAGGTATCCACGGAAACAACACAGAAAGCAGTTGTGAACAATACCAAGAGCAGCCAGCTGATTGTTACAAAGGCTATCACAGGCGACACCGCCAATAAGCAGTTCCCAATCGTCATTCAGAAGCAAAATGGAGATGCTATTGACAGCTCCAAGATTTCTGTTCAGAATGCTAGCGGTGCAGAATTAACCAACAGAACAGCAGACGGAAAGGTATTCATGCTGAGTGCAGGCGACAAGGTCATTGTCAACGGCGTAACGCAGGGTGAAAAATACTTTGTGAAGGAGAACGCTCTCTCCGGCACTGATTACCTTGGCTATCGTTTTGACAATTATGCTATCACGCCTAACGGCACTAGCTCCGAGGACAGCAATAGTGGTAAGCTTATCACCATCGGCGGTGAAAGTGTAACCGTAACCGTCAATAACAGCCTGATTACCAGAAACATCCAAATCAAGAAGACGGTTGACTACGCGTATAGCAATGAAACCAGCTTCCCGATTTCGGTTGAGTATAAGGATATCACTGATAATAATGAGTGGAAGACTGTCACTGGTGCTCCCACTGAAATTCAGGCAAGAGATACTTGGACTACCGTTACCTTGACCGGACAGGCGGCAGTTTCCGAGATTCGCGTAACAGAGAATCTTCCTTCCGCGACCCACTACGGCACACCTACATTGACGGTTGCCGATGCAACAAAGGAGGACGGCGACAGCAGCGCTACAGCAGTTGCGTTCAACTTTGATGTCACCAAGACTCCGCAGGTGACCATTGCCAACCACGCAAAGACAGCAAAGGTCAATGTCACCAAGCAGCTTGTTGACGGCAACACAACTTCTGCATTCGAAATCAATGTCGCATACAAGACTCCCGGAGCGGACAATTTCGTTACGGAGACTTATTCCGTAGTACCCGGCAACACAAGCGCAGATCTTGTACTGCCTATCGGCACGATTGTGAAGGTTACAGAAACCGCTGACACGGTAACAGGCTACGAGCTTGACAGTATGCAGAAAAAGGTAGGTTCCGCAGAAGCGACCGCCTACACCGCAGACGATGAGTATACGCTGACAACCGACAACGTACTCTTCACCGTCAAGAACAAGCTCAAGACCTATACTGTAACTGTTAACAAGGTTATTGAAAATGAAACCACAAATACCACCACTCCGTTTAAGGTTAATGTAAACAGCGAGGAGAAGGAAATCCGTCAGGGAACTGCACACTCCTTTACCGCTAAATACGGTGATACAGTAACCGTTTCCGAGACCGATCTCCCGAGAGGTTACGAGCTTGTCAACATTACCAACGGTAGTACGACTACTCCGGCAGGCATAAACAGCCTTGAAACAGAAGTTACCGGCAATACCACCATCACCGTTACCAACACCAAGCTCCCGACCTATGAAGTCACCATCAGGAAGGATGCAGAAGGCGAACCCGGTGATACCACGTTTGGCATTACGGTATCGGGTACAACAAATATTCCGTACTCCTATCAGTATTATGATAGCAGTAACAATGCCAAGACCGGAACCGATGCATTCGGAAATGTCACCGATGCTTCTAAGGAGTTTACCTTGAAGCACAACGAATCCGTCAAACTCAGCGGACTCCTTGCCGGCGATCAGCTGACTATTGAGGAGACCAATGCAGGTACCGACTACTCATTCGAGAAGTTTGTTGTCAACAACGTAGACAATGCTAACGCGATCATCACTTACACCGTTAAGAGCGATGGCAACAACATCGTTGTCCACAACAAGCCGTCCGCTAAGTATCAGTACGAGATTAAGTACATCTACGAAGGCTACACGGCAACGACCTTTAATAATGACGGTTCCTTCAAGGAAGGTCCCCAGCGTTTCTTCATTGCAACGGGTGAGCTTACTACGGACGAATGGAATGAATTCGTTGATACCAGTCAGGAAAATACGTTGAACGCTGGTAAGGCGGATAATTTCATCACCAAGACCGCACCTCATGAAGATGATTTCATGATGAACTTGCAGTTCAAATCGAGTGAGATCAAGAATGTGGTTGTAGACAAGGCGAACAAGAAGGTTTCCTTTGAAGTTACCGCGACAACCACGCCGGAAAGAGATGTCTATGTTTACTTCCAGCTGCCGTATGCCGTTGATGAAAATCTTGTTGCGACAGGAGATACTTTCATACCTTACCAGCAAAAAGATGCCACCACAGTATATGGTCACTGGGTACAGAAGAACGGTTCGTTTATCAGCGCGCCTCTGACTCTGAAAGATGGAAGTAATACACGATACTTCCAGTACTGGCAGATTCGCTCGAGGACAGCTGAATCCGGTAGAAATAAGGGTAAAGTTGAAACCGATTACAAGAGGTGCTACTACGCTGATTTCAACATGACCATGTATCAGGATTCCTATGTTACGGCGGTTTATACAACAGCGCAGACGGATTATAACCCGAACGCCGCGTCCTATCAGGACACCAAAGACGGCGAAGCGTACATCAACTTCATTGAGAACTCCCGTAACCAGTGGAACAGCGACGGCGGCGGAGACGGAATGACCGGCGACAAGCTCAAAGCCGGCGACAGAGTATACTCCGATTTCCTGGTGACCTATGGCTATCAGGATAAACAGCTGAACGCTCTTGGCAATTCCGCTAACGTTACAACCGGTCTTGTGGTTGAGCAGGTCGCTGAGCTTGACAAAGATCAGTACGGCGATTATAAGACAAAGTCGCAGAGCGAGTATCATGAAGCCACCTGCTACGGCTCCAGCGAAACTGCTGCCAAGACACAGGTAGTTAATTTCGTGAAAACAGGAGCGGCTACCGGCGTACCAGTTAAGGATGAGATAACCTCCAAGTTTATCGCGAATCAGACTGTCCAACTCAAGAATCTTGATAACAAGAACCAGGCAAAATATTCGCTCAATTTGTTGAATAAGGCGTATGGCACTAACACTCCGTCGGATAAATACAAGATTTATGTATTCCGTGCTTATTCTTACATCAGGGTAGGCAATAATGTTGTAGTAAGTGATCCTACCTACTTCACCATCTATGATATTGCGAGTATCGAACCGAAAGGGTAAAGGAGGTAATCGCATTTGAAGAAAGAATATTTTTCACCGGAATTTGACTTGGTCAAGTTCAACTTCGAGAAAATGCTTACGGATGATATTGACGCACCACGTCTTCATCACAGTGACCCTCAGGGATATGGCGAAGACAGCGGTGATCTTGACTAACAACTAAAAACAGCAGGCAACGCTTTATGCGTTGCCTGCGACAAGGTGAAAGCAATGAAAACGACAAAAATAATTCTTATATCCGCGCTTGCCGTATTGCTTGGAGCATTATGTGTTTTCAGCAGTACAGCGGCAACCATCTATTTAAGTGACGGTTGTTATTTTACCTATATCAACAACAAGCGCGTCAGCTTAACCGGTTGGGCAGGGGACGGGACAATCGTAAGAGTGCCCGAAACACTCAACGAAAGACGAGTCACGGATATTGAGGTAAGAGCGTTTTATCACGATACGGTCATTACCGGCGTGGATTTTTCAGGCGCGGCAAATCTTAACACAATCGGCATGTATGCTTTTGCGGATTGCTCGGCGTTTTCAGAGCCGGTGGTGCTGACGGAAACAATAACCGATATCGGAGATTGCGCCTTTGAGGGCACACCGGTTCCGGAGGTCGAGATTAACGCCACAACGGATTATATCCCGATTCAGTGCTTTAACCGCTGCGCAACGCTGACAAAGGTGACGATTAACGGTCCGATCGAGGAAATTGATAATTACGCGTTTGCCAATTGTCCGCTTCTTGAAGCTGTCTATTTACCTGAGACGGTTACCGTGATTGCCGAGTCGGCATTTGCAAACGACCCTAATCTCACCATTTTTTGCTACGAGGATTCGTACGCACAGCAGTATGCGGAGGAAAACAGTATTCCGTACACGCTGATTAAAACGTTCGAGCCCGGCGACGTTGACCGCGACGGAGCGCTAACCATTACCGATGTTACCCTCATTCAGAAACACCTTGCTGAATTAGCGACGCTGGATGACGAGCAGTTTCTGCTCGCGGATTATCTGTCCGACGGCGAAGTCAATATCGCTGACGCGACTGCGATTCAGATTGCTATCGCGGCATAATTCTATTTCTAAAATACAACAGCTGTACATTCTTTGCGGAGTGTACAGCTGTTTTGCTGTGTGTTTATCCGGCTGAGAAAAATGAAGATTCTGAATTCGAAAAATAAGACAACTTTTACATAGAAACTACTGCATTTTTTATATTTTTTTTCAAAAAAACGGTTGAGTTTGAGTTTTCAGTGTGATATAATTAATACGTATTTTTATGCGTGTGTATTATTTGAATAAGAAAACTATCAAACGCTTCGGCGTTTGTTTATATATATCAGTATATAATTGTTTTTATATATGCAAAGAAAGAGAGGTAAAAACAAATGAGAAATAAGCTGAAAAGCGTATCCAGACGCACGATTTCGGTTTTTCTTGTCGTTCTGATGGTCATCTCCACCGTCACGGTTGGCGTTTTCACCACGACGGCAGCGTTTACAGAGAAGGACAATACTGTCAGCGCTTCTGTGGACGCGAAGAAAGACAATGAAGTCGGCGCGGCTGTGGATACGGAAGAAACAGCAGGAGGCAATCAAGTCAAGGATAATCTTGTTGGCGCCGGTACATATTACATTGTTGGCGATGAAAGTTTAGGACTTGAGTGGGATTTCAATACTCCACTGGATTCTGAAACATATTCATGGTCGCACACATATGAAGGCGCTACGTCGGGAAATTTTCGAGTAAGGGATACAAACAGTTGGAATGGCGGAACTGACATCGGCTGGTCAAATCTCGAATCTGTGCCAAATAATGAATACATAAAGTTGACGAAGCATGATAATAATAATAACATCATCATGGAAGTTAAACAAAAATGTATCGTTACGGTCACGTACACTGCTACGGGTAAGCTGTCGGTTACTGCTGTGCCAGCCCAAAAATCCGTCGCCACCTCGGTTGCTCTGACGATTACGCCGAGTGTACAGAAGCTCGGCAAAACGGTGAGCTCCATGACCGCAACGGTGACAGATGTGACCAGCGGTGTGAGCAACATCACGTATACCTTCAAAAAGGCGAATGGTGATGTCATTCAGACCGTTAACAAATCTGCGAGTGAAACTACCTGTACAATTACCGATATTCCCTCCGGTGAAGGTACGCAATTTACAGAAAAAAAGGTTTACCCCATTACAGTAGAGGTCAGCACCAGCGAAACCTACACAGATAATTCGCAGACCAAGCCCTATTTGCCTGTTTCCAACACGGCAAACTTGACCTTTAACGATGGCGGCACCTATTACACCTCCGACGGTGCGGGGGATGATCCGACATGGACAATGCTGACAGCAAACGAGCTGAATGAGATTACAGCAAACGTCAGCACGCTGTCCGCGAATCAGTCCTTCACCTTTGCGCTTTCCAACGAAAATGATTATGTAGAAGGCTATCCGCTGTATACCATCAGCCAGGAGGATAATAAATACTGCACAGTGACGCAGAGCACAAAGCGTATTAGCCGTCCGACCACTGATGACCCGGAAGCAGGCTTTACGGTATTCACCTACACGGTAACGCCTTTGAAGGGTATCAAAGCTAACACCGCCAAGCTGTATATTGACCTCCGCGTTACCGGCGGCAAGTCTGCAAATAAAATCTACGCGCAGGCGGAGTTTGACAAGACAACCGACGGAGACAGTACATTCAATCATACGACCAAAACCGTGAAGTATTATTTTGCGAAAATGAAAGAGCAGAATAAAAGCGGATTGATTGACGGTCGTGATGACGGTACAATGTATGTTCATTACTGGAACAACAATATTAAGCGCGTTACGGAATCGGGTAATGACCGCGACCACGGCTATGCACAATGCTACCCGGTAAAGAGCGACGGCACAACAGTCGGAACTGCCTCGGAAGATGATAAAGGCACGCAGATTTATCTGAAGGCAAGCACGCTGCCGTTTTATACCAGCGGAGGTGTAAGCTTTGCGACCGGATTTAATGAAGACAAATATAACGTGTTTGATGTTTATGTAGCGGAGATTCCGATTTGGGCAACCTCTGTTTGCCCAAATAAGACGAACGGTGATGTTGATTTTGATGCAGGTTCTAAGGACATCCCGCCGTCAACCCTGATTACCATGAATCCTAACCGTATTTATTGTTTCTTTAAATATGATGGAAAGGTTCGTGTAACAGGCGTTCCGCTGGATAAGAAGTTCTGGAACAACGACATTTCATCAAGAGGTTCGTATCCCAACGAAGCCGGCGAAAAAACCTTTAAGGCAAATGCCGTGAAGTTCAACAGACAGACTTATAGTACGGATATTGGCAACAAATATAATGTCAATAAGGTACTTAGTGAACGATACAACGGAACAACTACGGCAGGTTTGTATTTCGGTAACTTCTGGAACTGTGATTATCATGACACCGGCAGCGGCCAAAATAGCGGAAAGTACGATACAACTTGGAAAAATTGGAACTCCACTGCAAATGTTGCTATGCGCTGGGGTAATAAGCAGGATAGTGGTAATAGCGGTAATGAAGCAGACTGGTGGAAAAAGCAGGGATACTGCCCGTATTTTGCCGGTATTTGGGATTTGGTAGGAATGCACCTGAATACTAATAAAAAGAACGCTATGGGCAATTACGTGCTTCAAAATTTTGACGAAACTGCCAATATGCCTGTTTTTGACTATGAATGGCTAAAGGATAATCTGAGTAACGGTACAACCAAAGCGACGACAAATATCTTTGAAAACAAGGACTTCCCGTTTGTTTCTTCTGAGTATGAAGGCATTACTACCTATTCTTATGATTCTCAGGTTGACCCCAACCGTGCCATTACGAAGAATAACAACGGCGATGCCGCTAAAGAAAACTTCACCAACACGCATACCTACGCAAAGCTGGGAAGCATGCTGGGTTATGAGCCGTTTATCAATTACGATAATAGCGATGGCGGCAAATACTCCTTTGCCAATGAGTTCAACATTGAGTTCTATCTCACCAATACCGGTTCACTGAAGGGAACGGACGACAGAAAACACGATATTCAGTTCAACTTCTCCGGTGATGATGACGTTTGGGTATTTGTTGACGGCGTGCTCGTGCTCGACCTCGGCGGCGATCACATGCCTTCTGCCGGTTCCATCAATTTCACCGACAAAAAGGTTTATTACAAATCTGCGATGGAATCAGTCAATAAGCTTGACAAGAATTTTATTGGTTCAAAGCAACAGGATGATTTCACAACGGACAAGGCGCACGTTATGACGCTCGACCTTGAGACAATCCTCAACGCGGGCAGCCTGACCGGTGAGAAATTCAACTTCAAGGACGGTGCTACCAAGCACACCCTGCAGATGTTCTATTTGGAGCGCGGTGATAACGAGTCCAACTGCTCGCTGTCCTTTAATATGCCCCAGGCTTCCGGTCTGAACATTTTCAATGATGTTACCGCAAAGCAGGTTAACTCCGGCTTGCAGGCAGCGGCACTGCTTTCCGCTAACACGGACGCGTTCCGCTACAATGTATCCACCAAGCAAGTTTCCGACACCGAGTGGAATAATCTGAAGGCGCAGTACACCAGCCTTCTTGATTCCAGGAAAACCCCGGCTACTGTTACAACGCTTGACGCGCTGCCTCAGTTCCCGTCCACCTTTGATGCATGGCGTACCTTCACACAGTCATTTACCTATGGCAATGACACAAAAACGACGACTATGAAGGGTAAGCTGAGTCCCAGCGGCACCGGTACCCCTGCGGATTCCAATGTGCTGAGTGCAATTCCGACGGCATACACAACGCTGGCAAAGACTACCTATGAGCTGAGCGACAACTATGTCGAAACGGATGAACATGATCCGATTGTGGGACGCACGCAGGAACTGGAAGCGTACGGTTATCAACCGGGTGACTTCAATCTGCTGATGGGTCAGAAGGCAACCTTCAACAATAAAGTACCCGCCAACATGATGGTTAAGCTGTATCAGAACAAAGCTCTGGACGAAGCAAGCTTTAACGGAGAAAACAATCTGATTAGCTGCAACACCCGTATGATGAATGATGTCTATGATTATTATACCACGACTTATGACATCTACGACAACCAGCTTCAGTATTACGTCAAGGAAGCGGATTCTGACGCTACCTCCAACGGAAATATCTATGCTTCGGATAATTCCGCTAACGCCGACTCCTTCTTCTTCACCAACTATTCTACTGATTCCAATGTGATGAACCCCGCTATGACGGTCAGCTATCACAATGACATCAATGTCGGTAATATCAAGATTCAGAAGGTGCTTGGCAACAACGAAACTGCTACTTCAGATGCAGAGTTTAGCTTTAAGGTTTACTTCAAGGATATCTTTGGCTTTGATGAGGAAGCGAGAGATTACGCTTATTATCGTCAGTATCATGAATATCCGATTGTTTACCACCGTTACAGCACCGCTACCAAAAAGCCTGTCGGCGGCACTGCTGAGGATCCCGATCCCGCTATTCCTTACGATACCAAAAAGGGAATTAAGCTGAAAGCAGGCGAGTACGCCGTCATTATGGGTGTTCCAGTTGAGACGCAGTATAAGGTAGAGGAAGCAAGAATGCCCGGTTTCTCGCTCTCTATGATTACGAAGTGGGCGAAGTACCCCGGCTATGAAAACAGTCCAAACGGTAATGTCGTCTATAAGACAAGAAATGCGCTGGACGGTGCCTTTGTTGGCAAGGAAATCTATTATCAGAGAATTAACTTTGATTCTAATAAGATGGTAGTTCCTCCCGACTCCATGACGCTGACGGATGAACAGATTGCAGCGAATCCGAATTCTACCATCGACTATATTCATGAGATTCCGAACGGAAGTATCGACGGTGGCACCGGACAGCCTATTAAGGACGAATATCCTGTCAACAGTATTCCGATTCGTTCTCAGACGCAGAACGAGAACGGCTACATCTCCACCTCCTGGGTACAGTTTGCCAACCAGAAAGAAGGTATTCAGGTCAGCTTTAACTACTATCCGCGTGTTATTGTAGACGGTCAGCCGGCTTCTATCAGCAGCTCCTACGATACCTATACTTATACTATTGAGGATTTGTACGAGACAGACGCTTCCGGCTACAAGTACATTTCAATGGACGGTAGCGGTACCATCGAAAAGGTGCACTATGACAAGATGATTGCAGCTGCTTTGAAAAACTTCGATGATTACAATGGCGGCGTTTTCAGAAATGTTATTGATGAATACCAGGTGTTCAGAACCCAGAAGGATGCGGAGCAACTGTTTGGTATCAGCGGAGACAGCATTGTCAACCCGATTCTTACCAATCCTTCTAATACAGACGCCACAAACTATGTACCCTTTACTGCGAAAAATATCAAATATCATACCAATCATTTCAGCCAGCCGATTTATACCGATAGTACTGTCAATTCAGCTAAAAAGTCTGATATGTGGGTATCCTACTTTAAGGATCGCAAGGTATTAACCGACGCAAACTATATCGACGCTGAGAATGACGCTACGTCAATTGATGATAAGGCTGCTGTTGTCAAAATCAACGCTTGGCTCTACAACTACCCCAGAAAGTATGAGGTCAGATACGCTACAGCTGCAGAGAATGATTCTGCAACCCACTTTGAGAGCAATGGAACATTTGGCGGTTACTATGTATGTAATAACTTGTCCAATGACGTATTCAATTTCTACTACAATCAGCGTTTTGGCGGTCAGGCTGTTGACAGCGAAGGAAATCCCGTAGTGGAGAATCTCCACTTCCTCGGACCGAATGAGTACAATTATCCGAGCTATACCGATCAGGATGTCATTACTCAACCCGAGGTTACTCTCGACAACGGAACAAAGCTGCATTTCCTCTACTGGGCGTTTGATCCTTACGGCTATAATAAGGCTTCCGATGATATGCGCTTCTATTACAGAGTTTCAACTTCCTTCACGCTTTATCCGGTTTACGGTACAGCAGAGCAGTACAACAGCTTTAAGAGTAAGCCCGGACTGTCTGTCTCCTTGAATGGCGATGATTCGTTCTTTGATGTTAACGGCAGAGCGAGACGCAGAGTAAACGTTTTGATGTCTCCATACAACTGCCCGAATGATGATGCAAATATCTACTCCACCAGTGTTATTTTCGTGACTATCGGAGAAGATGTAAAGAATGTTTGCAAAGATCAAAACGGCGTCTTGGACGAGAAAAAGGTCAACGAGTTCTATGAGGCATATAAACCTCAGTTAGAGAGTCTGATTACCGGAAATACAGTCGGCACTTCATTGTCACAGTTTACGTATCAGTCTCTAAACTTTGAACTGACAACAAAAGGCTTTAAGCATGATGTCAATTCAACCTATGGTACGTATTCACCCATCGTGCTGACCAATAAGAACAGAGCGCAGTTTTCCACGAAGTTCACTGTCAGTCCGACCGCTTCAAATCCGGATGGATTTAAGGAATGCTTCGCAATTTCCGCGACAATGTTGTATCACAACGCTGCAACCGGAGAAAACGAGTGGATTGCAAGTGACAATACCGTAGTGTATGATTTCGGTACACCGCTTGTTTGATTCGTAAGGAGGCAAGTTAATGAAAAAATATGTTTCACCTGAATTTGAATTGGTTAATTATAAGTTTTCCGAGAATATGATGGTTGGTACCGCTTCGGTCGAAACTGAAATTCCGGATGTAGAAAATGATTGGGAATAAACCGATTCATTGAATCTTAGTGACTAAATAAGCTCCGGGAATTATTCTCGGAGCTTATTTCGGAGGTACTTATTATGAAAAAAAAATTTCTGGTTTTTCTCTTAGTATTTTTGTTGTGTTCTTCTATCTGTATTGTACCTGCTTCCGCAATGGTAATGGCGGATTCAAATTTTACTTATGAAGTAAGTTTTTCTAATAATGAAGCTGTCATAACAAAATGTTTGACGAATGAATCGTCGATTACGGTTCCATCTCATTTTATGGACTACAAGATAACCGGAATAAAAAGTTACGCGTTTGAGAATAATCAGAACTTGACATCTATCGCACTTCCAATGACTATTCAGTCAGTTGACAGCTATGCTTTCCGCAATTGTAAGTCGCTCAGGTATATTACCATTCCGGAATCGGTAACAAAGCTGGGCGAAGGAGTTTGCAGTGGTTGTTCATCGCTTGAAAAAGCTTATGTACAGACCGCTTTAAACAAGCTGCCTGATTTCTCCTTTTACGGATGTGAATCACTTGAATATGTACAGCTGAATAATAAAATATCAACGATAGGAAAAAATGCTTTTTCAGGATGCTCTTCCTTGCAAAGCATTGACCTTGCGCAAGTTACATCCATTGAACGTGTGGCTTTCTACCAATCAGGGCTAAAATCATTTGATATTATCGAGGGTACGACGTCTGTTTATGACTATACTTTTGCAGAATGTCAGAATCTTGAACGCGTCAACATTCCACAGTCAGTTAGTATTATCGATCCGACTGCATTTCAAAATGATTCGAATCTGACTCTCGGCGTTTTTTTGAATTCCTATGCACAACAGTATGCCGTTGATAATCAAATACCTTATGTTATTATTGGCGGTGTAAAGCTTGGTGATGTAACCGGCGACGACGATGTTAATGTCAGCGACGTAACGTTCGTTCAGCGGTATATAGCCGAATTAGAGGATTTGGAGAATGCTTTTCTTGACGCAGCAGATATAAATGGCGATGGTGATGTCAACATTTCCGATGCCACTGCCATTCAGATGTATTTAGCTGAGTATGAAGTACCTTATCCAATCGGCGAAGTGATAGCGTGACAAATTTTGAGCAGAAGGTTAGACTTCCTTCTGCTCATTTGTTTATTCTGCAGAACAAAAATCCACCGGTCAAAGCCGGTGGATTTTGCTGATTAACGATAGTGTCTGTTGTTCGGATGATGCTTGTTGGCAGTTCTGCCTCTGCGGTTATGCAGGACTTCTCTGCGTACACGACAAACGATAAGAACGGTGACAGCCAGAATAATCAACGCCACGCAAACATAAGTAGCAGTGTTTAAGGTCTGGACTGTACCGGCGAGCTTCTGGTCAACCGCAGAAATCTTAGCGCTGTTCTTCACCAATGAATCATCGCTGTTCTGAGTTGTAGCTGTTTCGATAGTGGCAACAGTGCTTGTAGTACTTGCGGAGGAAGAAGGCGCGGTGCCGGAGGCGGTTGTGTTTTCCGTAGAAGCAGCTGTCGACTGCGGTGCGGTTGTCGGCTGAGTGGGAGCAACCGTTGTCGCTGCTTGTGAGGTAGAAGACGGAATAACGCTTTCAGCGGGTTCCGTAACAGCAGTTGAAGGTATTGTTGAAACAGGAGCCGTTGAAGGATGCGCGGTCGGATGAGTAGCCGTTGACGAGGGAGCAGTCGTTCCGCTCGGGTGGGTAGCCGTTGAAGAAGTACTTGCGGTCGGACTTGTGGAATGAGTGGAAGGAGCTGTACTGCTTCCCGGTGCCGTTGTCGGTAAAATTGTAGTCGGTTGAATCGTTGTGTGATGAGCGGTAGACGGAGCAGCCGTAGGCTTAGGAGTCGGCGCTTCAGTTGGCTCAATAACAACAGGAGCCGGAACGGTCGCCGGAACAGGTGCCTGCGTAATCTGCTGTACGGGGGCAGGCTTCACTGTAGCGGCACGAGTAGCTGCCTGTGCGGCTGCTGTCCGTACTGCGGCAGCCTGCTGGTTAGTCTGCGCTGCAGATGCTGGAGCAGGTGCGTCAGAATTACCTGCCGTTGTATTACTTTCAGACTCAAAACTGATGACATGCCCCTGAGTGTTCTCTGTATGTTCCATGGTATAGGACTCATAAGAGTTTCCGAACGAATTCATCTTATATAGGCTGGTGTCGCCGGCTTTCATCATACTGCCGGAAAAAAGAATGTTGAGTATGACTATCACAACCACTACGGCGATAAAAACAACAGCGTATTTTTCGATTTTCGCTAGGAATCTGTCGGATGCATTCAAATGCTCCCCTCCTTTGCAACATGGAATCAGGGCGTTAATAGAGAAAGGATGACTCATACATATCTTCTCTATTATAGCTAAACCTATTATCGCACATTCTGAGAAAAAAAGCAAGCCTTTTCATAAATAAATTTAAAAAAGTTAAAAAACGGTTACAAATTCTACGGTGTTACCCTATTGCCTTGACAATCAGTCATTGGCTGCGATACAATTGAAACAGCAGAAATCATTACGGTTGGTGTTGAATATGGGCGACAAAAAATGGGACGCGGTGGAGGCAAAAAAATATCACATTCTGGAGTGGTATTTTGGATACAAGCAATTCCGCTCAGGGCAGGAGGATGTCATTGACAGCATACTCAGCGGCCGCGACGCTCTTGCCGTCATGCCGACCGGCGCCGGAAAATCGGTGTGCTATCAGGTTCCGGGCTTGATGTTTGACGGCGTTACGCTGGTCATATCACCGCTGATTTCTCTGATGAAGGATCAGGTGAACGCGCTGACCTCCATGGGAATCCGTGCGGCATATCTCAACCGCTCGCTCAGCAACGCCCAATACAACAAGGCGCTCGGCAATATGTCGCGAGGCATGTATAAAATCGTCTACGTTGCGCCGGAACGGCTTGTCAGCGAGCGTTTTGTGCGGGTGTGCATGACGCTGGAAATCTCGCTGATTGCGATTGATGAAGCGCATTGCGTATCGCAATGGGGACAGGATTTCCGTCCGGGCTATCTGAACATCGCGCGATTTATCAACAGTCTGCCAAAGCGGCCGGTTGTCGGCGCCTTTACGGCGACAGCCACCGCCGACGTGAAGGCGGATATTGTTCAGCTATTGCAGCTGGACAATCCGGTCATGCTGACAACCGGCTTTGACCGTCCAAATCTGTTTTTTTCGGTCATGCATCCGGTCGATAAGCGCCAGACCTTAATCAAGCTGATACAGGAGCGCAGCGGCAAAACGGGAATCGTTTATTGTTCCACGCGCAAAAAGGTGGAAGAAATCTGTACATTTCTCTGTTCCAAGGGCTATTCAGCCACTCGTTACCATGCCGGTTTGACGGATGAGGAGCGCCTGAAAAACCAGGAGGATTTCGTCTATGACCGCAAGCGGATAATGGTGGCGACAAACGCCTTCGGCATGGGCATCGACAAGAGCGACGTGCGCTTTGTCATTCATTACAACATGCCGAAAAACATCGAGAGCTATTACCAGGAGGCAGGACGAGCCGGAAGAGACGGAGAGGACGCCGACTGCATCCTGCTTTTCGGCGCTCAGGATATTTCGACGGCGCAATACTTCATCGACAACGCCGAAGCGAATGCCGAAATGACGCCGGAACAAAACGCCGCATTCCGACAAAAGGAAGAGGAGCGACTGCAGCACATGATCGCCTACAGCAAGACGCAGGGATGTCTGCGCGCGTTTATGCTGCGCTATTTCGGCGAGCATACACCGGACAGCTGTGGAAAATGCGCCAACTGCAAAACCAAGTACCGAATGGTTGACGTAACGGTTGACGCGCAGAAGATACTCTCCTGCATTGTCCGTACCAAGGAACAATTCGGCTCGCAGGTCATTTGTGACGTACTGCGAGGCAAGGAAACGCAGAAGATCAGAAGCTTTGAGCTGCACAAGCAGACGACCTACGGTATACTGAGAGACGTCAGCGCCTCACAGCTTAAAAGCCTGATTGAAACCCTGGAAGATCAGGGATTTATCCGGCATATCGGCGTTGGCAGACCGGTGTTAAAGGTGACAAAATCCGGATGGCTGGTGCTGAAGGGCAAGGTCAGCGTGCAGTCCCGCGAAGCGTTGAAGGTGCGCACAACGGCAAAGACGATGGGCGCGGAGGTCAATCCGGAGCTGTTCGGCGAATTGCAGAAGGTCAGAACGGCAATTGCCGGGAAACGCGGCGTGCCGTCTTATATCATTTTCTCCGACACCGCACTGCGCAGCATGTGCACCATTCTGCCCACCACCGACGAGATGTTTCTCCGCGTCAACGGCGTAGGCGAAACAAAGCTGCGGCTTTACGGTGAGCAGTTCATGCGTGTTATCCGCGAGCATGTATCAGGCGACAGCAGCATATCTGCGCTTTGACAGCAGATTTTTATTCAAACCATCATGCATCTCTCAAAGTAAAAGGAAAGAATCAAAGTGAAGAAAAGAAGAATTTGTCACAACACGCGGCTTCTGATAGCTGTCGCTACTTTGACGTTGGCCGCACTTGTCATGGCTTCATGCGGCAGTGAACCGTCTGCAGCGCCGCAGCCGACCACGGAAGCCGTCAAGACTTTGCCGGCCTTTCAGACGGACAGCCCCATGCTGATGATGGGCGAGGGAGAAAGCTTGTCAAATTGTGCGTATACCTCCGATAATACCGCCGTCGCAGCGATTAACGCTTCGGATAACACGCTGAAAGCCATTTCGACCGGCTATGCCACGCTGACGTCGGGCGCGAAAAAATGTTATCTGACCGTCAGAAAAGCGCCGCAGAGCGTGGGCTTGCGCAACAGCACCGTCACCATGCAAAAAGGTGAACAAAGCGCGTTTTTTCTGACCTGCGCGAAGGACGAAGGCTTTTCCGGTGCGGTGTATACCTCTGCTGACAGCAAGGTGGTGAGTATCGCCCCTGACGGCAAGGCAACCGCGAACGCGGCAGGCAGCGCTACCGTGACGGCGACCGTGTACAACGGCAAAACCGCGAGCGTGACGGTAGAGGTGCTCGACAATACCGGCTATGAGGAAAAGACCACCATTTCCGCAGCCGATTTGATGGCGGACGCTTCCTGGAGTGTGCCGAAGGTAAGCGCTGTTCCGGCTGGCAGCACCGTTCAGCAGTACGGCACAAGCGCCGATGGCAGGTGGTGCAAGGTAAAATACGGCGACGCTTACGGCTGGCTGTACAACAAGGCGTTTGAGGAAATCACCAACTATACCGATTTTACATTGGAAACGCTTCCGGTGATGGCGGACGACCTGATTTTTGAAACCGGTACCGATAAACGCGCGATTTTCGATTATGTCTATCAAATCGCGTATTCCACCAACGAGGACGACACGACCGAGAATCTCTGCGTTGATTATTTCACCACCTATAAAGGCTCCTGCTACACCCATGCCGCTATGCTGTGTTATCTGTACAACCGCTGCGGCTATGAAACGCTGCGTCTGGTGGGTGAGAGCGCCTATGAGGGCGCCGGAGAACATTCGTGGTGCCTGACGAAGACAGAAGAAGGCTGGCGGCATTATGACGCGCAGTTTTTCACCACCCGTGAAGCGGACGAGCAGTTCGGCGTGACCGAC
>CAMVTS010000011.1 GCA_947170465.1 uncultured Clostridia bacterium
GCCACATCTCCAAGGCGGTCAAGGAAGCGCTCGACGAGGAATATCCCGACGGCGAACCCTTCTAACAGTAAAAGTATCAGGCACAGCACGCTGTGCCTGTTTTTTTGCAATTACCGAAACATCAAGGGCGCGGAATCCGCGCCCTTTGTATTTTGTTATTTATTTGTCGCGTCCGCAGCACTTTTTGTATTTCTTGCCGCTGCCGCAGGGACAGGGATCGTTTCTGCCGACTTTTTTGCCCTTGCGGATGGTCTTGTTGGCGGTATCGGTGCCGTCGCCGGAGGTCTGGGTAGGCTTTGCCACCTGCTCACGCTTGAGCGCTTCCTGAACCGCGTCGGGCTGCTGCAGCTTTTCCTCGCCGCTGTTAATCATCACCTGATGGGCTGCCGCCGCCTGCTGTTCAGCCGCCTTGCGCGCCGCTTCAATCGCCTCCTGGCGCTTTTGAATCTCATACACGCGCTTGGGCATGATGAGCATCATCTTCATGGTGTCCTCGCGGATGTTCTCAATCATCTCGTCAAACATATCGAAGCCTTCGAGACGATACTCGACGACCGGGTCGTGCTGACCGTAGGAACGCAGACGGATACCGGCTTTGAGCTGATCCATCGCGTCGATGTGATCCATCCAGTGGGTATCGACCGCACGGAGCAGATAGACGCGCTCCATCTCGCGGATTGTCTCGGGAGGAAGGAGCTTTTCGTTCTCCTCGAAAATCGCGTAGGCATCCGCCTTAATCATATCGCCGATTTCGCCCGGCTCCATATCCTCGAGGTCGTCCTTATCGAGGGCGTACTTCTTCTCGTCGGTGATAATCCAGCCCTTGTAGTACTCGACAAGACTCGGATAGTTCCAGTTCTCACGCGGACCCTCGGGAATGTAGTGCGCAATGGAGGTGTCAATGGAATCGGAAACCATCTTGAGCACGGTCTCGTGCAAGTCCTCGCCGTTGAGCACCTGGTCGCGCTGACCGTAGATAATCTCACGCTGGCGATTGAGTACGTCGTCGTACTGCAGAACATCTTTACGAATACCGAAGTTGCGCAGCTCGACCTTCTCCTGAGAGCTTTCGATAATGCCGGAGAGCATTTTGTTCTCAATCGGGGTGTTCTCGTCAACGTTCATGCGCTCCATCATTGCCTTCATGCGGTCGCCGCCGAACAAGCGCATCAAATCGTCCTCGGTGGACAGGAAGAACCGGCTCACACCCGGGTCGCCCTGACGTCCGGAACGTCCGCGCAGCTGGTTGTCGATACGGCGTGACTCGTGGCGCTCGGTGCCGATAATCATCAGGCCGCCGGCTTCACGCACGCGCTCCGCCTCGTCCTTGATTTCGTCCTTATATTTCGCGTTGAGCTCCTGGAAGGTCTTTCTGGCTTCCAGAATCTCCTCGTTGTCGGTTTCAGCGTAACCGGTGGCTTCCTCAATCAGCTCCTCGGGATAGCCCTGCTTGCGCATGGAAGCCTTTGCCATGTACTCGGCATTACCGCCGAGGATAATATCGGTACCACGGCCTGCCATGTTGGTCGCGATGGTGACAGCGCCGTACTTACCTGCCTGGGCGACAATCTCCGCTTCCTTGTCGTGCTGCTTTGCGTTGAGCACGTTATGCGCGACGCCGCGGCGTTTGAGCATTTTGGAGAGCAGCTCGGACTTTTCAATCGAAATCGTACCGACCAGCACCGGCTGACCTTTTTCGTGCGCTTCGACAATCTGGTCAATCACCGCGTTGAACTTGCCGTTCTCGGTCTTGAATACGGAGTCGGGCAAATCCTTACGGATAACGGGCTTGTTGGTGGGAATCTCCACAACGTCGAGCTTGTAGATTTCCTGAAATTCCTCGCTCTCAGTCTGACCAGTACCGGTCATGCCGGACAGCTTGCTGTAAAGACGGAAATAGTTCTGGAAGGTGATGGTCGCAAGGGTCTTGCTCTCGCTCTGTACCTTTACGCCTTCCTTCGCCTCAATCGCCTGGTGCAGGCCTTCGTTGAAGCGTCTGCCGTACATCAGACGGCCGGTGAACTCGTCGACGATGATAACCTCGCCGTCCTTGACAACATAGTCAACGTCGAGCTTCATCACGCCGTTTGCCTTGATTGCCTGGTTGATATGATGGGACAGCGTAAGATTATCCGGATCGGTCAGGTTCTCAATGCCGAAATGCTCCTCCGCCTTCTTGACGCCCAGTTGGGTGAGGGTAGCGGTTTTCTGTTTTTCATCAACAACGTAGTCAATGCCGTTCTCGGCGTAGTACGCTTCCATGTCCTCCTTGGAGTCAAGCTCCGTGAAGCGCTGGAGCTTCAAGGTTTTGGCAAACGCGTCCGCTTTTTCATAGAGGTCGGTAGACTTGTCGCCCTGACCGGAAATAATCAGAGGGGTTCTCGCTTCGTCGATAAGGATAGAGTCTACCTCGTCGACAATGGCGAAGGCGTGACCACGCTGAACCTTGTTATCCTTGTAGACAACCATGTTGTCACGCAGGTAGTCAAAACCGAGCTCGTTGTTGGTACCGTAGGTGATATCGGCGTTGTAGGCTTCTTTTCTGAGGTCGTTGTCGAGGTCGTGAACAATCAGACCGACCTTTAAGCCCAAGTACTTATAGAGCTTGCCCATCCACTCGGAGTCACGGCGGGCAAGATAGTCGTTGACGGTGACAATATGAACGCCTTCTCCGGTCAGCGCGTTCAGATAGGCAGGCAGGGTTGCCACAAGGGTTTTACCTTCACCGGTTTTCATCTCGGCAATACGACCCTGATGCAGCACGATACCGCCCAGCACCTGCACCGGAAAGTGCTTCATGCCCAGCACACGCCAGCTTGCTTCACGGCAGGCGGCAAACGCGTCGGGAAGGATATCGTCGGTGGTCTCGCCATTGGCAAGACGTTCTTTCAGGAGAGCGGTCTGGTTTTTCAGCTCGCTCTCGCTCATAGCGGCATACTTTTCCTCCAGTGCGAGCACCTTGTCGCAGATAGGACGGACGCGCTTGATTTCGCGCTTGCTGTAGTTGCCGAACATTGCTTTTAAGAAGTTCATGTATGATAATTCCTTTCGTAGGTTGATTAATGCGCTTTGAGCGCCTGTGCAGCGTACTTCATGGCGGTCTGCGCGACGGGCTTGGCGTACTGGCTGCCGAAGCCGGCGTTTTCGACCACGCAGGCAAAGGCAAGCGGACAGTCCGCGTCGGTTGAGAAGCCGACCATCCATGCGTTGGGCTTTTTGTCCTCGCCGACCTCGGCGGTACCGGTTTTAGCCTTGACGGTCAGTCCGCCGAAATCGTCGTAGGTGTAATCGGGCAGTACCTCGGTAAGCTTGGCGGCGGTATTGGGATTGAACATGTCGCGGCTTCCGCTCTTTTTCATGCCGATCAGCTCCAGCAAATCGCCGCTGCCGCCCTTGATATAGGTCGGCGTGACGGACTTGCCGCCGTTGGCAATCGCGCCGCAGATCATTGCCATCTGCATGGGATTGACCTCGTCGTTATACTGACCGACGCCCGACCAGGCAAGCTGGTTGACCGACGCCTTGGACACGTCATAGTGACCTGCCGGGGTTTTCACGTCGTCGATTTCAAAGCTCATGTTGATGCCGATTTTCTCGGCGGCTGCGGTCATTTTTTCCGCGCCGATTTCCACGGCGAGCTTGGCAAAGACGATATTGCAGGAGTGCTCCAGCGCCTGCCGGAAGTTGATTTCGCCGTGGGCTTCGCCGTCGACGCAGGTGATGTCGTTGCCGCCGATTTCTTCGCTGCCCTCGCAGTACCAGGTGCGCTCAAACAAATCGGGAATATTCTCGATTGCCGCCGCGGCGGTGACTAGCTTGAAAATCGAGCCGGGCGTATAGGTGGAAGAAAGTACGTGGTCGAGATACACGCCCTCGTAGTCCTTCTCGTTGCTTTCGTTAATTTTGGGAGGCGCCTGCGGATCGTAGGCAAGCGTGCTGACCGAGCAAATCACCTCGCCGGTCTTGTAGTTATAGACCACGCACGCGCCGGAGGTGTCGTAGGCGCTCAGCGCGTCATAGACAGCGCCGCAGGTGTTCGCATCCACCGTCAGCGTCATATCGTGAGAGGTGCGCAGGGACTGCGGCATGTTCAAGCCCCAGATTAAGCTGTAGCCGGTGAGCTGTGAGCGGTATTTGCTCTGGACAGCCGTTGAAATATTCAGGCTATTGTCGCCCACGGTATGCAGCAAGCCGGTGCGCACGCTGTAGTTGTCGTTGTAAACGCGGTTCTCGCCGACCGTCTGCGCCAAAGGCGTACCGTTGCGGTCAAAAATCGCGCCTGCCTGTTCCAGACCGCCGTTGCCGGAGATGTGGGCGTTATACGGCTGGTTTGCCCAGTCGTCGGCGCTGACAACAAGCTCCACGGTAAAAAAGGCGATGCCGCCGATAAAGGCAATCGTAAAAAAGAGAATGAGTGTGCTGCGTTTGAGCACGCTTTTCATAAGCTGTCACCCCTTTATCGTTTCAAAGAATAGGTGCGCTCGTCAGCCGCCTTGATGAAGGCGAGCAGTCCCCAGCAGCTGATGATACTCGAGCCGCCCGAGCTGATGAAGGGGAAGGTAACGCCGGTGAGCGGCAGCAAGTCCGTTGCACCGAAAATATTCAGCGTAAGCTGCACCACCAGCAGACCTGCCGCGCAGCAGGCGGAAATGGAATAGAAGGTGCTGCGGCTGCGCGTGGTAATCGCTCTGGCATAAACAACCAGGAGCGCGACGGCAAGGGCAATCGTAATCGCGACGATAATGCCCATTTCCTCGGCGACCAGACCGAATACCAGGTCGCTCTCGGAGGCGGCGACCTGCTTGAGGAAGCCGTTGCCGATACCAACGCCGAATAAGCCGCCGCTGGCGATAAATGTCAGCACATGCGTCTGCTGATAGCCCTCGTCCTGGGCATATTTCCAGACATTGCGGTACGCCTTGAAGCGGTCGGCAACGTAGGGCATGAATCGAATCGCGAAGGTCGCGCCGAACACAGCCGCCGCGACCGCGAGGATAATCGTCTTGAAGTCGCCGGAGCGCATGAACGCAATCAGCAGGAAGGTAATGAAGAAAATCAGCGCCGTTCCCAAATCGCGCATAATAGCGAGCAGACCGACGCACACCACTGAGAAGCCGATAAAGATGAACAAATCTTTTTTGGTATTCAGCTTATCGAGCGTGCCGGCGCCGATGATAATATAGATAACCTTGACCAGCTCGGAGGGCTGGAAGGAGAAAATGCCGATATAAATCCAGTTGGCGGCGCCGTTGGTGACCTTGCCGAATATGATACTCGTGCCGAGCAAGAGCACGGCGATAATCATCAGCGGCAGACGGAAGCGGTAAATCCTGTCGGGATTCTCGATCAGCTTGATGATGATACAGAAAATCACGAAACCGACCACCGTGGCGGCAAGCTGCATGTATGCCGCGCGTTCCTCCTGCCGTATCAGGAGGATGGCGCCGATTCCCGACAAAAACAGCGCGAGCGCTTCGAGCTCAAAGGTAATCCGGCGCAGAATGAAGTAGCTGACGGAGAAAAATCCCCATTCCACCACGGCAAGCGCGCCGAAGAGAATCAAGGGTGAAAAGCTGTTGGTGCCGGCGTTCCAGAACATTGCCTCCACCGTCATAAAGAAGTGGAAAAGCGTAATCATCAGCATGAGCTTCCATGCCTTGATAGCCGGCTTCCGGCTGGGCTTTTTGAAGAACCAGCTCTCGCGGAGCTCCTCGTTGTATTCGTCACCGCGCAAAAACTGAAATTCCGTGTTGCCGACGCGGATAACGTCGTCAATCAGCACCTGCTTTCTGCCCTCGGTCTTTTCGCCGTTGACATAGGTGCCGTGAACGGATTCCGCGTCGCTGATGAACCAGCCCTCGCTCCGGCGCAGGAGTACGGCGTGGGTGCGCGATACCGCCGCGTCCTCAACGACAATATCGTTGGAGCGCTTTCTGCCGATGGTGTTTTCCCAGAGAACGACCGGAATTTTCTCCAAGGTCGCGGTATTCATCAGCGTGACGAGCGGCTTTTCGGGACGGCGGCGACGGCGCATGGCGGCGTAGCACTGATAGACAATGAAAATGGCGTAAAGCGGCATGAGAATTCTCAGACCGACAACGCCGATGTCAAATATCACCGAAAAATCGAACATCCGCACCACCTCTTTCCTATCATTATGTCAATCGGATTCCGATATTTATTCATTATACATGATACCTTATTTGGCAAAAAAAGTCAACCTTATACTAATACCTATACCTAATAAAAAGTAGACAATCTTTGCGGTCTATTTTCCGCAAAACTGCGTTGTCGTCCTTGCAAGGCGCCAGCCTTGCCGCGTCCTTCGCCTTGTCTTGCGAAAAATATCCTCGCAAAATATAAGTCTACTTTCTATCAGGAATTAGTATTAGCACACAAAAAAGCCGCCCCAAACGGGACGGCTTCGGTGTAGTTATATTACATGGTTTCCATCGCGCCGATAAAGACAGGCAGGTTGTTATAGGTGTCCACAATCATGTAGACAAACGGTCTGTCCAGGCATATTGTGATGGTTTCCGGATCTACGGGCGCTGCGCCTTCTTTCATTTCCACGACGGTAGCCGCCGCAGCCTTGGTGCCGCTCTCGTTGACCTCGATAAAGGTCTTGTGGAGCACCTCGTCTATATACGGGCTGGCAGCGCCGGGCTCAACCATGCGCAGGAAGTTGGCTTTTCCGTTTTCAAACGCGGACGGCATACCCATTTCTTTGAGGTTGTCGCTGAGCGCGTCGTCATACTCTACCTTGAACTTCGGCAGGGACGCTTCGACATATTCATAGGTGCGCGTGTCGGGCTGGAGCGCCTTTTCCAGCCGCTCACCGGTCAGGTTTTTGACGTAATCCGTCAGCTTGGTGCCCTCCTTGGGGAGGAACGCCGCGAAGGCGTAACGGTTGCCGGCGTATTCCTTCATAAAGCCGTCGGCGTAATCGCCGTCCTTCAGATAAAGGGGCTCCTCGGAGTCCATCAGCTCAATCGGCGTTTTGTTGCCGCTGTCGTCGGTGAAGGTCGCTTTGTGTACAACATACGAACCATAGCACTGTTCCCAGCTCGCCTGGAACGCGACGGTGTTCACCAGATACAACAGCGCGTCGTCAGGCATTACATCGACCATGTGCGGAATCATCTCGTGTGTTTTCTCGTTGATCCAGCTGTTGAGCGCTTTGACGGATTCACTGCCGAAGGGCGTTGCGAACACCTCGGCGTTGTAGTATTTCAGCGCGTCCGATACAAAATTCGGGTGGAGCTTGCTGTGCATGCCGTTATCGTTGTACCACAGGGAGTTGGCGATATCCATGCCGCCTATGACAAATTCCTCTTCCTCTTCGAAAGCGTTTAAACGCTTTATAACAGAAAACGTGGGCGTATTGGCAACATAGTCCTTGAAATAGGCGTTGAGCACGTTTCTTTTCGCGCCGAGGGTCTGTTCCATCTCGGTCAGGGTGTCGCCCTTCGCGCCGTTTGACGTCATAGAGAGCGCCGCCATCACGGAGAACGGCGAAACAAAGGTGTTTTTGCCGGACTGCACACTGCTTTTCAGCAGGTCAGCGCTGAATTGGCGCATGGCTTGGCTGCCCTGCTTTTTCACCTCGGCAGAGATGGGTAGTTCGGGTTCTTCCTCGTCGGGGTCAATCAGACCGGCGACAATCTCCTGAATATAGGTCGCGTCGCTGATGATGACCTTGCCGTCACTGTCAGCGTCGGCGGCGGTCATCTGCTCGGCGGAATAGTTTCCCAGATCCGCGCAGATATTCTGAATGGTGGTCGCGTCGACAATATCAATCTTGCCGTCAAGGTTGACGTCGCCGCGCTTGGGCGCCGTGCCGGCAAAGGCGACTGCCGTCGATGAAATGGCAAGCGTTCCGGCAAGCAGAATCGCAAGTATTTTCTTCATGTAAATCTCTCCTTACTCACCCATGGTCTCCATCGCGCCGATAAAGACGGGGGTTTTGGTTTCAACGTTGACAATCATGTAGACAAACGGTCTGTCCAGACGGACAGTGATGGTCTTGGGCGGATCTACCGGCTCGTCAATGGCGCCGGGTTCCATCATTTCGACAACCGTGACCGCCGCCGCGGAGGTGCCGGTTTCGTTGACGTCGATAAAGGTCTTGTGCAGTACGTCGCCAATCCAGGGACTGCCGTAGGGATTGCTCTGAATCATACGGTAGAAATCCGCTTTATCTTTATCAAACGCGGTCGGCATACCCATTGCTTCCAGGTTGGTTTTCAGGCTGGCGTCATATTCCTGCTTGAACTTGGGCGTGACGGCTTTGACGTAATCATAGGTGTCCGTATCGGGCTGCAGCGCGTTTTCAAGGCGCTCACCGGTCAGAGAGTTGATATAATCGGACAGCTTAACGCCTTTCTTGGGCAGGAGCGCCGCGAAAGCATAGTTATAGCCCTTGTAGTATTTCATAAAGCCGTCGGCATAGTCGCCGTCCTTGAGATAGGTGTCTTCCGAGGAGTACATCAGCTCAACGGGCGTCTGTTTGCCGTTGTCGTCGGTAAAAATGCCGTCCCGTACAGCATAGTCCTTGTCATAAGGCTCTTCCCAGTCTCCCTCAAACGCAACCGCGTTTGCCAGATACATCAGGGCATCTTTGTTCATTTTTTCGAGAATTTTCGGAATCCTCTCGTGTGTTTTTTCGTTTACCCAGCCGTTGAGCGCGTCGCAGGTATCCTGATTAAAGGGTGCGGCGAAAACCTCGGAATTGTAGTAATCCAGCACTTCCTTCACAAAGGTGGGATTCAGCTTGGAATGACTGCCGTCGTTGTTGTACCAGATGGAGTTGGCGACTTCCAGCGTCGCGGGAACGACCTCGCTATACTGATACTCCCCTGACCAGTAATCATAATACTCCTCCACGTACGGCGTGGTGGAACCGGGATTTCTGAGATAGGTTGGGTACGCCTTGAAATACGCGTTGAGAACATTGCGGTCGGCGCCCAGGGTTTTTTCCATCTCTGCAAGGGTGGTTCCGTTCGCGCCGTTGGCGGTCATGGAGAGCGCCGCCATCACGGAGAAGGGTGATACAAAAGCGTTTTTGCCGGGCTCGTTGCAGCTTTTCAGCAGTTCGGCGCTGAAATTGAAGGACGCTTCGTTGCCCTTCTGATAAACCTCCGCAGGGTCGAGCGGTTCGGGCTGCGGCGCGTCGGGGTCAATCAGTCCGGCGACAATCTCCTGGATATAGGTCGCGTCGCTGATGATGACCTTGCCGTCGTTGTCCGCGTCGGCGGCTGCCAGCTGTTCGGCGGAATAGTCTCCCAAATCCGCGCAGATATTCTGAATGGTGGTCGCGTCGACAATATCAATCTTGCCGTCAAGGTTGACGTCGCCGCGCTTGGGCGCCGTGCCGGCAAAGGCGACTGCCGCGGATGATACGGCAAGCGTTCCGGCGAGTAAAATCGCAATTATTTTTTTCATCGTTCTTCCTCCTTCTTGTAGGATAAAAATCCACTTCATCAATAATACGCTCCGAAGAGGCGTTTTGGTTGCAGGTTTTTATAATTTTATTATATTATCTAAACAAAAAAAGTCAATCATGATGTTTCTTTTCTTTTTCACGCTGTTCTTCCTCGGTCTGCTTGCGCAGCTCGTTCATAAACCCGGCGGAAATGATACCGGACGGCAGGGCGATAATCGCGATGCCGAAGATAGAGGAAAGCATGGTGACCAGCCTGCCGGTGGTGGTGACCGGATAAATATCGCCGTAGCCAATCGCAGTCAGCGAAATCGTCGCCCAGTACACCGCGTCAAAGTAGGTGTTGAAGGAATCCGGCTCGACGTTGAAAATCACCAGCGCCGCCAGCAAAATATAAGCGATAGCGATGACGCCGACAGTAATCAGCGGCTTTTTATGGCTGGAAAAAACGCTTCGAATCATTTTAAGCGTTTTGGAATAGCGCACGACCTTGAACGCGCGGAACACGCGCAGCGTCATTAAAAGGCTGATGACGCGGACAACGCCGAGATTCCGGTAGAGCGGGTCAATCGACGGCACGATACAGATTAAATCCAGCAGCGCCATCGGCGTCACCGGATACAGCAAAAAGGACAGCTTGCCTTTGCCGAGCTTGTAATCGGCGGTCATCCACCGCAGAACATAGTCAACGCAGAAAACGCCGGCGACAACCTCGTCGAGAATATAGAACGCCGGGTATTTGCCCTTGACGGTCAGCGGAATGAGTCCGGCGACAATCATAATCATCATAAAAATATCATAGGCGTTGCTCAGGTGGTCGCCGTCGGCAGCCGCCTCAACAATCTGAAAAATACGCTTTCTCATCAAATCCCTCCGGCTGAAAGATAAAAATATTATAGCGTATTCCACAGGTATTTGCAACCATCAACAAAGGCGGCTTGGTGAGCCGCCTCAGACTGTAGAAAAAGTCTAAATGTTGTTTAGAAAATCGTAGGGGCGCACCCGCGTGTGCGCCCGGGATAGGAAACCGTACGTTTCCACGGCAGATATGGTTAGATAGGAAAACGCAGCTCGGGCGGACACATGGGTCCGCCCCTACGTCAGAACCTAATATTTTGCCATTCTATTTTTTTGCAAATTTAGTTTTTCGACAAACTAAGGCGGCTTGGTGAGCCGCCTGTTGGTTATGCTGTTTCTGCAATCTGAAGCTGCAGCATGGTCGCGTCAGTAACGTCGTGCCTGCCGTCGCCGTTGAGGTCGGCGAGCTGCTGTTCAAAGTCGTCAAACGTCATCAGCTCCGCAATAGATTTCTGAATAGCGGTCACGTCCACAACGTTCAGATTGAAATCACGGTTGACGTCGCCCCTGTCGAATACGTCCACCTCAAAGGCAGCGGTAAATTCATGATAGGTCACGGTGACGGTCTGTCTGCCTGCTTTTCTGGCAAGCGGACTGAGGGTGTAGCCGTCGGTGATGGTTTCGTTGTCGCCATCGCTTGCCCATCTGCAAAGCTCCCATTCGCCGTTTTCCGGAGGCGTGCTGTCGATGTAGTAACCGTAATCCGGATTTTCCGCTTCCGTTGTCCGGTTATCGCCGCCATCGGTGAAGTAGACGCTCTGGGCTGTGCCCGGAAGCGTAAAGGAATATATTTCTTCGCCGTAGTCGTTGAGAAATCTGTCCGTCGGTTTGATGATTTTTTCGGTGCCGTTTTTATCGCGGACAACGGCAAACATCTTGCTCCAGCCGACGTTGTTGGTCAGCACGATGGGTATCGGCGCATTGGGATTTGGAAGCATGGAAAGCTTTTTTTTGGTGCCGTCCTCCAGGAGAAGATTTACCTCCATGCCCTGCAGGTCGAAATAATCGCCGACAATACAGCTCGTTTGATTCGGAAGGTGCGTTATTTCAATTCCCGTGGCTTTTGCACGAACCTTGATGAAGAATGAAACGTATTGATTCACGCCCTTTTTGTCGGTATAGGCAATCCGGACAAGCTGAGAACCGAAATTGTCCGTATTAAATACTTTCAGCGTGAAATTTTTTTCGGTGAAGTTTTCGGGCGTAATGTCCTTGATGATTTCTGTCTCGCCGCTGAAATAATCAATAGTTATCTCCATACCGGTCGGGTCAAACGCTTCGCCGGGATAGTACTCGGTTTTGACGGGTTTTTTGCTGATATAAAAACGCTTCACATCATCAGGCTCAGCGACTTTACCCTGCTGCGTCATTTCCGCAATTTCGTAGCCCGTCCTGTAGTTATCGTCCGTGGAGGTTTTGCCGGTGAAGGTGTAGCCGTAAACGTCCTGATCAGCGGGAATATCGAAGGTCTGGAGGCCTGCGCCGTTATTGATGATAAAGCCTTCTGCCTCGTAATCCAGATAGATTTCATAGAGATTGTACTCGTCTGTGGTCTCCACCGGCTGCAGCGGCGTTCCCGGCCATTGACCGGCATATTCTGTGCCGAGGCTATCCCACTCGTAAATGTAGAACGAATCCCATTTGAGGTTATCCATGAACACAATCGGTGACGCCGCATACACCGATGCGCTTGTCGGTACAAGTACCAGCGAGGTTGCGACCAGCATAACGGTCAGTATCAGGCTGATCATTTTTTTCATCGTTTCTTCTCTCCTTAAATCTTAAATTATTCCTGCTATCATCATCTGCAGCATGGTCGCGTCGGTGACGTCGTAGTTGCCGTCGCCGTTGAGGTCGGCAAGCTGCTGCTGAAAGCTGTCCAGCTCACTGAGCTCCGCAACCGCGTTCTGGATCGCCGTGACGTCCACCACGTTCAGGGTGAAATCGCGGTTGACGTCGCCCTTGTCGCAGACGTCCACCTCAAAGGTGGTGGTAAAATCGCGGTAGGTCAGGGTGACGGTCTGTCTGCCGGCATGCTCCTCCAACGGACTGAGGGTATAGCCGTTGGGCTCATACCTGCTGGGATCATAGCGTTCAAACCAAGTTCTAAGGCAGTATTCACCGTCCCGGTTCTGTTTATAAAACTCTACGCCTTCATCGGTATATGCGAACTGTCTCACGTAAAATACTGTCGTACGCATTTCACCGTCGTTGGTTAAAAAAGCTGTTTCTGCCGTTGCCGGAAACTCAAAGACGTAATACATATACCCGTATTCGGTAAGCTCGCTTTGTACCGGTTGAAGAAAACTGATGCTGCCGTCCTCGTTAAAGGCGACCGCACTGAGATTTTTCCAACCCATGGGATCGACAACCCTGAGGGTGATGGGTTCTTCAATTTTTTCAAGCTTGAAAATTCTCTTTTTTGTACCGTCCTCACAGAGTGCGTTCACAACAAAATCGTCCGTCTCGCTGAGCGTACCGCCGACGATACAGCCGTAGTGCTCCGGCATAGACGCAACCTCAACGCCTGTCGGTCTGGGAAGAACGGTAATCCAGAATGAAGTGGTGAACGTCTTGCCGGTTTCCGCGGTATAGGAAACCTGAACCTGCTGATTGCCGGTTTTTCCGGTGTCAACCGGCGCAACGGTATAATCGTTTGTGTAACGCGTGTTGCCGCCGTAATAAGTCAGCATGACCTCCAGCCCGAACGGATCAAATTCCTCTCCGAGATAGTAGGTGGTTTTTTCGGGAGTGTCCATAATTTTCAAACCTTTGATCAATTCGGGAGAATTGGGAATATCCTCGTATGTCAGCATCTCAATCGTGTAGCCGTTTCTGCCGTCTTCTTGGGTTATCATCTCATCTGTAATGGTAAAGCCTTTGTCGTACATGGAAAGTACAACGTCAACGCTCTGCTTATCATATCCGTTGTTGGCAATCACATTGTAATCAGAAAAAGCATCAAAAACATAATTCGGAATGAGCTCATTAAGATTGATTTCATAAAGATTGAATTCATCGGTGACGACAACCGGCTCCAGCTTCTTTCCCGGCCATTCGTTTGCAGGAATACCTTCCAGCCAGGTGTAGCAGTAGAAAGAATCCCATTTGTTCGTATCCATAATGATGTGCGTTCTCTCCGGCGGAAGCGCCGCCGAAACGTTTGTCGGAATGAGCGTCAGTGTGGTTGCGACCATCATAACGGTCAGCGCCATGCTGATTACTTTTTTCATAATTTTCATGATGTTCCTCCTTAAAAAATAATCCATCATAACTAATACGCTTTCAGGACGCGTTTTGGTTGCATAAAAATTCAGAAAAAATAAAACAACTTATCCGATCTGACCTCCTATGGTATCTTTATTCTACCATAGGAGGTGCTGTTTTTTCTATTGTCTACTTTTTACGGAGCTGTTCAATCACCTTGTTGTGTCCTTTATTTCAGGATTTTTTCCAGCAGGTCGCCGGCGTCCTGACACAGATCCGCGCAGGTCAGCCGGGTTTTGATACGCATACCGAGCAGCTCTTTGCAGACGATAGAGCCGTTTTTTTCCGTAAACGCGGCGGCAAACTCCCGGAAGGCGGCATTGGCGTCGGCGCGGCTGCTGCCCTTTGCCAAGCCAATCACCATATTTGCGCCTGTCACGGTGCCGCAGGTGGAGCGCAGTCCCGCCATGCCGGAACCAAAGGAGGCGGCGATCATCATCGCCGTGTCCTTGTCCATGCCGTAGTCCTCACAGAACGCCAGCAGCACCGCCTGGGCGCAGTTGCAGCCGTTCTGAAAATTGTATCTTGCCAGTTCGCCTTTTGTCATCGCTATCACCATTTTCAATTTTTTCTTCATCATAGCATATTGGCGATACGCCGTCAATATTTTTCTTGTGCAGCGGCAGTTTTTATGTTATTATAATAATGTATAACAAATTTAAAGGTGATCAACATGGCTTTTCCTCAGGATAAAATCCGAAATTTCAGTATTATCGCGCATATCGACCACGGCAAGAGCACCCTTGCGGACAGGATTCTGGAGCACACCAACTCCGTATCCGCGCGTGACATGGAGGCGCAGCTCCTCGACGATATGGAGCTAGAGCGCGAACGCGGCATTACCATCAAGGCGCGCGCCGTCAGCGTTGTCTACAATGCCGACGACGGCGAGCAATATCTTTTCAACCTGATTGACACCCCCGGACACGTGGACTTCAACTATGAGGTCTCGCGTTCTCTCGCCGCCTGTGAAGGAGCGATTCTGGTGGTGGACGCTTCCCAGGGCATCGAGGCGCAGACCTTGGCGAATACTTACCTCGCAGTGGACAGCGGATTGGAAATCGTGCCGGTCGTCAATAAAATCGATTTGCCCAGCGCCGACCCTGACCGCGTGATTACCGAGATTGAGGACATCATTGGTATTCCTGCCGAGGACGCTCCCAAAATCTCCGCCAAGGCGAATATCAACATTCATTCCGTACTTGAAAAGGTCGTGTCGGATATTCCGGCACCTGTCGGCGACGTCAACGCGCCGCTCAGAGCGCTGATTTTTGACAGCTACTACGACAGCTACAAGGGCGTTATCATCTACGTCCGTCTCAAGGAAGGACAGATTCACCCCGGCGACGAGTTCAAGCTGATGGCGACCGGTTCTGTGTTCAACGTCGTGGAATGTGGGCTGATGCACGCGACGACCATGGAGAAAACCGACGGTCTGTATGCCGGCGAGGTCGGCTACATTTCCGGCTCTATCAAGACGCTTGCCGACGCGAAGGTCGGCGACACTGTCACCCTGACCGCTAATCCTGCCGACGAACCGCTCCCCGGCTACCGCGAAGCCCAGCCGATGGTATTCTGCGGTATTTATCCGGTGGACGGCGCCAAGTACGGCGACCTCAAGGACGCGCTGGAAAAATTGCAGCTCAACGACGCGGCTCTCTCCTTTGACGCGGAGACCTCCGTCGCTCTGGGCTTCGGCTTTCGCTGCGGCTTTCTCGGACTGCTGCACATGGAGATTATTCAGGAGCGCTTAGAGCGTGAGTATCTGCTCGATTTGATTACCACCGCGCCAAGCGTTATCTACCGCATTACCAAGACCGACGGCACGGTTGAAATGATTGACAACCCGACGAATTATCCCGACCCGTCTCTCATTCAGATGGCGGAGGAGCCTGTGACGGACGCGCATATTTATACACCGAAGGAGTACGTCGGCAACATCATGGAGCTGTGTCAGGACAGACGCGGCACCTTTGTGGACATGCAATATATCGACGCGGACAGAGTGGATTTGCACTACGTGCTCCCTCTCGCGGAGATTATCTACGATTTCTTCGACACCCTCAAAAGCCGTACACGCGGCTACGCCTCCTTTGACTACGAGCTGCGCGGCTATGTGCCGAGCGAGCTGGTCAAGCTGGACATCATGCTCAACGGCGAGGTAGTGGACGCGCTGTCGTTCATCATTCACAAGGATAAGGCGTATCCCAGAGCCAGAAAGATGGCGGAAAAGCTCAAGGAGAAGATTCCGAGACAGCTCTTTGAGGTACCGATTCAGGCGTGTATCGGCGGCAAGATAATCGCCAGAGAGACCGTCAAGGCAATGCGCAAGGACGTTCTCGCCAAGTGCTATGGCGGCGACATCACCCGAAAGAAGAAGCTGCTCGAAAAGCAGAAGGAAGGTAAAAAGCGTATGCGCCAGCTCGGTACGGTAGAGGTACCGCAGGAGGCGTTTATGGCGGTGCTCAAGCTCGACACCGACTGATGATTTCCGCAATTAGTCATTGACAAAATATACAAAGTACCTTATAATGTTCAATGTATAAAAAAGCGTCAGAGACTATTTGTAAATTCATGTCCCTTGTCCCTGTTGCCGGGACAAGGGCTTTTTTTGTACGGAGGTAAAAATGAGCAAAGGAAGATTCGGTATTCACGGCGGACAGTTTGTTCCCGAAACACTGATGAATGCCATCAACGAATTTGAAGAAGCGTACAACCGCTACAAGGACGACCCGGAATTTGTCGCGGAGCTGGATACGCTCATGCGCGAATACGCCGGCAGACCTTCCCGTCTGTACTATGCCGCCAAAATGACAGAGGACTTGGGCGGCGCGAAGATTTATCTCAAAAGAGAGGATTTGAATCACACCGGTTCGCATAAGCTGAACAACTGTCTCGGACAGTGCCTTCTCGCCAAAAAGATGGGCAAGACGCGCGTGATTGCCGAGACCGGCGCCGGTCAGCACGGCGTGGCAACCGCTACCGTGGCGGCACTGCTCGGCATGGAATGTGAGATTTTCATGGGCAAGGAGGACACCATCCGCCAGGCGCTCAACGTCTACCGCATGAAGCTCCTCGGCGCGAAGGTCAACGCCGTTGAAACCGGCACCATGACCTTGAAGGACGCGGTCAACGAAGCCATGAGAGAATGGACAAACCGCGTTGCCGACACCCATTATGTGCTCGGCTCCGTCATGGGACCTCACCCCTTTCCCACTGTTGTCCGCGATTTTCAGAGCGTGATTGGCAAAGAAATCAAGTCCCAGCTGATGGAAAAGGAAGGCAGACTGCCCGACGTGGTAATGGCATGCGTCGGCGGCGGCAGCAACGCGATGGGCGCGTTCTACGAGTTCATTCCCGACGAGAGCGTGCAGCTGATTGGCTGCGAGGCAGCCGGTCTGGGCGCTGACACCCCGAAGAACGCCGCTACCATGGCAAACGGTACGCTGGGTATCTTCCACGGCATGAAGTCCTACTTCTGCCAGGATGAATACGGTCAGATTGCACCGGTTTACTCCATTTCCGCCGGTCTGGATTACCCGGGCATCGGTCCGGAGCACGCCAACCTCGCGGACACCGGCAGAGCAGCCTACGTGCCTGTCACCGACGAAGAAGCGGTACAGGCGTTTGAATATCTCTCACGCACCGAGGGCATTATCCCGGCGATTGAGAGCGCTCACGCGGTAGCGCACTGCATTAAGCTCGCGCCGACCATGAGCAAGGACAACATTATCGTCGTCAATCTCTCCGGCAGAGGCGACAAGGACGTAGCCGCGATTGCGCGCTACAGAGGGGAGGATTTGTATGAATGAAATAAAAAAGGCGTTTGAAAACGGCAAGGCGCTGATTCCTTTTATCACCGCCGGCGACCCCCGTCTCGCCGTTACCGAACAGCTGTTGATAGAAATGAGCAAAAACGGCGCGGATATTATCGCGATTGGTATTCCCTTCTCCGACCCGATTGCCGAGGGCGTGGCGATTCAGGAGGCTGACCTCCGCGCGTTGGCGGCAGGCACCACCACCGACAAGATTTTTGAGATGGTCAGGGGCATTCGTCCGCAGATTGAATGTGAGCTGGCTGTCATGACCTATATGAATCCGATTTTCGTCTACGGCGTGGACAAGTTCATGGCTAAGTGCGCGGAATGTGGCATTGCCGCCGTGATTGTTCCCGACACACCTTACGAGGAGAAGGCGGAGCTGAGCGGCGCCTGTGACGCGAACAATGTAGCACTGATTTCACTGATTGCGCCGACCTCTGAGGACAGAATCCGGATGATAGCCAAGGACGCGCAGGGCTTTTTGTTCTGTATTCCCTCTCTGGGTGTTGCCGGTGTGAAGAGCGACACTACCGCGCAGGATATTGAGCATATGATCGGCATGGTTCGTTCCGTCAGCGATATTCCCTGTGCCATCGGCTTCGGCGTTGCCGACAAGGAGCAGGCAAAGCTTGCCGCTCAGACAGCGGACGGCATGATTATCGGATCCGAGGTTGTCGAGATAATTGGCAGGCACGGCGAAAACTGTGTGGAACCGGTCATTACCTATTTGAAAGAGTTAAAATCAGCTATGATATAAAAGTCAAGGGTTCGGCGTGTGCCGAACCCTTGTTTTCTATTTATATTCCTGTAACTTCCAATCCTTTTTCAACTGCTCCGTGATGGGAAATACGCGGAAAAGCATGACATTGTTCTTGCTGTTGGCACTATCCTCCTGCGTACTGAGGGCAAAGACAAAGCCGTCGTAATAAAGCGTGTTGTTTGCCTCTGTCGTCGTGCGGTAGAAGATGTTCTGCAGGGTGTCGAGTCTGGAGCTGTCGTAGCCGCAGGCGACCTGCGCCATCAGCGCCGCCTTGAGCAGCACTTCGTCGGAGTTGTTGCCCTTTTCGTCCTGCGCCATGAAGTTGCTCATGGTGGTGCCGATACCGATATTCATGATTTTTTCGCTCTCGACCTCCACGCTGGCGGTAACGTTCACACCATAGTCGTCGTAGTAATAGTACTGAACCGACACGCCGTGATTGTCCTTGGTCGGGCTGCCGTTCTCGCGCCAGTTGCCCATGATAATCAAATCATTGTCGCCGCGCAGCTTTTTCTCGGCGTTATACTTGGACGTAAATTCGTAGAGCGTCATGTTGAAGCGCCTGCCGTTGACGTTAGGACTGCTCTCCACAGATCCTGCTTCATTCAGCAGATAGGACGGCTCGTCAACCGTCGCGACAGAATGCGGCTGTTCAATCTCGATTTTGCTCTCTCCCTTTGAACAGGCGCAAAGCAGTCCGAGCAGCCATAATGCCGCCAGAATAAAAGTTAATCTTTTCATAGTCATATCGTAATGCAGGGTTTGGCAGCGACCAAACCCTACTTTTTACTGTTCTTCGTTCTGTTCTGTTTCTTCGGCTTCCTGCGGTTCTTCCTCGTCCTCATGCGGTACTCTGGCAATGGTGACAACCTTGTCTCCGTCGCCGACCTTCATGACGGTAACGCCCTTGGAGGGACGTGAGCACAGGCGGATGGATTCCGCCGCGATACGAATAATAATGCCGTCCTGCGAGATGATGATGATATCGTCATCCATGTTGACGACCTTAATCGCGGCGACCTTGCCGTAGCGGTCAACGTGGTAGTTCGTCAGACCCTTACCGCCGCGGCTCTGCATGCGGTAATCGTCCGGACTGGACAGTCTGCCGTAACCGGTCTCGCTGACGGTCAGCACCAGTCCGCCTTCGCGGACAACACTCATGCCGACGACCTCGTCGCCTTCTCTGAGCGTGAGCGCCTTGACGCCGCGTGCCTGTCTGCCCATCTGGCGGACGTCGGTTTCGTTGAAGCGGATTGCCATACCGAGCTTGGTGGCGACAATCACGTTGGCGTCGCCGTCAGTCATGCGAACCCAGGCAAGCTCGTCGCCTTCGTTGAGCTCCAGCGCAATCAGACCGCCCTTGCGTGCGGTGTTGTAGGCATTGAGCGCAATGCGCTTGATAATACCCTTGCGCGTCACCAGAATCAGGTACTTGTCCTCGTCAAATTCGGGCACGCGAATCATGGAGGTCACCTTTTCCTCCGGCTCAATGGGCAGGAGATTGGCGATATTGATACCCTTTGACTGGCGGCTTCCCTCGGGAACCTCGTAGCATTTCAGGCGGTAAACCCTGCCGCGGTTAGTGAAGAAGAGTACGTAGTCGTGAGAGTTGATAATAAACATCTCGGTGGCAACGTCCTCCTCGCGGCGTGACATGCCGGAAACACCTCTGCCGCCGCGGCGCTGAATTTTATAGGTATCCGCTGCCAGGCGCTTGACATAGCCAAACTGTGTGAGCGTGAGCACACACTCCTGCTGCGGAATCAAATCTTCAATATCCACCTCGCCGCTGACAGTACAGATTTCTGTGCGGCGCGGGTCGGCGTACTTGTTGCGAATCACCGTGAGCTCTTCCTTCACGATTTCGAGCTTTCTGGTCTCGCTGGCAAGAATTTCGAGGAAGTCGGCAATCTTTGCTCTGAGAGCTTCGATTTCCTCCTCAATCTTGTGGCGCTCCATGTTGGTGAGCTGTCCGAGACGCATCTGGACAATTGCCTGCGCCTGTACCTCGTCCAGACCGAAGCGCTCCATCAAAGCGTTTCTCGCGCTGGGCTGGTCCTTGCTCGCGCGGATAATGCGGATAACCTCGTCGATAAAGTCAATGGCAATTTTCAAGCCCTCGAGGATATGCATTCTATCTTGCGCTTTTTTGAGGTCAAACTCAGTGCGTCTGCGGATAACGTCCTCCTGAAACTCCACATAGCATTTGAGCATGTCCTTGAGCGTGAGAATCTTCGGCTGACCGTCGACAATCGCGAGCATAATCGCGCCGAAGGTGACCTGCAGCTGCGTAAAGGAAAAGAGCTGATTGAGCACAATCTGCGGAGACGCGTCTCGCTTGACGTCAATTTCAATATGCATGCCGATACGGTCGGAATGGTCCTCAATATTGGAGATACCCTCGATGCGCTTGTCCTTGACAAGATTGGCAATATTTTCAATCAGGCGCGCCTTGTTGACCTTATAGGGCAGCTCAGTGACGATAATCTTGAAGCGGCCGTTCTTCGCCTCAACAATCTCTGTTCTGGCACGGACGGTGATTTTTCCCTTGCCGGTGGCGTAAGCCGCGCGGATACCGGCTCTGCCCATGATAATACCGCCGGTCGGAAAATCCGGTCCGGGCAGGCAATCCATCATCGCCGGCAGCTCAATATCGGGATTCTCAATATAGGCGCACACCGCGTCAATGGTTTCGCCGAGATTATGCGGCGGAATTTCGGTCGCCATACCGACGGCGATACCGCTGGAGCCGTTCACCAGCAGATTCGGGAAACGGCTGGGAAGAACGGTGGGTTCCTTCAGACGGTCGTCATAGTTTGGAACAAAGTCAACGGTGTCCTTGTCGATATCGGTGAGCATTTCCATGGAAATCTTGCTCATCTTAGCCTCGGTATAACGGTAGGCAGCAGGCGGGTCGCCGTCGACAGAACCAAAGTTGCCGTGACCGTCCACCAGCATGTAGCGCATGGAGAAATCCTGCGCCAAACGCACCATCGCGTCATACACGGAAGCATCGCCGTGAGGGTGATAGGCGCCCAGCACGGAACCGACGGTGTCGGCGCACTTATGATAGGGCTTCGACGGGTCGAGACCTCTCTCATACATGGTGTAGAGAATTCTCCGGTGAACCGGTTTGAGACCGTCGCGCACATCGGGAAGCGCTCGGGAGACGATGACCGACATGGAATAGTCCAGAAAACTCTGGCGCATTTCGTTTTGCAGGTCAACGTCAATGATTCTTTTTTCATTCATCTGCGGGTCATTGCTCATGATATAACCTCATTCGTTCTATCCTACTGTTTTGATGTTGCTGTTCATTTTTTCATACAGCTGCGGCATACGCTTTTTGGCGTTGCAGGGACGGAAGGTCTTGGCGTCCACAAAGCCGTGTTCGGTGCTGCCGTAGGCAAGCTCGGTTTCGGTGCCGTCATCGTTGATACGCTTGACAGAATAGGCAAACTCGATCCGCGCTGCGGTCAGGTTAATACACCAGGTACGGATAATCAGTTTGTCCTCATACTGTGCCGGCAGCTTGAAATGGCAGGAGAGGTTGCGCAGCGGCGTCATAATGCCCGACTCCTCCATCTCACTGTAGCTGGTGCCGAACAGGCGGATAAAATCCGTTCTGCCAACCTCAAACCAGACGGGAAAATTGGAATGATGCGCAATTCCCATGCGGTCAGTCTCGGCATAACGAACGGTGATGTAAGTTTTTGCGTGCATAAGATACCTCCCTGTATTTATAGTGGTAAGTGACAAGTGGCAAGTGGTAAGTGTTTTTATCAAACGTAAGATAATCATGATTGCTGTTTTTCTATTTCACTAATCACTAATCACTGACCACTTATCACTAAAAATCATACATCCAAATTCTGAACATACTTGGCGTTTTGTTCGATAAACAGGCGGCGCGGCTCTACCTTGTCGCCCATGAGAATGGTAAAGGTTTCGTCGGCGGCTTCGGCGTCGCTCAGCTCTACGCGGAGCATGAGACGGGTGTCGGGATTCATGGTGGTTTCCCAGAGCTGTTCGCTGTCCATCTCACCGAGACCTTTGTAGCGCTGGATTTCCGTCTTGCCCTCAATCGTGGCAAGAATCTGGTCGCGCTCAATGTCGGAATAAGCGTATTTGTGCTCCTTACCCTTGGTGATACGGTAGAGCGGCGGCTGCGCGATATACACGTGACCGGCTTCAATCAGGGGCTTCATATAGCGGAAGAAGAAGGTCAGCAGGAGCGTGCGGATATGGGAGCCGTCAACGTCGGCATCCGCCATGATGATAACCTTGTCGTAGCGGAGCTTTTCGAGGTCAAATTCGTCGCCGATACCGGTACCCAGCGCGGTGATGACCGGCATGAGCTTGTCGTTGCCGTAAACGCGGTCGATACGCGCCTTCTCCACATTCAGCATTTTACCCCAGAGAGGAAGAATCGCCTGGATTCTTCTGTCTCTGCCGCCCTTGGCGGAGCCGCCTGCGGAGTCACCCTCGACGATGAATATTTCGGTTTCGCTGCTGTCGCGCGACTGGCAGTCAGCCAGCTTGCCGGGCAGCTGCGCGGATTCGAGCGCCGACTTTCTGCGGACGCTCTCTCTCGCCTTTCTAGCCGCTTCACGCGCTCTGGCGGAAGCGAGGGCCTTTTCAAAAATTGCCTTGGAGACGGCGGGATTTTCCTCCAGATAGACCATCAGCTTGTCGCGGACGAGCTTGTCTACCATTGTGCGCACCTCGGTGTTGCCGAGCTTTGCCTTGGTCTGTCCTTCAAACTGCGCTTCCTTGAGCTTGACGCTGATAATCGCGGTCAAGCCTTCGCGCACGTCCTCGCCGCTGAGATTCTTGTCATTGTCCTTTAATTTGCCGAACTTGCGCGCGTAATCGTTCATAACGTAGGTCAGCGCACGCTTGAAGCCCTCCTCATGCGTACCGCCGTCGGTGGTATGAATGTTATTGGCAAAGGTGAGGAGATTTTCATTGTAGCTCTCATTATACTGCATGGCGATTTCCACGGCGATGGTATCGTCCTCATTCTTGGAAGAGAAATAGATCACGTCGGGATGAATCACCTCGAGAGAGCGCTTCTTATGAATGAACTCTACGAAGCTGCGGATACCGCCCTCGTAGTAGAAATTATTCTTGATGATGTTGTCGCTGTCGCGCTCGTCGCGCAGCTCAATATGTACGCCGGCATTGAGAAACGCCTGTTCTCTCAGGCGGCGCTCAAGCACCTCATATTCGTAAACGGTGGTTTCCCTGAAAATTTCGGGGTCAGCCTTGAAGCGCACCTCGGTGCCCTTGACATCGGACTTGCCGATTTTCTCCAGCTCGTTGATAATCTTGCCGCGTTCATAGCGCTGAAAATAAATATCCTCGCCGTCGCAGACCTTGACCTCCAGCCATTCGGAGAGCGCATTGACGACGGAAGCGCCGACGCCGTGCAGACCGCCGGAGACCTTGTAACCGCCGCCGCCGAACTTGCCGCCGGCATGCAGAACGGTAAAGACGACCGTCACCGCCGGAAGACCTGTCTTGCTGTTGACGCCGACCGGAATACCTCTGCCGTTGTCGGTGACGCGGATGATGTCGCCTGGCTCAATTACCACGTCAATCTTGGAACAGTAACCGGCAAGCGCCTCGTCGATGGAGTTATCGACAATCTCATAAACCAGATGGTGCAGACCGCGCGGTCCTGTGGAACCGATATACATGCCGGGACGCTTTCTGACAGCCTCCAAACCTTCGAGCACCTGAATTTCGTCGGCGCCGTATTCCTGTTCAACCTTGGTAATTTCGATATTTTCTTCGTTTCTTTCGATAATCTCTGTATTCTCCATAATTTACCTCTGTTCGTTTTCAGTGAATCGTATAAAAAACGGCGTCAGCAAAATTGCGAGTACCGCGAGTATGACATTGGTGATAAACATGCCAATCACTGTGATATTGCCTATCAGGACAAGTGACAGAATATTGACGGCAACGCAGACTGCCACCCAGATTAACAACAAGAGCAGACAGCGTGTTTTTTTGATTTGAAAGCGTTTTTGACAGTGATAGCATACCGCTTCCCTGTGAAGCAGCAGCCGTCTTACTTCGCCGTAGCGATAGACGGTATGACAATGTGGACAAACCGGCAGCTTCATGCTCAAAACCTTCTGTTGCCGGAAAAACGGTTGCTGTCCGGACGCTTGTATTCCCTGACGTCATCTTCCGCGCCGTTTTCTTCCGCCGGCGTTTCCTCAGGCGCATGAAAATAGTGGCTGGTGCGGTTGATAATCCGGCTGCCCTCGGAATGTAGCTTTTTCAGAGGTGCGTCGTCCACCGCGTGACCTTCGCTGATATCGTCGATAACATGCACGTATTGATTATCCTCCGTCTGCACCTCACCGGAATAACTGGAAATGACGTCGCTGTCGCTTCCCTGTTCCTTGAAAGTGCTGCGCTCGGACTTAATCCGGCTGAATAAATCAGGATTGATTTTGAAAGCGCCGCTGTTCTCCATATTGCCCTCTTCCTCGTTATCGGCAGTGAGCAGATTATCCGAAAACGCGATACCGGCGCGTTTTGCTTCCATGGTTTTCTTGTATTTGCGCAGGGGCTCAAAGCGTACAAAGCGCGGTGAGATAATGCCGAAAATAATCAGCGGCAGTGCGATTGCCGGAATACCGAGCGGATTATGCGTCATACGGAAGTACACCCACAGAAAAAAGATAACCGCCGACAGCACCGCGCAGATAATAAACACAGGAATAACCGTGCGGTTAATGACAACGCGGCTTTCTCTGCCGCAGCGCTTACAGACATACTCCGCCTTTCTTCTGCTGTTGAACGCGGAGGAATAGGAAATCCTTCTTCCGCAGTAGGGACATTTTTTTCTTTTCATACTTAGCCTCCGTCAGGGCTTGATTTCTGATAAAATAGAAGTTTTTCTCTTGTTCAGCGTCTTGGTGGACAGCTGGGAAATATAGACAATGGTTTTGCCGTTTTCACGGCAGACCACAAAGGACTTGGGTAATTCATATGACACGTTGACAATCTGACCCTGCTTCTGGGCGTTTGCGAGAAAATCGCGCGTCTTTTTGGACACCGTGCAGGCGTCAAGGTCAAACATGGCAATAATATGCTGCGTTTGAACGACAACGTCGTTTCCGAGATGTAAGTACATAGTTGAGTAGTAAGTGAATCGTTGTTAGTTATCAGTTGTTAGTTGGACAGCGCGGTGTGAAAGAAAAAGGCGAATGCAAGTTTGCGCTTTTGATATTACTTCTTAATTTCCTCTACCCTGCCGTTTTCGACGAAGAAGATTTTTCCTTCGTTGAGCTGTTCCTTATTGCTGCGTTCACAGCAGGTGATGAACACCTGACAGCCGCGCAGCTCGTTCAATAAATAATCCTGACGGTCGTTATCCAGCTCTGACAGCACGTCGTCAAAGAGAATGACGGGATTTTCTCCCATTCTCTCGCGAAGCACCGCCGCTTCCGCCAGCTTGAGCGAGAGTACGGCGCTGCGCTGCTGCCCCTGAGAGGCATAGAAGCGCGCGTTTTTGCCGTTGATCAAGATTTCAATATCGTCACGGTGCGCGCCTGAAATGGTGGAACCGGCAAAGATTTCATTTTGAAGATTCTGAGCGCATTTTTCCTGAAACTTCTGTTTGAGCGTCATGCGGTCGTCGCCTTCTTCCGCACCAAAGCTGGAAAGATAGCGCAGACTCAGTTTCTCGCTGCCGCGTGAGATGCCCTCGTGATAAACCGCCGCTTTCCCGGTAATCATCTTCACGAAATCCAGCCTCTGACGGACAATCTCCGCGCCGAGCGTGGTGAGCTGTTCATCCCACAGCGAGAGCGTCTCGCGCAGCTTTTCGTTGCGCTGCAAATCCTTTAAGAGCGCGTTGCGCTGTTTGAGCAGGCGGTTATATTTCTGGAGTGTAAGCGCGTTGCGCATTTTTTCGCGGCAAATCGCGCTGTCGATAAAATTGCGGCGCTCGGAGGGACCTCTCTTTATCAGGCTGAGATTCTCCGGTGAAAATACCACGGCGCAGAAGCGCTCAATCAGCGCCGCGGAGGTTTTCTTTTCCACGCCGTTGAGCTTGATGACGCGGCGGTTCGGTTCAATCGCGATACTCGCCGTCTGGCTGCGCTCCTGTCCGTAAAACCGGCAGTCGAGCTTAGCGAACGGCTTGTCAAACTGAATCAGCTCCCGGTAACTCTGCGTGCGGAAGGAATGACCGCCGCAGAACAGCCACAGCGCCTCTATGATATTCGTCTTGCCCTGCGCGTTCTTGCCGTAGATGATATTCACACCCTCGCACGGGCTGATAAAGCCGTCCGCGAGATTGCGGTAATTCTGAAATTGTAAATGGTCAACCTTCATTGGCTTTTACAGTGACGGACACGCCGTCATACGCCGCCGTATCGCCGTCGCGAAGCTTTTTGCCGCGCATGGTGCAGACCTCGCCGTTGACCGTGACCTCACCGTTCTGAATGACGATTTTTGCCATACCGCCGGTGGAGACAAGTCCGGAAATTTTCAGCAAATCCTGCAGACGGATAAATTCGGAATCAATGGTAACAACATCAGCCTTCATTGGCGAGCCTCATGGGTACAACAATGCACAGGAAGCTGTCTCCCTGAACGGGTTTAATCACAATCGGCGAAATCGGACCGTTGAGCACCAGCCTGACCTCATCGGTGTCGGCGTTTTTGAGCGCGTCGAGCATGTAGCGGTTGTTGAAGCCGATTTCCACCTGCTCGCCGGCAACGTTCACACGGATGGTATCGTTTGCCGAACCGACCGCAGAAGCGCAGGAGAATTTGATCTCCTCGTCGAGAAATTTACAGCGCACGGGGCTCTGCATTCTCTCATTATTCATCAGTGACATTCTCTCGACCGAGTCCATCAGGCGGCGCGTGTTAATCACGACCTCCGTCTTGTTGGTCTTGGGAATCGTCGTCTTGTAGTCGATAAAAATACCCTCAATCAGCCGGGAAATCACGCGGTAGCTTCTCACGCAGAAGGTGATATGGCGCTGACCGATGATAATATTGACAGGCTCGTCGTCATCGACGAGGAGCTTGAGAATTTCCATCTGGGTTTTTCCGGGTACGACAAAGGAGTTATGGCTGTCGCTGTCAACCTTTTCGCGGCGGATTGCCATGCGGTAGCCGTCAATCGCGACAATGGTGAGCGCGCCGTTCTCAATTTCAAAGAGAGAACCGGTATAGATGGGCTTCGCCATATTATCGCTGACCGCATAAACGGTCTGGCGAATCATCTCGCGCAGGGTTTTGGAGCTGAGGGTAATGCTGTCGGTCTGCTCAAAGGTAGGCAGATCGGGATATTCCACCGGCGACATACCGGTGATTTTATAATCAGCCGCGCCGCAGTTGATATAGACAATCAGACGGTCGTCGGTCTCAATAGTGAGAATTTCTTCGGGAAGGTTGCGTACAATATCGAGAAACAGCTTGGCGCTGATGACAATCTCGCCGTCCTCGGTGACGGTGGCGTCAATATCGGTGGTGATACCGATTTCGAGGTTATAGCCCGAAATGTTGAGCTTGTCGCCGTGAGCCTTGACAAGCACGCCCTCCAGAGCGGGAATGGTGGATTTGCTGGAAACAGCTCTGGAAACATTCGAGATAGCCGTCTGCAAATCAGAACGCAGGCACGAAATTTTCATGTTTGTAAACTTCTCCAATCTTATCTTTTTATTTTTTAGTAGTCGTAGTAGGTGGTGTGAAAATATAGTAAAACCGGTTTTTTCTCCCATTGCTGGCGGAAAATTCATTTAACAGCCGGCTGAGAAAAGCTTGTGCATGGGCGTGAAAACTTTTTCACAGACTTTCCTCATGCTTTCATATTTCGTCCACATTCGTCCACAACGCTGACATCTCAACAGAAAGCTATCGTGAAAAGGTGTGGAATTGTCAGCCTTATCTGTCCTTGATATTCTTCATCATATCGTCCACCAGCTCGCGGACCTTGATGTCTCTTTCAAGCTGTTCCTCAACCTTGGAAATGGAGTAGAGAACCGTGGTATAATGTCTGCCGCCGAAGAGGTTGCCAATTTCCTTGACAGTGAGGTTTGTCAGCTCTCTGGTGATGTAAATAGCGATATGACGCGCGTTGCTGACATTGGCTTTTTTGCTCTTCTGCTTGGTGATATCCTCCGGCGTCATGCCGTAGGTGCGCGCTACCTCGTCGATAATGCGCTCAACGGTAACCTCGGGCGGCACGTCGTTGTTGAGCACGTCCGCGATAACCTCCTGAACGGAGTTGAGCGTCGGCTTTTCATTATTGAGAAAGGATTTCGCCTTGAGCTTTTTGACAGTGCCTTCGAGCTGACGGATATTGCTTTTGAGCTTGTTGGCAATGTACTCGCAGATTTCGTTGGATAAATCCAAATCAAGCAGCTCTGCCTTTCTCTTGATAATCGCGATACGCGTTTCAAAGTCCGGCGGCTGGATATCCGCAATCAAATCCTGCTCAAAGCGCGAACGCAGACGGTCATCCAGAGTACGGATTTCCTTCGGCGGCCGGTCGGAGGTCAGGACAATCTGCTTGTGTGCCTCGTGCAGCGCGTTGAAGGTATGGAAAAATTCTTCTTGCGTGCTCTCTTTGCCGCCGATAAACTGGATATCGTCAACCAGCAGCACGTCCGCGTTGCGGTATTTGTGACGGAACTCCGTCATCTTGGCAAGACGGAGGGATTCAATCAGCTCGTTGGTGAAGTCGTCGCCCTTGATATAGCAGATGACCTTGGAAGGGTCGTTCTTTTTAATCTCGTTGCCGATGGCGTAAAGCAGATGTGTTTTTCCCAGTCCGGAATTGCCGTGCAGAAACAGGGGATTATACGCCTTGGAGGGTGCGGTAGCCACAGCCAGACAAGCCGCATGTGCAAATTTGTTGGACGGACCGACGATAAAGGTATCAAAGGTATACTCGTAATTGGTGTCGGTGGTTTCCTCAATAATTTTCTGCACCGGCGGCGCGATGTTTGCCTCAGCGGGCGTCTGCAAATCAATGTTGAATTTGTTGTCAAAGATTGCCTCAAACGCCTCGTTGAGCAGCGGTATGTAGCAGCGCTTGATGGTCTGACGGTGAAAATCGTTGGGAACCAGCAGATAGGCGGTATTATTGTCAAAATCAAGCCGCAGCGGTTTGATGCGGCTGATCCAGGTGTTGTAGGCAACCTCGGTTATTTTGTTCTGGCAGTAGGAGCAAATGAGCTCCCACGCGTCGTTGAATGAATCCATATGTATGTTTACCCTTTCCTTTCTCAGTCAGAGAGTATTGAGCAGTTTTATCCGGATTATTTCAAAGCGTTTCCTTTTTAAATATAGGCGCACGGTCTCTCTGAATGTCTCATTTCGCAAATTAACCCATAATAAAGTTTATACATTATTAAGTATACTACGAAATGTGGAAAAAAGCAAGGGGGAGATTAGTTGTCAGTTATCAGTTGTCAGCACATGAATCCGTGTCCAACTAATAACTGATAACTTTTCGCTTCCACACAACATCTTGTTTCTTCACGTCCTTATCTCACATGATATGGAAAAACGGCTTGAAAAATGGAAATATTCAAATTTCCAAGTCAGAAAATACTTGACGAAACCGCGAAAATAAGCTATAATGCTATATTGCAAGGCTATGTTTTGAAGGGAGGGTTTCGCTTATGTTGAGAACATATCAGCCTAAGAAGCTCCACAGAAAGAAGGAGCACGGCTTCAGAAAAAGAATGGCTACATCTAACGGCAGAAAAGTTTTAGCCAGAAGAAGAGCAAAAGGCAGAAAAAGGTTGTCTTACTAAAGAAAAGGCCACTTTTCAATGTGGTCTTTCTTTATATGCGGCGTGATTTGGAGAGTTTGTCATGGCACGATATGTGACAATCAAGGAAAACCGGGATTTTTCGCGGATTTACCGCAGGGGAAAGTCCTATGTCAGCCCTGTGCTGGTGACCTATGTTATCAAGAGCAGGGGAGACAAGCCGCGTTACGGAATAACCACAGGAAAGAAAATCGGCAACGCTGTCAGAAGGTCAAGGGCAAGACGGGTCATCAGAGCTGCCTATGACGCGCTCTATCCGCAGCTTCGTCCGGGCTATGACCTGATTTTTGTCGCGAGAGGCAAAACGCCTCATGTCAAGAGCACAGCGGTGCAAAAGGCAATGCGGCAGCAGCTGCAGCAGGCAGGCGTATTGCACCGGAACAGTGGTGACGTATCATGAAAAAGATTCTCATTGCGCTGATTAAATTTTATCGTGCCGGCATTTCTCCGTATACACGCGCGCACTGCAAGTACATTCCGACCTGCTCGCAGTACGGACTGGAAGCCATTGAGCGCTTCGGCGCCCTCAAGGGAAGCGCACTCACCATCTGGAGAATCCTGCGCTGCAATCCCTTTTCAAAGGGAGGGTACGACCCCGTACCTGAAAAATGAACCATCAAAAGCGAGGTAATCTATGCAAATTTTCGGCTTTTTAGGAAGCATCCTCGGTTATATTCTGTGGGCGGCTTTCTATGTTCTACACAATTTCGGACTCGCGATTATTGTATTCACCATCATTGTCAAGCTGGTGCTCTTCCCATTCTCGGTCAAGCAGCAGAAGTCGATGGCGGGTACAGCCAGACTATCTAAGAAACAAAAAGAACTCCAGGAGAAATACGGCAACAACCGGCAGCTGCTCCAGGAGGAAATGAACAAGCTCTACGAAAAAGAAGGCGTCAAGCCGATGGGCGGTTGTCTGACAACCATTATCCCGATGCTTGTTCTCTTCGGCGTATTCTACGCCGTTGCCTATCCGCTTACCAACACACTTCACCTCAATGCGGATCACGTGAATCAGGCAGTCAGCTACATATCCACCATTCCGGGCTATGTAACCACAACCAACTCCACCTACCAGCAGATTGCGCTGATTCAGATTTTCCCGAATATCGTCAACACACCGACTATTCAGAGTCTCTTTACACCCGCCGATATCGCGCAGATTAATATGTTTGCCGGCGGATTTAATATGCTTGGCTTTGATTTGCTCAAGGTACCGGCTGACCAGGGCTTCTGGTCTTGGTATTTGCTGTTTCCGGTGCTCTGCTTCCTGTCAAACGTCGGCTCTCAGTTCATCATGACAAGAGTCAACAAGAGTATGATGGGTCAGCAGCAGGGCTGTATGAAGGTCGTTATGTACCTTTTGCCCCTGTTTTCCGCATATATCGCCTATACCGTACCCTGCGCAATGGCGTTCTACTGGATTATTTCAGCACTTCTGAGCTTGATTCAGTCCCTCGTACTCGCCAAGATTTTCAGCCCGGCTAAAATGACTGCCAACAGCGAAGCCAGACACGCGGCGCTGCTGTTCCAGAATGAGGCGCAGGTTCCCTATGTATACGCTCCCAGAGAGTCCGCTGCCGATACGGGAAATACCGGTAAGAAGAAAAAGAAAAAATAATTTAGGTTTTGAAATTCATTTTTCCGATTCAGGAGAAATTAACAGAGGTTATTAAACAATGATAAAAGAAGCAATTTGCGAAGGCTCCGACGTACAGAACGCCCTCGAAAAAGCAAAGGCTCAGCTAGGTCTTGACGACACATCCGACTATGAGTTTGAAATTATTCAGACAGAGGAAAAGAAAAGATTCGGTCTTTTCGGCGGCAGACCTGCAATCGTCAAGGTATTCATCAAGGACAAGCCCGATGAAAGAGCGGAGCAGTTTCTCAGAGACGTGCTTGACAAGATGACGCTCGAGAGCATTCAGATTGAAAAGAAAACTGACGAAAACGCGGTTGAGTTTGACCTTTCCGGCGAGGAGGTTGGCTTTGTTATCGGCAGAAGAGGCGAGACGCTCGACGCGCTCCAGTACCTCACCAGCTTGGTAGCCAATCATGGCGAGGACCCTTACATCAAGGTGACCGTCAACACCGGCAACTACCGTGAAAAGAGAGAAAAGACCCTCGAGATTCTCGGCAGAAAGCTCGCCTATAAGGCAATCAAGACCGGCAGAAAGACCAGCCTGGAGCCGATGAACCCCTACGAAAGAAGAATCATTCACACGGCGGTTCAGAAGGTCAACGGCGCTATTTCCTGGAGTGAGGGAGAGAATGCCGCGCGTCACGTGGTAATCGGACCCGACCCCAAGGTGAAGTCCAATGTCCGCAAGGGCGGTTATAACCGCGGCAGAGGCGGCAAGCGTCCGTATAACGGCGGCAGAAAGAATAACGCTCCGGCGCCTGTTAATCCCGACAGAGTACCGCTCAATGAAGGCGGCGAAACAGGTCTTTACGGCAGAATTGATAAGTAATGATTTTGAAAAAAGAGCGGAGCTTTTCCGCTCTTTTGTTTTATGAAGAATATGAATAATGAAAACAGTACCATCGCCGCCATCAGCACCGCGCAGGGCGAAGGCGGTATCGGCGTGATTCGCATTTCCGGAGAGGAAGCAATCCAAATCGCCGATAAAATATTTCAGAATATCAACGGTAAGCGGCTGTGTGATATGAAAGGCTATACCGCCGCCTTTGGCAAGGTGATTGCCAATGACGAGGAGATAGACGAAGCGGTCGCACTGGTGTTCAGAGCGCCGCATAGCTATACCGGAGAAAACATTGTGGAGCTGAGCTGTCACGGCGGCATTTACCTGACCCGTCAGGTGCTCCGCGCCGCTCTGGAGGCAGGCGCGGTTCCGGCGCAGGCAGGCGAATTTACCAAGCGCGCTTTTCTTAACGGAAAGCTCGATTTGACCGAGGCGGAATCCGTGATGGATTTAATCAGCGCCAAGAGCCGCAGTGCCGCGCGCTCAGCTCTTTATGTCAAGGAGGGAGCACTCCGAAAAAAAATCAGCGGTATCAAGGACGACTTACTGTCCTTGACAGCTCATCTGTCCGCGTGGGCGGATTATCCGGAGGAGGATATCGCCGACGTTTCCGATGAGATGATTTCTGATGTTTGCGACAAGGCGATTGCCGCCTTGACAAAGCTGCTCAGTACCTATGACAGCGGACAGGCGGTCAAACAGGGCATCGATACCGTGATTGCCGGCAAACCGAACGTCGGCAAAAGCACCCTGATGAACCTGCTCTCCGGCTATGAAAAGAGTATTGTTACCGAAATACCCGGCACCACGCGCGACGTGGTAGAGGATACCGTCTTGGTTGGCGATGTGATACTCCGTCTGAGCGATACCGCCGGTCTGCGCGATACCGAGGATGCGGTGGAGAAAATCGGCGTGGACAGAGCCAGACAGCGCTTGTCACAGTGCGGTCTGTTGCTCGCTGTTTTTGATAACAGCCGTCCGCTGGATGAAGAGGACTTTGAGCTGCTTGACATGAGCAGGGAAGTGCCGACTATCGCGATTATCAATAAGACTGATTTGGAAGGTCAGTCAGATATAGACAAGATAAAAAAAAAAATCAGCAATGTGATATTTGTATCAGCCGCCAAAGGCGAGGGCAGAGAGGAGATTATCCGGGCAGTCGAGCAGGTAGCCGGAACACAGCACCTCAATCCCAGCGAAGGAATCCTTTCCAACGAGCGGCAGAGAAATAACGTGAAGAACGCGCTGACCTCGGTTGAGGAAGCAAAAAACGCCCTTTTCATGGGTATGACCTACGACGCGGTAACGGTTTCTTTGGAGGACGCGATTTCCGAGCTGTTGGAAATGACCGGAGAGAAAACCAGCGACGAGGTAATTGATAGGGTATTCCACAACTTCTGTGTAGGTAAGTAAAGGCAATACCGCATAATTCGGGTGTGAGGAATGATTGTATGACATATTACGCAGGCGACTATGACGTAGCGGTGATTGGCGCCGGTCATGCCGGCATTGAGGCGGCTCTTGCGGCGGCAAGACTCGGCTGTCACACGGCAATTTTTACGATAAATATGGACGCGGTGGGCAACTGTCCCTGCAATCCATCCATTGGCGGCACAGCGAAGGGACATCTTGTCCGTGAACTGGACGCGCTCGGCGGAGAAATGGGCAAGACGGCTGACGCGTGCTTTTTACAATCCAGAATGTTGAACCGCGGCAAAGGTCCTGCGGTACATTCCTTGCGCGCTCAGATTGACCGCCGTAGATATGCCGAAACTATGAAGCATAAGGTGGAGCTGCAGGAAAACCTCGAACTCCGTCAGGCGGAAATCACCGACATCCAGCAAACGGAGGACGGCTATGAGCTGACAACGCAGATGTTGGCGGTTTATCGCTGCAAGACGGTGATTATCGCGACCGGCACCTATCTCGGCGGCAGAATTTTTGTCGGTGAGGTCAGTTATGAAGGCGGTCCCGACGGCATGTTTCCGGCTTCGCGCTTGGGAGCCAGTCTGAAAGCGCTCGGCTTACCCTTGCGACGCTTCAAAACCGGAACGCCGGCAAGAGTATTGAGACGTTCCATTGATTTTTCAGAACTGGAAGTACAAAAGGGCGACGAACCGCCGCAGCCGTTCTCTTATGAGACGAAAAGCCTCGGAGAAAACAAGGTCGATTGTCATATCAGCTGGACAAACGACGCGACCAAACAGGTGATACTGGAAAACATTCACCGTTCACCCTTGTATGCCGGAAAAATTGAAGGTGTGGGGCCGCGCTATTGTCCGAGCTTCGAGGACAAAATTATGCGTTTCAAGGATAAGCCGCGCCATCAGCTCTTTATCGAACCCTGCGGCGAGAATACCGAGGAAATGTATTTACAGGGTATGAGCAGCTCATTGCCTGAAGAAGTGCAATTGAAGTTTTACCATACGATTAAAGGCTTGGAGCATTGCGTGATGATGCGTCCGGCTTACGCGATAGAATACGATTGCGTTGACCCGACAGCCATGCTTGCCACCTTAGAATTCAAGGACTTTCCGGGACTGTATGGTGCCGGACAGTTCAATGGCAGCTCCGGTTATGAGGAAGCCGCTGTGCAGGGCTTCGTTGCCGGTGTGAACGCCGCCAAAAGGGTACAGGGAAAAGAACCGTTTGTCCTCTCACGCTCCAATTCCTATATTGGTACGCTGATAGACGACTTGGTCACGAAGGGCGCCAATGAACCATACCGCATGATGACCTCAAGAAGCGAGTACCGTCTGGTACTTCGTCAGGATAACGCCGACGAGCGACTTACACCGGTTGGCTATGCCACCGGACTTATCAGCAAGGAACGCTATCAGCGATTCCTGCAAAAGCAGGAGCAGAAGAAGCAGGAAATCAAGCGCCTGAAAAATACGGTCATTTCTCCCACTGAGGAGGTCAACCGTATTCTTGTTTCACGTGAAACATCAGAAATTACCACCGGCGTTCGTCTGATTGAATTGATGAAGCGTCCGCAGCTTGATTACGCCTGCTTATCGCCGGTTGATACCGGTCGTCCAAAGCTCGACGCCAACCTGATGGAGCAGGTTGAAATTGAAATCAAATATGAGGGCTATATTCAAAAACAGCGCAAGCAGGTAGAGCAGATGAAAAAGCTGGAGCATAAGCTGCTGCCATCTGATTTGGATTACAAAACTATCCGCGGCTTACGTCTGGAAGCCCAGGAAAAGCTCAACAAAATCAAGCCGCTCAATATCGGACAGGCTTCGCGCATTTCCGGCGTATCACCGGCGGATATCAGCGTTCTGTTGATTTGGATGGCGACAAATAAGGAAAATAACCATGACAATGCGTGAATACTTTCTGGAAGCAACCAAAAATTTCAAGCTGCAACTGAATGAAAAACAGCTTGCGCAGCTGGAACGCTATTATGAAATGCTGGTGGAATGGAATGAAAAAATCAACCTGACCGCCATCACCGACCCTCAGGGGGTAGCCGTCAAGCATTTTGCGGACAGCTTGACCGTGTTCAATTATATCGACATTCCGGAGAACGCCAGCGTGATAGACGTCGGCACCGGCGCAGGTTTTCCGGGTATGGTGCTCAAAATCGCCAGACCTGATATTCAGCTGACCTTGCTTGACAGCCTCCAAAAACGCCTGAACTTCCTTGACATCGTTTTAGATAAATTGAATCTTGAAGCAAAGCTGATTCACAGCAGGGCAGAGGTGGGAGGTCAAAATGACGACCTCCGCGAAACCTGCGACTTTGCCGTTTCCAGGGCGGTCGCCCAGTTGAATATGCTCTCGGAATTCTGTCTGCCTTACGTCAGACTGTCCGGCAGCTTTATCGCCTTCAAGGGCAATATCAACAACGAACTCGAAAGCGCCGGAAACGCGATTGGTATTCTCGGCGGTAAGATAAATAAAATTTATGCTTTTGATTTGCCTATGGACGGCGGCAGCCGAAACCTGATTCAGATAGAAAAAGTCAGACCAACGCCGGACAAATATCCCAGAGCCTTTGGAAAAATCAAATCCAAACCGTTATAAATTTCGACAGGTAATCCAAAAATAAAATATTATAATCGCTCTTGATGCGACAAAAACCGCACACCCGTTGTGATATGATAATAGCACAGGGACAAACCCTGATGCTGACAGAGGGTGATGCGGTTTTGAATTTTCTGGTTAAAAGTGAGAACACCATCTCTGAAATTCCGGTCGTCAAAATCCGTCCCAACAAGGCGCAGCCGCGAAAGCAATTCAACGAGGACGAGCTATCGGCTCTGTCCCGTTCAATTGCGGAAAACGGTATTTTGCAGCCCTTGACAGTACGCAAGGTCAGCCAGACAGAATTTGAGCTGGTTGCCGGTGAAAGGCGTTTGCGAGCGGCAGTACTTGCCGGAATCCGAAAGGTGCCGTGTATTATTGTCCGTTGTACGGAACGCGAGTCCGCCGTGTATGCTCTTCTTGAAAATCTCCAACGAGCCGACCTCGGCGTGTTCGAGGAGGCTCGGGGAATTTCAAAGCTGATCCGCCGCTACGGACTGACGCAGGAACAGGCTGCTATGAAGCTCGGCAAAACCCAATCCACCATTGCAAATAAACTGCGTCTGCTTCGTCTGACCGACGAGGAACAGGAGTGGATTGAATCCGCCGGACTGACAGAGCGCCATGCGAGGGCGCTGCTGAAAATCAGCAGTGAACCAATGCGACGGGAGGCATTGTCCAAGATAATCTCCGACAACCTGAATGTCAAACAGACAGAACAGCTTGTCAGCGTCATGCTCCAATCAAGCCCCAAGCAGAAACAATTCCGGGGTAACAGTAAAGCGGTGATAAAAGACTTAAGAATTTTTCTCAACACGATTAACAAGGCGATTGACACCATGCGGAAGTCCGGCATCCATACGGAGTCCTTCAAAACTGACACAACAGATTTTATCGAATACACCATCAGGATTCCAAAGTCGGCTGTGTGTCCGCCTGATCAGTCCGCATAAATTTTGTCAACAACACGCAGGCGGTAAAACCCCTTGAGTCGATATTACATACACCCTAAATCCTCTTCTCTCTGATTTCTCAGTCGTCTGCGTGTTTTGATTTAGCTTTCCACGTGGGTACCATGTACCCGTTCCACTCATACCCATTTCCTTATCTAACCCCTTGCGAGCAGGCACGTACTTCGGTACGTGTCTGTTTGCTTTTAAATGTTTCACGTGAAACATGCAATAAATTTCAAAAATACCCTTCAAAAACAGTCTGTTATATGGTATAATAGTACACGTTACGAAAAACTTTGAATAAGGAAGTGGACTGTCCCTTTGGCTAAGATTATCGCAATTGCAAATCAGAAGGGCGGCGTCGGCAAGACTACCACAGCGGTCAATCTCGCGGCATGTCTGGGAGCGCTGGAGAAGAAGGTTCTGCTCGTTGACGCGGACCCGCAGGGTAACGCCACCAGCGGCGTGGCGATTGACAAGAGCAAGGTGAAGCTCTCAACCTACAATATTCTGGTGGACGGCACCAAGGCGGAAGAGTGCGTGCTCACCACCCCGTACCAGAACCTTCACCTTTTGCCGTCGAGCATCAACCTCGCCGCCGCAGAGCTGGAAATCATTGAAAAACCGCGCCGTGAATCACTCTTAAAGAATTCACTGCTGCCCATCAAGCAGTATTACGATTACATCATCATTGACTGCCCGCCGTCGCTGGGACTTATTACCGCCAACGCGCTGACTGTCGCGGACAGCTTTCTGGTGCCAATTCAGTGTGAGTACTACGCGCTCGAAGGCTTGTCACAGCTGATGAGCACCGTCAGAAGAATCAAGCGACAGTACAATTACACCATCGAGCTGGAGGGCGTACTGCTCACCATGTACGACGGCAGACTCAACCTGACGCAGCAGGTCGTCGAGGAAGTCAAAAAATTCTTTCCCGGCAAGGTGTTCGGCACCGTGATTAACCGCGGCGTGCGCCTGTCCGAAGCACCCAGCTTCGGCATGCCGGTCATCTACTACGACAAAAACTGCAAGGGCAGTATCGCCTATACCGAACTGGCAAAGGAAATTATCGCAAAGGAGAGACGCTGATGGCAAAAAAACTTGGCGGCTTGGGCAAAGGTCTGAACGCCATCTTCATAGAAAACGACAGTGAAAAAAACGACGGCGCCATTACGCTGAAAATTTCAGAGATTGAGCCGAACCGTTCCCAGCCGCGTAAGGAGTTTGATGAACAGACACTCGGCGAGCTTGCCGAGAGCATTTCGGCACATGGCCTATTACAGCCCTTGCTTGTCAGACCTTTACCCTTGGGCGGCTATGAGATTGTCGCCGGAGAACGCCGCTACCGTGCCTGCCGCATGGCGGGACTGACAGAAGTGCCGGTCATTATCCGTGAACTGACAGAATCCGAAACCATGGAGCTGGCGCTGATAGAAAACCTCCAGCGCGAGGACTTGACGCCGCTGGAAGAAGCCGAGGGCTACGCGGTACTCCTCAACGAGCATAACTTTACTCAGGAAGAAATCGCACAGAGCATGGGAAAATCCCGTCCGGCAGTCGCCAACGCCCTTAGATTACTGAAACTGCCCGAAAGCGTGCGCGAGCTGCTCAGGGACGGCAGTATTTCCGCCGGACACGCCAGAGCATTGCTGACGCTCGACAGTGAGGAAGCCATGCTGACAGTCGCGGAGGAGATTATTAAAAAAGACCTCTCTGTTCGGCAGACAGAAGTCCTGTGCAAGAAGCCTGTCAAGGTCAAGACCGAGGAAAAGCCGGAGAAGCAGCCGTCCTTCTATAAGATGGTGGAGCTGGCGCTCAACGAGAGCCTAGGCAGAAAGATTACCGTCACGAAGAACAAGAAAAAAGAGGGCGGTATTTTGCAGATTGAATTTTATTCCGACGAGGAACTGAAAGAGTTATCAAATCTTTTACATAAGGAGCAAGACAATGATTGATATTAAGTTTTTACGCGAAAATCCCGAAGCGGTCAAGGAAAATATCCGCAAGAAATTTCAGGACAGCAAGCTGCCGTTAGTGGACGAAGTGATTGAGCTGGACGCGCAGAGCAGAGCGGTCAAGCAGCAGGCGGACGACCTGAGAGCCAACCGAAACAAGATTTCCAAGCAGATTGGACAGTTGATGGCGCAGGGCAAGAAGGAGGAAGCCATGGCTATCCGCGAGGAGGTCACCAGACAGGCACAGCAGCTTGCAGCGCTGGAAGCGCAGGAAGCGGAGCTCAGCGAGAAGGTCACCAAAATCATGATGGTGATTCCGCAAATCATCGACCCGTCCGTCCCGATTGGCAAGGACGACAGCGAGAACGTCGAAATCGAGCGCTTTGGCGAGCCGGTTGTGCCGGACTTTGAGGTGCCTTATCACACCGACATCATGGAAAAGCTCAACGGTATCGACCTTGATTCCGCGCGTAAGGTTGCCGGCAACGGTTTCTATTACCTGATGGGTGATATCGCCAGACTGCACAGCGCCGTGATTGCCTACGCGCGTGACTTCATGATTGACCGCGGCTTTACCTATTGCGTACCGCCGTTCATGATTCGTTCCAACGTCGTCACCGGCGTCATGAGCTTTGCCGAGATGGATTCCATGATGTACAAGATTGAGGGCGAAGACCTCTATCTGATTGGCACCAGCGAACACTCCATGATTGGCAAGTTCATTGATACCATTAACAAGGAAGAAAACCTTCCGTACACCCTCACCAGCTATTCACCTTGCTTCCGCAAGGAGAAGGGCGCACACGGTATTGAGGAGAGAGGCGTTTACAGAATCCACCAGTTTGAAAAGCAGGAAATGATTGTTGTCTGCAAGCCCGAGGAGAGCAAGATGTGGTTCGACAAGCTCTGGCAGAACACTGTCGATTTGTTCCGTTCTATGGACATTCCGGTCAGAACGCTTGAGTGCTGCTCCGGCGATCTGGCTGATTTGAAGGTGCGTTCTCTCGATGTTGAAGCATGGTCTCCCAGACAGAAAAAATATTTCGAGGTCGGCTCCTGCTCCAACCTCGGCGACGCGCAGGCAAGACGTCTGAAAATCCGCGTTTCCGGCAAGGGCGGCAAGTATTTCGCGCACACCCTCAACAACACCGTCGTTGCTCCTCCCAGAATGTTAATCGCTTTCTTGGAGAACAATCTGAATGAGGACGGCTCCATCAATATTCCCGTTGCGCTCAGACCTTATATGGGCGGCAAAGAAGTAATCGGAAAGTAAGAGGAAGAAAGTATGAATTGTAATCATTGCGGCGCACCCCTGCAGCCCGGAGAAAAATACTGCACCAGTTGCGGTGCAGGCGTACCGCAGACACAGCAGCAAGCTCCGCGTCAGCAGAATACAAACTACGGCGACCAGTACCAGCAGCCAAGACAGCAGGCTTCACAGCCGCGTTATCAGCAAACAGCTTATCCGTCCTATTCGCAGGAATACCACGCGGACGAGCACGTATCCACCTGGGGATGGATTGGCAGATGGATTCTCGCAGCAATTCCGATTGTCAACATCATCATGCTCTTTGTCTGGTCGTTCGGCTCATCCAAAAAACGTTCGCTCCAGACATGGGCGAGAGCGCAGCTGCTCCTGATATTAATTGCCATTATTATCGTTGCCGTTGTCATTGTGATTCTGCTTATCACGGGACACAGCATCAACGAAATCACCAGAATAACAAGCAGAGGCTAAAAAAATTGGCGGCAGATTCATGATTGAATCTGCCGCTCTTCCATTTCCCAGTTTTTCTGTATCTTAAGACGAAAATCACTCTCAGCGCCGAGAAAGCGGGCTTTGAGAACGTGATAACCAACACTGAGCGTCGGAATGGCGTTATATTCGTCAATTACCAGACCGTCAAGCGGTATTTCCGCATGATCATTTCCAATGGTATGCTCGCCGGAGGCGTCGTGAAGTACAGCCGTAAAGCGAGGCTCCCAAAACAAGGGCATGCCTTCCGTAGACTCGTAAAGATATACCCATAAATCCGTTACGACCGGCTGCGGAATTTCGCCGTCGACGCGGACGTGGATTTCGCACAGCTTGTCATATGCATAGAAACGCAGAAGATTATCCCCTTCATTCAGGATAAGCTTCCCGTCCGTTCCCTGCGCAGGTTCAATATCTATTACCGGCGTCGTACCGCCGACAAAGGGTTGCGGCGTGTCGTTAATCATACAGGTGCCGGTCATTCTGTCACATATATCGGAAAAGTAGTACGCAGTTGCCATTTCGTAGGTATAACCCAAAGGTGAATCCGGATTTTCCACTTGTGTAAAGATGGTTTCAGAAGGAAGAGAAGCCGGAACGACGATGTCGTCAAAAGTAATGTTTTGATAATGACGATCCGGCGGCTCCGTCACAGGTTCTGTTATTTCCTCACGTTGGGTTACAATAGGTTCTGTCGGCATCGTAGTTGTTTCCGGCGCTTCGGTTTCCTCTGTGGCAGGAGTGGTTGTCGGCGGCGCTGACGACGGGGACACGCTGACGGCGGCAGTGGTAATATCCACAGCGGCAAACGTCGTTGCAGCCGTTTGCGCGGCAGTTGTCGGAACAGTGGTCGGCACGGGTTCGGTCTGCCATTGCGTCACGCCGGTACCAATCACCGCGCCGCCCATTACAACTGCCGCGACAGCTCCGGAGATAATACGTGTAACCTCAGTGCTTGTGCTGTCAGCGGCAAGCATAGTGATGGGGTCGCCTTGACCGCGCAGCAATCGCCACGGCATAAACGGCAGCGCCAGCTTGGCGTGAAAGGGAATGTGATATTGCTTTTCAAACGCTTTCACCTGTTTGGCAATCGACTTTTTGGCGTAGCGTATACGCGAGGCGACCGTACCGACGGGAATATGCAGTTTTTCGGCAATTTGGCGGTTTGTGTAGCCCTCCATATAGCGCAGACGCAAACAATGCCGTTGTTCCTCAGGAAGTTTCTCCATATAATGCAGCAGAAGGTCTCCGCGCGACAGTCCGGCAACAACATCATCAGGCGTCGGCGTGCTGTCAGGAACATTGAGCAACAGTCCGTCATCATGAAAGCGTTCTGTCGGCACCCTGTTTTCGGCAGTGAGATAATTGATACATTTGCTTTGGGCAACACGGTGAACATAGCCCTCGGGATTTTTCATCTTTGAGAGCTCTTCCGTTCGCGTCGCGAGAGCAAGCATAACCTCCTGAATGATATCCTCCGTCGCTTCGGGGGAGAGAGACTTTTTCCGGCATACAGCTGTTGTCAGTTTTGCCACTGATTGATAGAACCGCTCCCACGCCCGGTTGTCTCCGGCGGCGGCACGGCCGGCAAGCTCATTCAGTTTTGCGTTTTCCATGCCGCCCTCCGGGGTGTTACTCTGCAATCTGAAGTTGAATCAAGGTCGCGTCAATGACGTTGATTTCGCCGTCGCCGTTAATGTCTGCTGCTTTTTTCTGCTTGGGCGTTATCTCAAGCAGGTCTGCGGCAAACTGCTGCACATACGTCGCGTCGGCAATGTTAATTTTTCCGTCGGCGTTCGCGTCAGCCTGTTCAACCTCAGCCTTCGCTTCTATCTGTACCGTAAAGGTCGTCGCCAGTTCAGGAATGGCGGTAAAATGGTTGTTATACGGTGTAGCGGAAACGGTGTATACACCGACGCCCCAAGGGTGTTCTTCCTGGTCGTCCTGATAGGATTTGAGAGAATCAAAGCCGATATTCATCTTAGTGCTATCCTGTATTCTTCCGTAGTTGCTGAGCACAGAGCTTCCGTCCTTGTAATAAACCGTGCAGTCGGGACGATAAAAGTACTTGTATAGCGGATGGGTATCTCCCCATACCGAATCACGCGCATTTCTATAGTTATCGCCCTCGTAGTAGTACAGGTTTTCCGCCTCTACATGGTCAATAACAGATTCATGTACCTGATAGGTGACCGTTTTTGTAATGCCGCAAAACGTGACAGTCATCTGGTGTTCGCCGATTGTCCACGGATCGCTGTCGAGCAGACAGCTGCCGGTTTGACGGTCAATCTCAAAACGATTGTCGTTTATATTGGCGTAGCAAGCACCCAAAGGTTTTTCAGCACGATCCAGCTTGACAAATTTAACGGCGCCCCGGTCAAGATAAGTATCGTAATCGGTTGAAAGCGTAAAGTCTGTAAATCTGTCGGACTTAACCGTCAGGTTAAAGTCTGTTTCCGCGTCAAAGAAACGCGCCTTGAGCGTGTGCGTTCCTTCGGAAAGTGCAAAGATAGACTCGTCAAGACCAAGCCATTCGTAGTTATAGGTTTGGAAGCTGACAGGAACTTCGTCGTCGCCCGTGTGCGCAAGCGCCGTCACCTGACACTCAAAACCTCTCTTTTCCAATGTCAGAACCGCGTCAGAAATTTGGAAATCAGTGATAAACTGTTTATTCTGAACGACGTTGATTTTAATGCTTGTGCGTTCTCCCTCTCCGTATTCACCAAAATAGAACTGGAAATCGTTCTCGCCCATATCAAGCGATACATATTCATCACCGTAAACAAACATGGCGGATTCCGAAAAAGCAGAGGCAAAATAATCCCCGTCCAGTTCGTCAAGATGGTCAAAGTGACTGCTCTCTCCGTCTTGAATAACGGTGCCGCTCAAGGTGTTTTTTATGGCGTCAAAGTTGTATTTGAAGCAGGGAAAGACCTCATAATCCAGTCTGCCGTTTTCATAAGCGGGAATTTCAATATCGTCGAAAACGATTTTCATATGATCGTTTTCATAGATATTATCGGGTTCTCCGGCGGCGCTTGCCGTCAGCGGTACAGCGGAGAACAGCATCGCCGCTGCCAGAAACGTGGTGGTAATTTTCAGGTGTTTCATATTTATTTGCTCCTTTTTTATACTGAGTGCCATTAAAACGTTTAAAACAGATATTAGCGGAGAATTTCGCATAGCGCGACGGACGACGCAGGCAGGCTGGCGCCTGTCAAGGAGTCCAACAAAGCTATGCGGAATAATACGCAATAGATGTTTAAGGGTTTTGATGGTACTTAGTATTAAATGTAATGCATGCCGCATCCATTATATATAACCGGAAAAACGAGCGGTTTGATTTAAACTTTTTTAATCGCAAAAGCACGCCCCGCAGTGGGACGTGCTGTCAGCTTATTTTTCCTCGTTGTTTTCTTCCTCAAAGTTGGAAAACTTCGTGATATAAATCGGTCTGTCCTTGGTTTCCATGTAAATTCTGCCGATATATTCGCCGAGAATACCAATCGACATTTCGGTGATACCGCCGAGGAAGAGCACCGCGCAGAGGGTGGTGACATAACCGGGCGTCTGAATACCAAAGAACAGCGTCTGAATCAGGGTGATGATAATATAAATCAGCGCGAGCACAAAGATGATGGTGCCCATCACCGCCGTAAAGCGGAGCGGCGCGACCGAGAAGCAGGCAATGCCGTCAATCGCGTATTTGAACAGGGAAGAAAACTTCCATGTAGTAGTGCCGAGCTGTCTGTCAATGGTTTTGAAGGTAATCCACTTGGTATTGAAGCCTACCCAGGAAAAAATACCCTTGGAAAAGCGCTGCACCTCGCTGAGCTCCAGAATGGCGTCAACCATCTGGCGCGTCATCATGCGGTAGTCCATCGCGCCGTAGGGATTCTTGACGTCGGTGAGTCGGTTGGAGAGCCGGAAGAACAGCTTCGAGAACATGCCGCGGAAGAAGCTCTCGCCCTCGCGTTCATCGCGCTTGGTAGCACAGCAGTCGTAGCCTTCCTCCATGGCTTCGAGCATCTGCGGAAAAACCGCCGGCGGATGCTGCAAATCCGCGTCCATCACGACCACATAGTCGGCGGTGGTGTGCTGCAAGCCGGCGTACATGGCGGCTTCCTTGCCGAAGTTGCGCGAAAAGGAGATATACTTGATATTGTCAAACTGAGCGGCGAGCTTTTTCATAATCAGATAGGTCTTGTCGCGGCTGCCGTCATTGACGAGAATATAGCGAAATCGATAGGAGGGAAGGGTGTCAATCACCTTGTTGGTTTCAAGCACGAAATGCTCCAGCCCTTCCTCCTCGTTATAGCAGGGTACAACTAAGTCAATGGTTTTCATATAGAAATCCTCTCTGTCATCAAAATACATTTCTATTATAACAAAGTCATAAGGAAAAGTCTATTTTTTTCAAAAAATTTTCTGTCAAATAATGAAATTGCGGTTGTCCAAATAACAAAAACGTGGTAAAATAAAATGGTTAGCAATAAAATAATAATTGGAGGTTTCCTATGTCCGCTTCACACGCATTGAAGGCGCCGCCGCAAAAGGGCAGCCGCTTCCGCGATTTCTGTATCCGGAACCGGTATGTCTGGCTGGCTTTTCTGGTGCCGTTTGTTCTGATGGTAACAGCCTTCGCAATTAAAAAGGTATCGCCCTTCGGCGACCAGCAAATTCTGGTAACCGACCAGTGGCACCAATACTATCCGTTTCTCGCGGATTTTCAGTATAAACTCAAACACGGCGAATCGCTGTTCTGGTCGTGGTCGGTCGGCGGAGGCGTCAACTTCTTCGCGCTGATGTCCTACTATGTGGCGAGTCCGCTCAATTTTCTGACCATCTTTTTGCCGTATGAATGGCTGCGCGAATTTCTGATGTTCACTGTCGCGGCGCGTATCGCCCTTGCCGGCACGTTCACGGCGTATTTCCTCAAGAGCGTCTACAAGCGCAACGATATTTCGCTGCTGATGTTCGGACTGAGTTTTTCGTTCGGCGCGTTCCTCATGGGCTATTACTGGAACAATATCTGGCTCGATACCGTCTGTATTACGCCGCTGGTAGCGCTCGGCACCGTCAAGCTGCTGACAGAAAACCGTTTCCGGCTGTTCACGGTTTCGCTGGCGCTGTCCCTGCTGATGAACTACTACATCGGCTTGTTTACCTGCATTTTTGTCCTGCTGATTTTTATCGCGTATTCGATTGTCTATTGGAGCGGTATCAAGAGCTTCTTTGTCAATCTGATTAAGACCGGCGCGTTTTCTGTAATTGCCATCGGCATGACGACTTTCTTCCTGCTGCCGGCTTTCATGGCGCTGCAGAATACCCATGCTTCCGGCAGTGCCTTTCCGAGCACGTTTGCCATCAATATCGGCGGCAGCAATGATTTTCTCGGTGTGCTGAAAGCGCTCAAAAGCATTACCGGCAACTTCGCGAACTTCACGATTCCGGCAACCAAGGAGGCGGACGCGCTGCCTAATATCTGTTGCGGCGCAATTTGTCTGTTCTTTGGATTCCTGTCGCTGAGCAGCCCGAAAATCAAGCTGAGAGAAAAAATTGTCAGCGTGAGCCTGATACTCTTTATGTTCCTCAGCTGCGTTATCCGTCAGCTTGACTATATCTGGCACGGCTTCCACTTCACCAACATGATTCCGTATCGCTTTGCCTATCTCATCACTTTTATCGTGGTGGTCATGGCGTTCAGGGCGTATATGAACATCGACAAAATCAGCGTTGTCGGCGCCATTGTCGCCTCACTGCTTACCTTCTTCACCATGGCAATGGCAATCGGCGATGAGAAGTTTGCCAACATGTTCAAGGATTATCCGGGATGGTTGAACCCGACGCTCATTGCGTTCGCTATTATCACAGCCGCAGTTTCGGTTCTGGTTATTCTGTACACCAAGCGGCTGATTAACAAATCGCTGATGACCATCATTCTGGTAATCATGATCATTCTGCAGAGCGGATTTATTGGCTATTGCGGTGTCAACAGAACGACCGTTACCGGTACCTACGATTATCCGCGCGGAGAGGAACGTACCGAAACCGTCATCAAGTATATGGACGCGCTGGAAGAAGGCAACAAAGAGCTGTGGCGCACTGAGATGACCAGCACGCAGACGCTCAACGACGGCGCGCTGAATCATTATTACGGTCTGTCCATGTTCAACTCCATGGCAAATGAGAACATGACGCGCTTCTTTGAGAATTTCGGCATGATGGGCTGGAAGAGCGGCAATCGCTACACCTACGCGGAAGGCTCGCCGGTCACCAATATGTTCATGAACCTCAAATACCTGATTGCGCGCGACGGCAAAATCCGCAACACCTACGACACAACCGAGCTGACCAACGAGGGAGAGGTCAAGCTGTTCCTGAACAACCACTATCTGCCCATGGGTTTCATGACGGACAAAAACCTGATGAGCTGGCAGGAGAACGACAACGAGGATCAGTTCAACCCCTTTGATCAGCAGAATCAGTTCTTTAAGCTTGCCACCGGCATTCAGAAGGACGTCTATACGCGTCTTGAGGTTGTCACCCAGGGACACAGCGACGCAAACAGCTTCCCTGTCAACAAGGAATCCTACGGCAACTATTCATTCAGATGCACAGACACCACGACGGTGCCGCATCTGAAATGGAACTACGAAGCGCCCGAGAGCGGCATTTACTGTGCCTATACGCATATCACGCAGGGAGACGAAATCAGCATTCTCCGCAACGACGCGGACGAGAACAACAAATTCAACATGCAGCGTTCATATATCGCCTGCATCGGCTATTTCAACAAGGGCGATAAGATTTCGGTTTACTGCGACCTCAAGGCAGGCGCAAGCGGCACGGCGCAGGTGTATGTCAACATGCTCAATTCGAGCGTACTGGAAGAAGCCTACAACAAGCTTTCGCAAAGCGTCATGACAACGACCGCGAGAACCGACAGCTCCATGTCCGGCACCATCAACGTCAAACAAGACGGCTTGTTCTACACCTCCATTCCCTATGAGAAGGGATGGAAGGCAGTTGTTGACGGCAAGGAAGTGACCATCACGCCGGTTGGCAATTCTCTGCTGGCATTTCCGCTGAATGCCGGAGAACATACCATCGAGCTGACCTATCTTCCCAACGGTTTTGTACCGGGCGTGCTGATAGCGCTGGTATGCGCGGCATTGTTTGCCGGCATGTGCGTGCTGACCTATGTGTTCAAAAAGAAAATCATCCCGGAGCCTGTGTTTGAATCACAGCTGGAGGATGAAGAATCAGAAGAATAAATAATACAAGGGTTCGGCTTCATGCCGAACCCTTGTTCAATACATTTTAGTCCGCCGTATCGCTGTCAAGGGCGATACGAAGCTGATAATCGGGATAACGCTCGGCAACGTCCTTGCAGATATGGTCATACAAGGCGCGTCGGTCGTTTTCCTCAAAGCCGATAACCACGTCAAAGCGGATTTCCTTTTCCTCCTCATTGAGCGAGAAGCCGTGCAGCTGCAGCACATTTTCATGCGACATCACCAGCTTGCGGATATCGCCGAGCACCTGCATGGCGTGGTCGTCCTGCAGATTGACAGCGTAAATGCTGATGCCGGTCAGAATCACGCCGCTGTCAAGATACACCTTGTCGACAATCTGGCGTTCCAGCAAATCGAGTTTTTTAATCGTCATCGAATCCGGAATTTCAATATGCACCGAACCGATAATCATATTCGGTCCGTAGTTGTGCAGCACCAAATCATAAACGCCGGTGACCTCCTCAAATTCGAGAATGGTTTTCTTGATGGCAAAGGAGATTTCCTTGTCAGAACGCTCACCGAGAATAGAGGAAACGCTCTCGCGCAGAATATCAAAGCCGGATTTGATGATAATCAGCGAGATAACCGCTGCCAGATACGCCTCCAGACTGATACCCCATATCATATAGATACCGGCAGCTACCAGGGTAGAAGCGGAGATAATGGAGTCGAGCAGCGCGTCCTTTCCGGAAGCGACGAGGGATTCGCTGTTGACCTTCACGCCGGTCGCCCTGACGTAAATACCGAGAACAATTTTGACCGCGACGGCAACCGCGATAATCAGCAGCGCCACGGGCGTATATTCCGGCGCTTCGGGCGAGATGATTTTCTTGACAGATTCCACCAGCGAGGTCACGCCGGCATAGAGCACAATCACACCGATAATCATGGCGCTGAGGTATTCCCAGCGACCGTGACCGTGCGGATGCTTTTTGTCGGGCTTTCTGCCGGAGAGCTTGGTGCCGATAATGGTAATCAGCGACGAAAGCACATCGGTGAGGTTGTTGACCGCGTCCATGATAATCGCGATAGAGTTGGTCAGCAGGCCGACAGCCGCCTTGAATGCCGCGAGAAAGACGTTGGCGAGAATGCCGATAATGCTGGTGCGGATGATAATTTTATCACGCTGCATGCAAAAACCTCCTGTTACAGCTAAATAAAGGGAAAAATATGAAAAAGTTAGTGTCAATTAACGATTTCATTACCAATA
>CAMVTS010000012.1 GCA_947170465.1 uncultured Clostridia bacterium
TCCGCCGGGCTGAAGCTGATTGCCGTCAATCTTCTGCTGTAAATATTCCTTAAATTCCGCGTCTGACATTGTTTCAATTTGATTCTTGGTATATTCGTCGCAGAAATAGAAATCAACGTCCATCTGCACCATTTTTTGCTTGACAAGCGCGTAGTATTTAACATCTCTGTCGGGAAGGCTGCCGTTAGTGCCTAAATCCTCTTTTGTCAAAACCGGGTTGGTTGTCAGGCGGTTTCGTTCGGGATGCTGTTCGTCATATGCAGGCGTTGTATACCAGCCGAGGAAATCATAATGGTGCAGGTGCATATCTACTTCACTGCTGCCCTCAGTGATTTTCTCATCATTGGTATCATAGAACGTGACGTTTTGAATTTGATTGTAGCTTTCAACAGTCTGGCGGTTGACCGAAAGTCTGCCGAAAAGCGGGTCGCCTGTTACGTCGTCATAGTCTGTCTCGCTGTTAGCATTAACGCAAATCATCTGATAATTTAGGTCGCGCTCAATGTCCTTGCGGTAATAAATCCTGATATGATTAACAAGCGAACCGTCGGGAGCAGGCTGAATATGAATTGTTACAGCGTTGAGCGTTCCGTCGGCATTCGTCAAGCGTGTATACGCCGTCACAGTGCCATCATTTGTGTAGTTGTAGTCGGTGGGAACGTTAAGCGTCACGGACGCGCCAACCTGAGCAGAACCCGCGTTCGGGAATGCCGCCAAAACGCCGTTCCACATATTTTCACGCTCCTGCTCGCTCGCCTGATCATACGCCTTTGCGGCGGTGTGGTCAACGAATTCGTAGGAATAGACGTAGCTTTTCCGGTCAAAGTAAAGCCGGATTGTCTTTTTGTCGGTATCAACTATGGTAACCGTTCCGTTATCCGCAACCGGGATTGGAGCCGCGCTTGAAGTGCCGTCGGCAGCAATGTATGTATAGTTTGCCTTGTTCACCGCGTGTTCAAAGCCTTCGGCTTCAATCTGTTTCGCAATGGGGCGCAAAAACAAATCCTGTATGGCTACAGTTGTTTCTCCCGAAGCGGCAATGGGCACTGTCAGGGATTCCTTGTTAAACAGCGTGTAGCTCTCGCCGCTTAAATCCTGCGTGTAATACTCCGCTTCATAAACATATTCGGTGGTGTTTTTATGATACAGGAAGGTGATGACGTTGTTTCTCAGCTCCTCAGCCTTTTGCTCCGCCGGAGTGCCGGCGTTTGAAGCGGAGAGAATCAGCGTCTGCGAAGTCGGGTCGGCAATATAGCCGGGAATCACCCTTGCGTCCTCCATTACCGAAGCGTGGGTCGAAATCTTCTCAATATCGTGACCCTCGATGTTAATCGGTCGGCGTGTATCAGCGTCGAGGTACTGAACGCGGTAATGCACCTTGTCCTTTTGAATATAAGTGAAGGTATACTCGTTCGGCTTATATTCCTCCCCTTCCTCATTTGCTTTAACAATGATAGAGTGAGAGTTGACCGTCGGCCACCAGTTGGTGCCCTCGTTCTCGTGCTCTTCCGTCCATTTATACTCGCCGCTCAGCTCATCGCCGGATTTCGCGTGGAAGGTGCGGGTTTTCCAGACATACGCTCGTCCCGTTGTCGGCGGCGCAACTTCTACGTTGGGATTGTCGGCGCGGACATAATTGACCTTGTACTTCGCGACATCATGCGTTACCCACTCGGCGAAAAGCCTGAGCGTTGCATTTTCACCGGTTGACTCGGCGTTCAGCGCTATAACGGGAACGTTCTCGGGTTCAAAGCGGCGCGGCGTCCGGTTGCGGATATAATACCAGCCGGCAAAGGACGCGTGCTCGGCAATCGGTTCAAGGTGCGGACGGGTGCCTTCCGCATCGTCAACATCTGCCGGAATGTGATTCAGAGGCACATAGGAACCGTACTCAACCGTCCACTTTGTGAGCTGGTTTCCGTTTTCGTCCTGTCCTAAAACAATGCGGTTGGTGTCCTCGTAGTATTCGTTATAGTTGTTGTAAAAAACAACGTCGATTTTCTTAGGAACCCACTTGGCGTAGAAGGTCATATCATAGGCGGGCATCGTTGCGGTATTCACATCAACCCGGCGGAAGTAATAGGGCGTGTAGTACCAGCCGTCGAACATATAATGGTCTTGCAGCTCAGGGATAAAGTAATTGGGTTTATCCCAGTAGTAACGGTGTTCGCCCTCGTGCTCGCCGGACGCGTAAACAGCATTCAGCGGTGCGCCATACATAATTGTGCGGTTATGGCTCTCGTCCTTGCGGTTTCCGTTACGGTATTTTAGGGTATATTCCTTACGCTTATAGAAAAACTTGATCGTAGCATGACGGTAAGAGGTCGTATCATCCGACCAGTCGACTATCGTATTCGTCGTATCAAGTATGATTTGATTGTTGCTGTTCAATCTGCGATTTTCGATTTCAAAGCCCTCAAGATCGGTTGGCGTCTGGTCGGAACGCGCGGCGCTCGTCTTGCTGGATAGATTATTGATTGGATACTGACTTCCGGAGTCGGTCGTTTCGATGATATTATCCTCCGGCAATCCGTAATACTTTGCAGTTCCGTTCACCGTAAACTGTATAACATCGATATACGGCTTTCCTTCTCCGGCCAGCACCGACGTGTCATAATCGGCGATCTCCAGCTGCTCCAGCTCCCTAGGCAGCAGCTCCACATAGTTCTGATAGGTGAAGTGAAGGACGTTCTGCATGCCGTAATTCCAGCCGCTGCTTGTAGCAGAATTTGTCCATGATAATAGGTAATGCAGCTCAGTATAATCAGCGGTTCTGCTAGCGAACATCAGTTCGGGGCCGAGCTTCTCATAGATACCCTTGATCGTATAGTTGTTGACTTTTGTATGACTGTTATAATAATTCGTCGCGTTCTCAACCGCCCAGCTTCCGGGAAGGCAGACTTGGCCATTAAATCCCTTCTTATCGACGCCCTGTATCGCGTCGATAAGCCACTTGTTCTTCATTGGCGCGTTATACTTCGCCTCTACCTGATAGTAGTAGTACCGATAGCCGCTGTAGTCTTCATATCGCTCAAAAATATAAGGCAGATAGTCGGGACTTTCGGGGTCGGTATACTTTGTGTTCAACTGGGGCTTGCTGTCGGCGACGCCGGCCTGCCAAGTGCCCTGAGAAACCGCCTGCATATAATTCAGCCCTGTGTAGGCTTTATTAGAATAATTCTTTGTCGAATTGGTCAATTCGATTGTATGATCGCTGAGCTTTTCTCTTGCATAGAAGAATTTCAGGGTGAATTCCTTGCGGCGGAAATATACGTTGAAGCGCGTCATACCGTCACCGCGAACCGTTACCGAGGTATCGGTTCGGTAGTTGGGAATCGGCGTATTTTCCGCTGTATTGAGCTCAAAATAATCCCCTTTACCGACAAGCTGCTCGCTGGTACCCTGGCTGATATCGTTAAAGTCAATAATTTTGCCGTCTTTATCATATTTATACACCAGCGCCTCGGGCTTACGGTTGCCGTTTTCGTCAAAGGCAAGGTCATCGTTATTGCGTGAATCGTTGTGATTGGCATAGCCGAGGTTAAAACGGAAGAAGTCCTTTATAGGAACAATAGCGTCTCCGCTGCCGCTGTAAATCCCCTCGTCCTTAGCCTTTTTCGCCTTGTTACGGATAACCGTGTCGGGCGTAATCACCATACCCGGGTGTATAAGGGTGGTGTTTCCGTCCTCGTCATAAATATTGAATACATCCTTTGCGGCGATAACCGAATAATTCTTTGAGACCTTTGCCTGAATTTCTTCCTCGGTCAAGCCCGCAAATTCCTCGGCGGTGTTTTGCAGGTCGCTGTCGGCGTTTTCAAACCAATAAACCACGCTGCAGCTGGTTGTGCCGGGAGCCCAAACCGCCTTATAATAGGTATCCTTTGCCGGAACAGTCTGTGAGCCGTCTAATTGAAGCAGGTTTTCGGTCGCAGTAGCCTGCTCTTCTGTGATGACAGCGCCGTTTTCATCTATATAATGCCAGTCGGCGCCCTCTACGGCGGAGTCAATGTCGGTACGCGCCCAGCCCCTGAACGTATAGCCCATTCTCTTTGGCTCGTCAACGCGGTATTCTGTCTGATACTTTGCGTAAATCGGCTCCACACCGTAGCCGCCCTCGCCGAGGTCAAAGCCGACGGAATAGTAGTTGCGGTCGTAGTAAAGGCGAAAAACGGTTGAGCCGTCGGCGGCGATAGAGTCGGGCTCATGGAACAGGCTGGTAAAGCCCTCCACCTCTACCTCTTCAAGATAATCGGGAAAGCTGCCGGTTTTGCCGAGCTTGTCCTGATACGCCGCGTTAAGCGTCTGGTCGGTCGTGTAGAGGTCATCGTAAATATTTTGCAGATAAAACCGCGCTCTGTAATGCGACAAACCGGCAACGTAATAAACCGTATAGGTTATGTCGCCGTTCATCGCGCCAACATTCACATCGATTGTCGATGCCTGCGTACCGTTTTCGGGAAGCGCAAGAGGATTATCTTCTCCGTCATTCAGCTTCATCGGATCGTAGCCGTTGATGGTGGGGTTGGTAACGGTGACGTTAACCGCCCCTCTCGCCGGAAAGGTCGCAATATACGGATCATGCGCGTGCGTGCCGTCGGTATAGAGGTAGTTGACGCGAACTGTATAATACGTTACGGCGTTGATATACGCAGCCGAAAGCTCAAGCAGCATAGTCAGCGTCAAAATCACGCTGAGAAGCTTGGTTAACCGCTTTCTTGCCGTTCGTATGATTTTCTTTTTATCCATACCGAAACCTCCTTTTCAGATCCGTTTTATGTTTCCAATAAACAAAAAGCAAACGGATAGTAAGCAAATCATTACCATGCTTTCCGTTTGCCGCTCACAAATTAAGAATTCTGCGCCGGGTGTTTGCCTAAAATAAAGCTAAAGAACAGGCACCTGCGTTATGCCGCGGGAATTCATACACAGAAATGATACTATTGCGTTATATGACAAATACATCTTTACCTTTTTATACATATTAAATTATACCATGTATCTATACTTCAGGTCAATATATATATTTTACAATTTTTATCCATCAATTTAGCGATTATACAATATTGTTGCCTAAAACGATTATTGTGGTTTTTTTCAAAGCAAAGCGCTGTGAAAACTGAAGCAAACTACTTCATTTCTTCACAGCGCTCATGATTCAAGTATTCACAGAATAATAATACTATGTTGTATTATAGCTTGCCAATCGTTATATGACAAGGTCGCTTTCCTCGATTTTTTCATTGAAGAAGGCGATGATTTTGATACACGGCTTTCTCAGCAGCAGACCGAGTATCAATGCGGGAACGATGAAGAGCAGCAGCATACCGAGGTTGTGCCAATAGCTGCCCCAATCCAAGCCCGCGACAGCCTCGCGCAGGGCGTTAATGCCGTACTTGAACGGTAAAAACGGCGCGATCGCCTTGAACGGCGCGGGAAGAACCTCGATCGGGAACGTACCGCCGGAGCCGGCTACCTGCAGGATCAGTATGATGACCGCGAGCGCTTTGCCGACTACGCTGAAGGTGATCGTCAGCGAATAGATGATCAGCGAATAGACGATGCTGGATATCATGCAGGTGGCAATAAACAGCAGAGGATTCTCGCATTGGATCTTGAGGAAATACAAGTCGCCCAGCGCGATGATAAGCCCCTGAATCAGGCTGATCACAAGGAACATCATATATCTGCCGAAGAAGAGCTGTACCGAATTCGCCTTTCCGAGCTTTTTGCGATCTCTTTGGGTAAGATCGGTATTCAGCACCGCAACCAGCACAACGCCGCCGACCCAAAGAGCAAGCGAAGAATAGAAGGGCGTCATCGCGGAGCCGTAGTTTTCGATCGGATAGACTCTTGTGGTATCATAAGCGACAGGAGAGGAAACAAAGCTGCCCAGCGCTTCGGGATTCTCGATGATCGGCGTGATGATGTTTTCGATCAGGTTGGAGCTTTCGACGTCCTTGACCTTTTCGATCAGCGTGTCGATCTTACCATCGACGTTTGTCAGAAAGCTTTTCAGGCTTTTAAGGGCTTTTTTGAGATTGGCGGTGGTATCCAGCGCGCTGTCAAACACCGTATCAAGCTGACCCGTACCGGCGCTCACGGTCTGGAGGAAGCCGGTAATATCGTTAAGCGAAGAGAAAGAATCGGAAACGACCGAGTCGATATCCTGGCGGATCGCGCTGAATTCCGCTGCCGCAGAGGAAAGCTCCGTTTTGGCGTCGCCGATCAGCGTTTCAATTTCAGACTTTGCGTTTGCCGGCAGATTGCCTGTTTTTGTGATATTGTCGCGGATACTGTCGATTTTACTGATGATAGCGTCCTGCTTTTCATTCGCGCGGTTCAGAGCGCTCAACGCCTTTGAAGTATCGACGCCTAACTTTGTCTTTATTTTATCTAAAATACCGATAACGACGTTGTTGACAGACTTGATTTTCTGATTGATGGACTCGATCTTCGCCAGCTTATTGGAAACAGCTTCGGCGTCGCCGCTAAGCGCGCCGAACACGTCGTCCATTTGCGCTGAGACACTGTCCATGTACGTTGTGCCGGAACCAATCAAGCCGTCAAGCGAGGTTGTAATCTGAGACGCGACGCCCTGCGTTGAAGAAAGAGTCGCCGCGACATCGGAGGTGAACACACCTGCTCCGGTAAGAGCCGACTGGATCGTAGGAACTAATTCCTTGTTCGTTTTGATCAGACCGTCAATGGAATCAAGCGTGGTGATCAGCACGTCGACAGAGGAATCAAAGGTATCGATATCTTTTTTTGCGTCATTCAAGGCGTTGATTACCTTGTCCGCAAGATCGTTCTTATTCTCGCCGTATTCATTTTCGGTAAGATTCAGAACCTTGGCGATTGTTTCTGTCAGCGAGCTGACATAGGTTGAGCCGACGCTTGTTTCAATCGCTTCGATTCCCTTATCGGTGATTTTGGGAGAGATAGCGTTCCTTTTTTCATTGACGTAATATTCAAGCTTTGCCTGCGTAAAATCACCGGTCGTGATAGAGAGCAGGTTCTCACTGAAATTCTCGGGAATAATTACGGCGGCATAGTATTCGCCGTTTTTGACGCCGTCTTTTGCTTTATCGGCGTCTACAAACGCCCAGCCCATCTTGTCGTTCTGTTTGAGATTGTCGATGATCTCATCGCCCGCATTGATCGTCAGGGTCTTGTAGCTGTAGCCCTTATCCTCGGAGCATACCGCGAACGCCAGATTTCCCGTATTGGAATACGGATCCCAGTTGGCGGCGATATTGAACCACGCGTAAAGCGCCGGTAAGATGGTGATACCGATCACAACGACAAATACGATCAGGTTCTTGGTCAGGCTTTTCAGATCTAATCGGAAAACAGAAAATATCTTTTTCATTCTTTCTCCTCCTGTTGGTTCTTTGATGACGCAGCTTTTGGCGTTTCAGTCTCCGTACTTTCCTCTTCCCCGGCTTCTTCATCCGTCAGACCGAGATATTTCCGGAATAGGTGGTACTTGTATTCTGTACGGATCATCAAAGCGACGGTGTAAAGAATCGTAATGACCCATAAAATCAGAAACGTGATCTTGTTCTCCAGTGTGAATATCAGAGCAAGAAAGATGATGCCCGAGACCAACACAAATGCCGGACCGATTTTCTTGTATTTTTCACGCTTGCGCTTGGCTTCCTCATAAGCCCTCGCGACGTTTTTGAACACCAGCTCCTTGTCGGGTTCTCCGATTTCTTCAACTGTATCGGGAGAAAGAGTTATCTCTTCCTCAGCAGGTTCCGTCTCTGTTACTGCGGCTTTCACCTCTTTCTTTTCAGCATCCGCTTTTGCCGGGCTTAACGGAGCAGGGTTCTGAGCCTCCGGTACGAAAGGATTCGTGCTTTTCTTCTTTTTCGCCACGTTCTCATCTCCTCATCATGTTAATCAACAGAGCTATTGTACGATAGTTATACATTAAAATCAAGTGTGAAACAGCAAAAATACCCTGTGCCCGGGCGGCGCAGGGTATTATCGTCAATGCCTTTTGTGTCCCATAGCCCTTTTTAACGACAGGTTGGTATTGATATATTGCTTTGTCGACAGTCTTTGGCGCTCGCGTTCAGCGGCGCGCGCGCTTGCAGATTTAGCGCGATAGTCGTCGACCTCCTCCGCCCTGACCGCAGTGTCCGCAAACAGCCGCACATATGTCGGCATAACCTCGACAAAGCCCTCGGTGACGGCAACTCTGTTCCATTCGCCGTCGGTCAGATAGCGGATCTCACCCTTAGCGAGAGCGCAGATCATCGGCTCATGCCCCGCCATAACGCCTCTGCTTCCGTCCGGAGAACCAAAAACCAGGTGTTCGCAGTCGCCGTTATAGAAGCAGCCGTCGGTAGCGTAAATCTCGAGTTTAAAGCTGTTCATGAATCAGATCACTCCTCCTCGAGCTTAGCCGCCTTTGCGATCACGTCGTCGATTGTTCCCACGTTATGGAACGCAGGCTCGGGATACTGATCCATCTCACCGTCGAGGATCGCCTTGAAGCCGCGCAGCGTCTCCTTGATTGGGACGTAACAGCCGGGGATACCGGTGAAGGTCTCGGCAACATGGAACGGCTGGGACATGAAGCGCTGGATTTTGCGGGCGCGCATAACCGTCGCCTTATCGGCTTCATCCAGTTCCTCCATACCGAGGATGGCGATGATGTCCTGCAGCTCCTTATATTTCTGAAGCACTTCCACCACACGTCGGGCGATTGCGTAATGCTCCTCGCCGACGACATCGGGTTCAAGGATACGGCTCGTGGACTCGAGAGGATCGACCGCAGGGTAGATACCCTGTTCCACAATCTTTCTTGACAAAACGGTGGTCGCGTCAAGATGAGTAAAGGTGATAGCGGGAGCAGGGTCGGTCAGATCGTCAGCGGGGACATAAACCGCCTGTACCGATGTGATGGAGCCCTTTTCGGTGGAGGTGATGCGTTCCTCCAGCTCGCCCATCTCGTTCGCGAGCGTTGGCTGGTAGCCGACTGCGGAGGGCATTCTGCCCAGAAGCGCGGATACCTCACTGCCTGCCTGTAAATATCTGAATATATTATCGACGAACAAAAGCACGTCTTGATGCTGCACATCGCGGAAATACTCCGCCATCGTCAGACCGGTCTGCGCGACTCTCATTCTGGAGCCCGGCGGCTCGTTCATCTGACCGAACACGAGAGCTGTCTTGGCGATAACGCCGGAATCCATCATCTCATGCCACAGATCGTTACCCTCGCGCGAGCGCTCGCCGACGCCGGTGAAGATGGAATAACCGCCGTGCTCAGTAGCGATATTTCTGATCAACTCCTGAATCAGTACCGTTTTGCCGACGCCCGCGCCGCCGAACAGACCGATTTTGCCGCCCTTTGCGTAAGGGGCGAGCAGGTCGATAACCTTGATTCCGGTCTCGAGGATCTCTACAACGGGACTTTGATCCGCAAACTTAGGCGGTTCGCGGTGAATCTCCCAGTAATCGTCCGCCTCAACGTCTCCGGCAAAGTCAATCGGTTCGCCGAGAACATTGAACATTCTGCCTAGCGTCGCCTCGCCGACCGGCACCTTGATACCGCTGCCGGTCGCGGTGACCTCCATACCCTTGCACAGCCCGTCGCTGGCAGTCAGCATGATTGCACGGACAACATGACCGCCCATATGCTGGGCGACTTCCATCACGCGGGTACGTCCGTCAAGCTCAACGGTGAGAGCGTCCTTGACCATGGGTAGCTTCCGGTCGGGAAACTCTACATCGACAACAGCGCCCAGCACCTGTAATATTTTTCCTTTTATTGTTTCCATATTTGCACCTCTTCATTGCGCGTTGCTCAGGCTTTTTTCTGACTCAGGCTCTTAGCGCCGCCGACAATCTCGGAGATTTCCTGCGTGATTGCCGCCTGTCTCGCGCGGTTATATTCAAGAGAAAGCTGTGTTATCATTTCGCGCGCGCTGGTGGTGGAGGCGTCCATCGCGGACATTCTCGCGTTATGCTCCGCGCAGTAGGAGGCTGTCAGCACACCGTAAATCAGACCTCTCGCGACGATTGGACCGACAGTATCCATCACCGCGTGCGGCGACGGCTCGAAACGAGTGGTCATATAGCGTTCCTTTGCCGGGTCGCCCTCTTCAAATCGGTGTCTTTCAAGGGGAAACATCTTTACAATCTTAGGAACCTCGCCGCCCCTCTCAATCCTTGTATAGATGATATAGACCTCGTCGAGTCTGCCCTTTAAATAATGCTCGGTGATTATATCCGCAATCATCTTCGCCTTTTCGAAGGTCGGATCCTGAACCGTGTAAAGGAATTCTACGTCTACATTGGCGCCAATCCGTTCAAAATAGATTCTGCCGGCTGTTCCGACAGCGAAGATTGCGGCGTTATCGTGCTTTGCTATCTCCGCCTGAGCGAATTTCACGATATTGTGGTTATATGATCCGCACATTCCCTTATCGCCGCTGACGACGATATATCCGTACTTTTTCTGAGCGTCGGGTTTATCCTTGCCGTTATCAAAATACGGGTGCGAAAATTCCTCTGTATGCTCGAGAACATGATGTACGGTAGCCTGTATATTATCGAAATACGGCTGCATCGCTTCCCAGTTGGCACGCGCCTTTTTCAGTTTTGAGGAGGAGATCAGATACATCGCGTTGGTGATTTTCATGATATCCCTGATACCGGATATTCTGTCCTTGATCTCATTCATATTCGCCATAGGCTATGAACTCCTTTATGGTTGTTTATGCTAATTGGGCTTTAAATGCCTTAAAGGCGTTGATCAGCTTCTCCTCCAGCTCGGGAGAGAGCGCGCTCTTTTCATTGATTTCGTCAATGAGCTCCTTGTGCTCGTCCTCCATATAGCGGAGAAGACTTTTTGAAAACGGCTTAATCCCGCTTAAAGGAACGTCCTGCATCTGCTTTTTGCCTGCGGCAAGCAGGAGAATCACCTGCTCGTGCATTTTCAGAGGCTGGCCGAGCGGCTGCTTCAACAGCTCCATCAGCCTGTCGCCGAAGTCGAGCAGATCCTTAGTCGCCTTGTCGAGCTCTGAGCTGAACTGGGTGAAAACGCCCATCTCGCGGTACTGCGCAAGATCCATTCTCAGCGTACCGGAGACTTTCTTCATCGCCTTTGTCTGAGCGGCGCCGCCGACGCGCGATACCGACAGTCCGACGTTGACCGCGGGGCGCATACCGGAGTTAAAGAGCTGTGTTTCAAGGAAAATCTGACCGTCGGTAATTGAGATGACGTTGGTGGGAATATAAGCGGATACGTCTCCCGCCTGTGTTTCGATGATCGGCAAAGCCGAGATAGAGCCGCCGCCGTGCTCGTCGTCGAGTCTTGACGAGCGCTCCAGCAGTCTCGAATGGAGATAAAAAACGTCGCCGGGAAAGGCTTCCCGACCCGGAGAACGCTCCAGAAGCAGGCTCATCGTTCTGTACGCAACGGCATGCTTGGAAAGATCGTCATATACAATCAGGACATCCTTGCCCTGTTTCATAAAATACTCCGCAATCGCCGTACCGCTGTAGGGCGCAATCCACTGCAAAGGAGCGAGGTCGCTCGCCAGCGCGGCTACAACAATGGTATAATCCATCGCGCCGTGTTTTTTGAGATCGCCGACGACCTTGGCAACGGTAGACGCTTTCTGACCTATCGCGACATATATGCAGATCATGTCCTGCCCCTTCTGGTTGATCATCGTATCAACGGCAATCGAGGTCTTGCCCGTCTGTCTGTCGCCGATAATCAGCTCACGCTGTCCGCGTCCGATAGGAAACATGGAGTCGATTGCGAGGATTCCGGTCTGTAGCGGCTCCGAGACGCTCTTTCGCACACAAACGCCGGCAGCCTCGGTCTCGATTGGGAAGTAATCCGCCGCTTCCACAGCGCCGAGTCCGTCGATGGGATCGCCGAGCGCGTCGACGACGCGGCCAATCATGCCCTCGCCGACGGGAACGCCGGCTCTCTTGCCGGTGCGAACCACCTGAGAGCCTTCATACAAGCCGCGGTCGCTGCCGAGCAGGACAACGCCGACGTAATCCTTTGCGATATTCTGAACAATGCCCTTGACGCCGGTATCAAACTGCACCAGCTCGCCGAACATGACCTTTTCCAGTCCGAAGCAGTTCACGATACCGTCATGGATCGAGATGACGGAGCCGCCCTCGTTGACCTCGAGCTTGACCTCAAAATCGGCGATCTCTTCCTTAATCATCGAAACGATATCCGTATTGCCCTGTTCGGAAGCGGCTCTGCGGGCAAGATCTCCCTGCAGGCTCTTCAGCGCATTCTTAACGCTTTTATCATAAATTTTTCCGTCAACGTGAAGAACATATCCGCCAATCAGCGAGGGGTCGATCCTGATATCGAGCACAACCTCCTGACAGCCGAGCTTCTCACGGATGACCTCGCGGAATTCCTTTGTCAGCTCCTGCGACGGCTTTCGCGTGCAGTAAAGCTGACAGACAACGGTTCCTGTCTGCTTTAATTTGAGTCTTTCATATTCTTTTACGACAGCCGGCAGTTCACACAAGGCGCCGTCGCGCATCAGTTTTTTGATGCAGGCAGAGCCTGCCGGAGAGAACGCTCTGTCTGCGATACGTTCCTTTTCTTCGTCCGAAACGCCGGTCGAGAGCAGCGCGCTGCGCAGCTCTTCGCTGTTGTTCCATGTGTCCGCAAGCTCTCTTATATCATCGTGAGCGATATCCGATTCCAGCAGACCGGACGCCATTCTATTGATGTCTGAGTTATTCATGTTGATCCGCACCTACCTGTGAGAGAAGCTGCTCCGCATACGCACGGTCGCTCTCCTCGTCTATATTTTTTGATACCAAGCGGGCAGCGGTCAAAACCGCCAGCCCCGCGATCTCGTTGTGCGCGGATTCGATAGCCTCCTGCTTATCGCGCGCGATTGTTTTCTGCGCGTCCGAGATAAGCCTGTCAGCCTGTGCGTGAGCGTCCGCGATAATCTCAGCCTTTTCCTTTTCGGCGCTTTTCTTCGCGTTGCTTCTGATTCTATCCGCTTCGTCATGGACGTCCGCAAGCTCAGCCTCATACTGTGCCTTGAGCTCCTCTGACTCTTCTCTCGCTGCCTGAGCGCTGTCAAGATCATCCTTAATCTTCTGCTCCCGCTCGTTCATCACCTTCAGAACAGGCTTGAAGAGAAAGATCCTCAGCAAGACAAAAAACAGCAGCAGATTCACAACCGTCCACACGATGTCCCATATGTTTATATTAAGCATATTACTGTCCGCCTTCTTGTGATTTTTTCATGCGTTTAAAATCACGCGACAAATATCAGCATGATCGATACCAGCAGACCATAGATAGCGGTAGCCTCCGCCAGCGCGCAGCCGATAAGCATGGTGCTTCTGATGTCCTTTTTGACCTCGGGCTGTCGTGCGATGCCGTCACACGCGCGGCTGGTCGCAAAACCGATACCGATGCCGGCGCCCATGCCGGTGACGACCGCGATGGCTGCGCCGAGTACAGAGTTGCTGCCCGGATCCGCTACGAAAATCAGCATGATAGCTACCAGCAGACCGTAGATTGCGGTAGCCTCCGCCAGCGCACAGCCGATGAGCATCGTGCTTCTGATGTCCTTCTTTGCCTCGGGCTGCCTGGCGATAGCCTCGCTGGCGTGGCTTGTCGCCATACCGATGCCAATCGCGGCGCCTGCGCCTGTTAATACTGCAATCGCAGCTGCTAATGCGATTCCCATAATAAACTCTCCTTATCAAATAATAGTGTTAGTCTTCCGCTTCCTCAATGCCTTCGCCGATAAACAGCGAGGTAAGGAATACAAATATGTACGCCTGCAGGAAGCCGTCAAAAATATCAAAGTACAAGCTGAAAACAGCCGGGATTCCGACGGGAATCACGAATTTGATCAGCTCCATAATAATGAACGCCGCTACAACGTTGCCAAACAAACGCAGACAAAGCGAAAGCGGTCTGATGCCTATTTCAAGAATATTCATCGGCGCCATAATTGGCGTAGGGCTGCCAAGATGCTTAAAGAAGCCCAAGAAGCCGTGCTTTCTCAGAGTGGCTCCCTCAATCAGACAAATGCTCATCAGGGCAAGACCAATCGTCACGCTCAAATCCTTGGTCGGAGGCTTCATGCCGAACATTCCGATGATATTCGCCGTGCCGATATAAATAAGCACCGTTCCGAGATAACACATATACCTGTCTCCCTCGGGACCGATATTATCGCGGCAAAAATCCCTGATCCAGCCGACGCAGGTTTCAAGGGCAACCTGCCTTTTGCCTGTCGGTACAATTTTCAGGTTACGGGTCAAAAGAACGGCGATCAGCACGATGACAGCCATGATAATCCAGGTAACGACAGTTGACTCATAGACAGGTATCCCTCCATCAATGAACGGGACCGGTATCCGGAACAGGACGACGCACTCAATTTGTTCTTGAATCTCGGCGGATAACCCGCCCGAAGAGGACGCCTGTTCTGCAGCAGCGGCTACTGCGGGAGCCACATCGACAGCACTTAACAAGGTGCCTAACATTGTTTCACCTCCTGTAAAGCAAACGGCAAAACCGTTGCCTTTGAAAAAACGATTTGCAAATCACAGACCGAGCCACGCTCTGATCTGCGTTTCCTGTTTGAGCTCGTTCGCGTCTTTGCTGTCGAAGACCTCTCCCTTACAGTGTTCGCGAATCAGCTCTGAACCGACGGAACGACTGCCCATATGGGTATTAAACAAATGTACCCTTTTGCCCGTAAAGTCATACTGCTCCAAAAAGGAGAGTATGATCATCGGACAGGTATGCCACCATGCGGGATAACCGATGATGACGTCGGTATATTCATCGAAGTTTTCAACCTTGCCGATCAGAGCCGGACGCGCGTTCTTATCGCGCTCCGTCTTAGCCATAACGGCGCATCTGGCATACAGCCTCGGATACTTTGTTACGGGAACAATCTCAAACAGGTTCCCTCCCGTCACCCTTGCTATGCGCTCGGCGGTCATCTTTGTATGTCCGGACCAGGAATAATAAGCAATCAGTGTTTTCACGGTTTATGCCTCCTTCCTTTTTTCATACAATGTATATTTTATCCTATAATACATTAAAAGTAAAGTCTTTTTTGAATTTTTATACTTCGCAAATTGCAACAGCAATTTGCGAGAAAAAATCATTGTAAAATACTTTTCAATTCATTCCGAATATGGTATGATAAAGAAAAAAAGGAGGTAAATTATGTTAGGCAATTTCAGTTATCACAATCCAACCAAGCTCTATTTCGGCGACGAAGCGCTGAGCTTTCTGGGTGAGGAGTTACCCAAATACGGAAAAACCGTCCAGCTGATTTACGGCGGCGGTTCCATCAAGAGAAACGGTCTGTATGATGAAATCATCGCCATTCTGAAAAGCAACGGCAAGACTGTTGTTGAGGACGCGGGCGTTATGCCGAATCCGACGGTCGAAAAGCTGCGCGAAGGTGTGAAAATCGCACGCGAAAACAAGGTTGATTTTCTTTTAGCCGTCGGCGGCGGCTCCTGCTGCGACTACGCGAAGGCGGTTTCGGTGTCGGTCCACTGCGACGACGATCCGTGGGAAAAATACTATATCCGCTTTGAGGAACCCGACTGCGAAATTGTTCCTGTCGGCTGTGTGCTGACAATGGCAGGCACCGGCTCTGAGATGAATGGCGGCGCGGTCATCACCAACCACGGGCAAAAGCTCAAAATCGGCCATGTATTCGGCGACGATGTGATGCCGAAGTTCTCAATTCTGAATCCGAAGTACACCATGACGCTGCCAAAGCGCCAGATGGTCGCCGGTATTTACGATATTTTCAACCATATCTGCGAGCAGTATTTCTCCGGTGAGGACGACAACACCAGCGATTATATCGCGGAAGCACTGATGAAGTCCGTCATTCACAGCTCATTGATCGCGGTAGAGAATCCCGAGGATTATGAAGCGCGTTCCAACATCATGTGGACAGCGACATGGGCGCTCAACACCCTGATTTCACGCGGAAAGTCCACCGACTGGATGGTGCATATGATTGGACAGTCTGTCGGCGCTTACACCGACGCGACTCACGGCATGACGCTCGCGGCTGTTTCACTGCCGTACTACCGTATGATTATGCCCTGCGGACTGAAAAAGTTCAGGCGCTTCGCCACGGAAGTTTGGGGCGTCAGCGCCGAGGGCAAAACAGATGAACAGATTGCCGCCGAAGGTCTTGAAGCACTGGAAGGCTGGATGAAGAAAATCGGCGTTGCGCTTTCCATCGGCGAATTGGGCGCAACTGAGGATATGCTTGAAGGAATCGCAAACGGAACCATCATTCTTGACGGCGGTTATAAGAAGCTGACAAAAGCTGAGGTCATTCAGGTGTTGAAAGAAAGCCTGTAAACTGTGAAAAGAAAACACGCTCCCATAAGGACTGCGCCCACAGACGCAAAAAGAAAGGAACTGCTCATGAAACACTTTTTGATTGTCGTTGATATGCAGAAAGACTTCGTAGACGGCGCCCTCGGCACCAAAGAGGCAGTCGCAATCGTCCCCAAAGTCGTGAAGAAAATCGAGGGCTTTGAGGGCGAAATATTCGTGACCTTGGATACGCACGGCGATAACTATATGCAGACCATGGAGGGCAAAAATCTCCCTGTCCCCCATTGCATCAAGGGAACGCCGGGCTGGCAGCTCGATGAGAATGTTGCCGCCGCTTTGGAAAAGAAGGACTATACTCCCGTTGAAAAGGTCACATTCGGAGCGGCGCAGCTCCCGGAGATGGTCAGGCAAGCCTGTGACGGAGAACCGTGTGATATTGAACTGATCGGACTTTGCACCGATATCTGCGTCGTATCAAACGCGCTGCTTTTGAAGGCCGCTTTTTATGAAAGCCCTATCCGCGTCGATTCTGCCTGCTGTGCAGGCGTCACACCCAAAAAACACGAGGCAGCTCTCGAAACCATGAGAAGCTGCCAGATTGAAGTAAAGTGAGGTAGCAATATGTTTAATGCTGAAAAGATTAAAAACGACTGCATACGGTGGATACACGACTGGTTCGAAGAAAACGGCAAGGGCTGTAACGCTGTTGTCGGTATTTCGGGCGGTAAGGACAGCTCAATCGTTGCTGCGCTTTGTGTTGAAGCATTGGGCAAGGACAGCGTTATCGGCGTGCTGATGCCCAACGGTGAACAGGCGGATATCGACAAGGCACAGCTCTTGGTAGATACACTCGGTATCAAACACTATATCATTAATATCAAGGACGCATACGAAGGCGTCATCAGACAGCTCCCCTTTGAGCCTACCGCTCAGACCATACAGAACCTTCCGCCGCGCATCCGCATGGCGACGCTCTACGCGGTATCTCAGAGTCATAACGGACGCGTCGCGAACACCTGCAACCTCTCTGAGGACTGGGTCGGATACTCCACCCGTTACGGCGACAGCGTAGGCGATTTCAGCCCCTGTTCCAACCTCACCGTCGATGAGATGAAACAAATCGGCAGGCTTCTGGGACTGCCCTCGGAGCTGGTCGACAAAGTTCCTTCCGACGGACTCTGCGGAAAGACGGACGAGGATAACCTCGGCTTCACCTACGCGGAGCTCGACCGCTACATTCGTACCGGCGAGATTGATAATCCCCAAAGCAAGGAGAAAATCGACTATAAGCACAAGGTCAATCTGTTCAAATTACAGCTGATGCCTTCCTTCAATCCGGAACTGAAAACCGCTATACAATGAAAAAGGGCAAGGGTGTCTCAGACTTACTCGTCTGAGACACCCTTGCCTCAACATTCGGATTATACGCCGTATAGTTAATTCAAAAACTTATTCGACCGTGACGGATTTGGCAAGATTGCGCGGCTTGTCAACGTCGTTGCCCTTGTTTACTGAGGTGTAGTACGCCAACAGCTGCATCGGTACCGTTGCTACCATCGGCATCAGCATTTCGGCAAGCTTAGGGACGCGGATGAAGTAATCCGCCGCCTCACTGTCAATGTCCGCCTGTTCGTCGCATATCACAACCGTCATGGCGCCGCGCGCCTTGACCTCCTTGATATTGGAAACGGTTTTTTCTAATAAGGAATTTTGAGTGACGACAGCAATCACCGGCATGCCGTCGGTAATCAGCGAAATCGTTCCGTGCTTCAATTCGCCTGCCGCGTAGCTTTCAGAATGGATATAGCTGATTTCTTTCAGCTTCAGGGAGCCCTCCATGGAGAGCGCGTAGTCCAGTCCTCTGCCAATATACAGCAGGCTGTCCGTGCTGATCAGCTTGGTGGAAACATACTGACACATGTCCACGACGGCGCTGATGGTTTTCTCGATAATCTGCGGCATACTGACAAGCTGCGCCGTCAGCTGACGGCAGGCGGCTTCGTCAATTCTTCCCTTGGCATACGCCATTTCAAACGCCAGCAGATATATCACGCTGAGCTGCACCATATACGCCTTGGTGGAGGCGACGGCGATTTCGGGACCCGCGTGGGTGTAAATCACCATATCCGCTTCTCTCGCAATAGAGCTGCCCTTGACATTGACGATGGCAAGCGTTTTCGCTCCCGTTTGCTTCGCCAGCGTCAGCACTGCCTTTGAATCCGCCGTCTCGCCCGACTGGCTGATAATAATGACCAAATCCTTTGTGGTGAGCAACGGGTCGCGGTAGCGGAACTCGCTGGCGATATCCACCGTCACTGACACGCGCGCCAGCTTTTCAATCACATATTTGCCGACCATGCCGGCATGCATGGCGGTGCCGCAGGCGACGATAAAGATATTCTGAAACTCTCTGAGCGTTTCGGGCGTAATGCCGCATTCGCTGAGATTCGGCAATCCGTTTTCAATGCGCGGTGTAATCGTCGTTTTAACCGCCGTAGGCTGTTCGTGTATTTCCTTGAGCATGTAGTGCGGATAGCCGCCCTTTTCGGCGCTGTCCTCGTCCCAGTCAGCGGTGAGCAGTTCTTTTTCCAACATTCTGCCGTGCAGTGAGCAGAAGGTAACGCCGCCGTTTTTCAGCACGGCGATTTCTCCCTGCTCCAGCAGATAGTAATCCTTGGTGTATTTGATAACCGCCGGCACATCGGAGGCGATAAACACCTCGCCATGTCCCTGCGCGACAATCAGCGGACTTTCGCAGCGGACGGCGTAGACGGTTTCGGGACGGTCGGCAAACACGATTCCCAGCGCAAAGGAGCCGCGCAGCTCGTGCAGCACCTTGCGGATACAACGGATGGGGTTGCCGTCGTAATAGAAATCGAGCAGCTGCGCGACCACCTCGGTGTCGGTGTCGGAAAGAAACTCCGTGCGCTCGTTGTCAATCAGAAATTGCTTGAGCTGCTTGTAATTCTCAATAATGCCGTTGTGCACGATCGTCACGCGCCGTCCCGAATGGGGGTGCGAGTTGACGTCGGACGGCTCGCCGTGGGTTGCCCAGCGCGTATGACCGATGCCGGCGTGTCCTTTCGGCTTGCCCTCGCGCGCCATTTTTTCGGTCAAATCCGAAAGCCGTCCCTTGGTTTTGGCTACGGCGATTTTGCCGTTTTCAAATACGGCAATACCAGCCGAGTCGTAGCCCCTGTATTCCAGTTTTGTCAACGCCGAAACCAGCACATCCGTGCAGTCGCGATGACCAACATATCCAACAATTCCGCACATAATCATTCTCCGTTCAAACAAATGATAAAAGGGCGCAGGAAAACATTCCGGCACCCTCGCCTGTCAACACAGATATTATAATCCACCATGCATGCTTTGTCAAGTAATATTGCAAGTTCACCAGCAACTTCTTGCAATTTACATAAACATCTGCCCTTATAACGTGGAATTATTGAAATTATCGCAAATCATTGCTTCAAAATCTTATGCGCGGTGCTGCCATTATATAAAGCAGTATCCCGCCTGCGAAAGCACCTCGACCGCACGGTCGAGGTTATTGCTTTTGACAAGGATATAGTCGGTATTGTAGGTTGACACGGCAAATATGCCAATCTGGTTTTCCGCCAGTACCGCACTGATGGCGGAAAGGATACCTGTCAGCGAAAAATCAAGCACACCGCAAATCCTAAAACAGCGCCAGCTATCTTCCCTTTCAAGCGTATCGGCTGGAGTGTCCTCAGTGCGGCACACCAGCGAGATTTCGTCGTCTGTCACGCCGACAAAGCAGGGCTTCATCGTCAGGTCGATACCCTGCAGCGACCGAAGCTTACAGACCGTCAAATCAAAGGGCAATACTGCAAGCTGCCGGTCACTCTTCATGAGAGAGTACCAGCTGTCCGTTGATATACTGTACCTGCGGCTCCGCTTCCACCCGGGGAAGGTCTGCATAAGCCTCCGGATATTCGTCAGGATAGCCGGTGAGAGCGTCACAGAGCTTCTGATATGCTTCGAGCTTTTCGCGGCAATCCTCACAGTCGCGCGTGTGCGCGGAAATCTTCTTTGCCAGCTCGACAAAGCTCTCGTTGAACTCTGCAGCCGCCACAAAGCTAATCAGGTCTTTTTCTGTCAAATGATTCATGATTGTTCTCCTTGTTTTTCTCTCTTTTTTTGCGCTCGCCGTTTTTGTCAATAAGTCCGTTCATGCGGTTAATCCAGTCGCTGACGGAATCGGTTTCGCCCTTCTTCATGAAAAATGAACGCAGCGGTCTGTCGCCGACGCGCGTGCCGTCTGTCTGCGCGTCCAGCTTGGAGCGCAGCTGTTCAAGAAGCGGTGAATCCGCCGGAAGTACCATCTGCTGTATCAGCTCCCGGCTGACAAGATTGTAAATCTCATCCAGCGGTTTGTCTGACAATTCTTCGACCAGAATACGCGTGGCGTCAATTCTGTCTACCGAATCATCGTTAATCATCAGCATGACCACCAGCCACGTCAGGAGAATATGCGGCTTGGAAGAGGCACTGAGCACGGTTTGAAACGCAAAAAGAATACGCTCGTTCTCGACGATGGAGGAACTCATGTTATAGGTCGGCGTGTTCTTGCTTTTCTCAGGGTCAGCGGTGCCTTCGTTGGCTATCACCTTTCCGTGCTTGCGTGAGAAAGTGTAAAACTCGTTCCTTGCGACCTTGAACAGCCAGTTGACGAACTCTGAGCTGTTGCCGATGACATCCTCCGGATTGCGGCGGAAGCTTTTCAGAAAATACTTTACCAGTCGCAGATTGATGTTCTGCATGATATCTTCTTCGTAGCCGCGGTTTTTCAGCGCCTGATGACCGTTGCACCACTTGCAGACAGAAGCAAACAGCGTTTTTTTCGCCAGCCTGATTAAGGTATCAAATACGCACGGATTCCGGCTGAGCTCGACAAGCATTGTCTGATACTCTGTTGTAGTGAAATATCCCATTTCCATCCCTCGTTTTCGCTTTTTCACTTTTATTTTATCATAACAGCTGAATAACTACAAGTAAAACGGATATTTCTCAAGGCTGATTACAGACGGCAAGCAGTTTCTGCTTTATGGCTGCGTCGCTCATGACGTCGATATTATCAATGAGTGTGATGCCCAGCTCTGCGGCACGGTCTCTCAGGGATTGCCTTGAAATGCCGTTGTTGACCATGTTGCTGACGACGAGCACCTTTTTGGCATATCTGCCGCCAAAACGGGTGGCAACCGTGTTGAGCTTATACAGCTCATCGACCATGATTTTGCCGTTTTTGCAGGAAATGAACCAGGGGATTAACCCCTGAAGGCACATAACGTCTATCTCGTTGTTGATATCGCCGGAGGTAACCCTTCCGTCCCAGTCAAGGAGAACGCCGGTATGGATGTCACGGATTAACAACAACGGATTTTCATCCCGGATTTCTCTGAGTACCTGGTTGATTTTCAGCTCCAGAATCTGCCCGGCGGTGGTCAGGACGTGCTTGACCTGCTCATTGCTGAATACAATCCGGTACGTATCGTTTGCAAGACTGGTGAAGCGCAATAATCCGGCGTTTTGGAGTTGAACGATAAAATTCAAAAATTCATTCTGACTCGTCCGCGTCAAAAGCTGGGCGAGCTTCATCTGCTCCCGGCTGAAAGACGTCCTCAGGGGACCTGTTCCGAATTTGGCGTAAATCTCGTCAAGCCGCGCTATCATTCTGTTCCATTTGTAGCTGTCACGCGAACAAATCACCCACATTCTCCGGATGTCATCCAGAAAATCGTCGGTCAGGTTCCACACTTCTGCGCCTTGCTCCTCGGTGTTGGCAATGATGCCGCCGTAGATTTCAATCATATCCGTCAGCTTCAGCGCCGGCGGCGACATGGTACGCGAATTGCCTTCGGTGTCGCAGTCAATCAGCTTTTGACTGCCAAGGTTGTACCGGTGCATCTGCACCCTGTCTCCGTATTTTCCAAACAACACGCCTACCGCCGCCAGATAAAGCTCACCGCCGCCGGTCAGATCGAATACACATTCGCTCTCTGTGCCCAGAATCAGCTCAAGCTTTTCGATGATATCCGACAGGCGCTCCGGATTAATCGCACATACCGATACCTCGGTTTGGATTCGGTTCCGGCGGAGAACGCTCGTGTAACGCGCGGAGAGATTGTTCAGGAAGCCCTCATCTGCTCCGACCAGAATCGTTTCATCCGGTCGGAACAACAGAGTGCTGCACAGGTTATCTATCTGGTTTTTGTCAATAAACTCTATGATTGTCATCTGTTTCTTCCCTCTTGTGTTTTTGATAACTTCCGTTGCCGACATTTTTTCGTAAATTATTATAACATTTATCCGCGCTACTGACAAGACCGGAAAGCTGTTTTGCCCGGTGCTGAATAAGTTTCTGATTTGCGCTCCATAATAATGGAAGAACGCTTAATCGGAGGTCTGATGATGACGGCTGAAACACAGGAAAACCTGCTCTCTCATTACTTTTGGAAAAAATTGATGAATATGCTGCTCTGTACGGCGGTGCTCGTGCTCGGCATCAGCGCCTTTCTGGTTTCCGCTATGCGCAATCAGAATAATTGGCTGACGGATTTCCGCTTTATGACGGTCAACGGTACGCTCTATACCGTTCTGATTGCCGGTCTGACTGCTGCGGTCAGTGCAAAAGAGTTTATTTCTCATAAAGAAATATACAACTCCTTCCTCTACTGTTTACGGCTCTCCTCAGCCGTAACGGAATGTGTGATTACGCTGGTAATCGCGCTGTCGTTTTTACCCTTTGTTCCGGATAATCCCGATATCTTCCGCTATGATTCATTTTGTATGCACATAGCGATTCCGCTGATTTCGGTGGTTTCCTTTCTATTGTTCGAAACACCGGAAAACAAGATGAAACCGCTTCATCATATCAGCAGTATCGGGCTGATTGCTCTCTATGCCGCGGTAATGATACCGCTGATTGCCGCCGGCGTGATTCCGAGACGGTATATCCCCTATTCGTTTCTGGATATTGGGTTTCAGCCGTTATGGTATGTGCTGCTTGCCGGGGTGATTGTGTTTCTGAGCGCGTTTTTGATAGCAAGGCTGCTGTTTTGGCTCAATCAGCGTTATGAGGATAAGTGGGTTGCCAGGGTGATACGCTATGAAAAAAGCCGCCGGACATAAGTCCGACGGCAATTTTTGTAAATTATCAGCCCTCGATGGTGCAGTACATGAAGTACTTGTAGCCGAGAGGATTGGAGAAGAAGCCCTTTACATTCTTGCTGAGCATGTAGAGGTCAGTGTAGTAGTAGATGGGAGTGAGGCAGCCGGTAGCCATGAGCATATCCTCTGCAACGTGCATCATCTTATAGCGCTTGTCCTTATCGGTGCAGCTCTTGATGTTGGAAATCAGCACATCGTAGGTCTCAGCCCATGTGCCGTTTTCAACCTTGGTGTCGTAGCCGTAAGGAGTGAGGTCGAGGCTGTAGCCCTTCAGCTCAGCGTTAGCGCCCTTGCCAAACTGTACGTCGTTGTTGCCGGAAGCGGTCGTCCACATGTCGAGGAAGCTGATCGGATCGTTGTAGTCAGCCAGCCAGCCGTTACGAGCGATGGTGAACTCACCCTTCTTACGGGTGTTCAGGAAGGTAGCCCACTCCTGGTTCTCGAGGTTCATGGTAATGCCTACGCCTGCGAGAGCGCTCTGGATATACTCACCGATTGCCTTGTGGCCTTCGCTGGTGTTGTAGAGATAGGTCATGCTCGGGAAGTTGGTGAACTTGCCGGTAGCATCGTCAAACTTGTAATATTTTTTGAGGGTCTGGATTGCGGAATCGTAGTTAGCCTTGACCGCGCCCTCGGAAGGATCGAAGTAACCGTCAAACTTGTCGGATACGCCGGTGTTCTTGTAGAACTGGGAACCGTCAGCATCGGTCAGACCCATTGCTACGAAGGAGGAAGCGGGAAGCTGGCCGCCCTGAGCGATTTCGTTGACGATGTAGTTACGGTCGAGGAGCAGGGATACCGCGTTGCGGATTTCTGACTTCGCCTTCTCAGCCTCTACGCCGGTGAGGGTGGAGTCTGCGGGGAGGATGTTCTCGTTGATGTTCCAGCATACATAGTAGGTACCAATCTGACCAACGTTGAAGAACTCGTCGGGATACTGAGTCTTGAGAGTGGCAATCTCGTTGGTGGGAACGTCGTCAATCAGAGACCATGTGCCGTTCTTGAAGTTAGAAAGCATGTTGTTGGCGTCATCGGAGAGATAGAAGTTGATAGTATCCATCTTGATGTCAGCCGCGCCGGGATAGTTGGCGTTCTTCTTGAGGGTAATCAGGCTGTTGTGATCCCATGAAGCGAGGGTGTAGGGACCGTTGCAGATATAGGTTTTGGGATCGGTTGCCCATGATTCATTGGAAACGACATCTTCACGTACCGGGAAGTAGCTCGGGAAAGCGAGCAGCTCGTTCCAGTAGGAAACAGCGTTTGCGAGGGTTACTTCGAGGGTCTTGTCGTCAATTGCCTTGACGTTCAGCTTTGCGTCGGGATTGACATACTCATCCTTGTCGTTGGTCTCCCAGATTTTGTCGTAGCCGTCGACAACCTCGAACATGTAGCCGTAGTCAGCAGCCAGAGCGGTGGAAGCGGCGCGCTGCCATGCAAAGGCGTAGTCGCCTGCGGTTACGTCCTTGCCGTCAGACCATTTGAGGCCGTCGCGGAGGGTGTAGGTGTAGGTAACGGTGCCGTCGTCGTTCTTGACGCCTTCAACCAGCTCCTTCGCCGCGTCAGCAACGATTTCGAGCTTGCCGTCAGCCGTCTGATCCCACTTTGCGAGACCGGAGAACAGGTGCGCGAGCAGGGTTGCGCCGTCAACTGCGGAGTTAAGCGCGGGGTCAATGGTATCGGGTTCGCTGGCGATACAGACATTGATTTCCTTTGTCGCGTTTCCGCCGTTGTTGCCGCCGCAGGCTGCCAGACTCAGGGTCATGATGCCGGCAAGGGAAGCAGCGATAACTTGTTTGATTTTCATTTTACCTTCAATCCTTTCAAAAGATGAAAAATATTGTAATGGCAAACGCCATTAAAAACTTAGTCGTTGATTTCGTCGACGCGGTGGCACGCTACGAAGTGTCCGGTGGAAACCTCTTTGAATTCGGGCATGGCTTCCGCACATTTCGCCGTCGCGTATTTGCAGCGTGTTCTGAACGGACAGCCGCTGGGCGCGTTGAGCGGACTGGGAATATCGCCGGTGAGCACAATGCGCTTGTTGGCGCGCGCAACCTTGGGATCGGGTACCGGAACTGCCGACAAAAGGGACTGGGAATACGGATGCAGCGGACGGTCATAGATTTCTGCGGCAGGTGCCAATTCCACCATTCTGCCCAGGTACATGACCGCGATTCTGTCGGAGATATGACGAACAACCAGGAGGTCATGCGCGATGAACAAATAGGTCAGGTTGAGCTTTTCCTGCAGCTCGTCAAACATGTTGATAACCTGCGCCTGAATTGAAACGTCCAGCGCGGATACCGGCTCGTCGCAGACGATAAAGTCGGGATTGACAGCCAGCGAACGTGCGATGCCGATTCTCTGGCGCTGACCGCCGGAGAACTCATGCGCGTAACGCGCGGCGTGTTCGCTGTTCAGTCCGACGTAGCTCATCAGCTCCAGGATGCGCTCCATGCGCTCCTTTTTATTTTTTGTCAGCTTGTGTACGTCAAGCGGTTCGCCGATAATATCAGAAACCGTCATACGGGGATTCAGCGAGGAATAAGGATCCTGGAAAACCATGGTAGCTTTCTTGCGGAAGTTCTTGATATCCTCACGGGATTTGATACGCTTGCCCTCGTAGATAATCTCGCCGTTGGTGGGCTTGTAAAGGTGCAGAATCGTTCTGCCGACGGTCGTTTTGCCGCAGCCGGACTCGCCGACCAGACCGAGGGTCTCGCCCTTCTTGATGGAGAACGACACGTCATCCACCGCCTTGAGCGGCTTGGTGCGGAACAAGCCGGTGCTGATATTGAAATATTCCTTGAGGTGCTTGACCTCAATCAGCGGTTGCTTCTCAGCCACGGTCATCACCGCCTTCCAATTCGATTTCGCCGCTTTCAACGCCCTTCTTGACATTCATCCAGCAGGTCGCGGCGTGGTTTTCGTTGATTAACATGCGCTCGGCGCGGTGGTTGATGCAGATTTTCATCGCGTTATCACAGCGCGGCGCAAACGGACAGCCCTTGGGCATGTTGAGCAAGTCAATGGGCGTTCCGGTAATCGGCTGCAGCTTGGTGCCTGCCGTATCGGCGGTAGGAATTGAGCGCATCAAACCCTTGGTGTATTCGTGACAGGGATTGTAGAAAATCTCGTCAGCGGAGCCCTGCTCACAGATGGAGCCGGCGTACATAACAATCACTTCGTCGCAAATCTGGGCGACAACGCCGAGGTCATGGGTAATCATGATAATCGCCATGCCCAGCTCCTTTTGCAGGGTGCCCATCAGCTCGAGAATCTGCGCCTGAATGGTGACGTCGAGCGCGGTGGTCGGCTCGTCGGCAATCAGGATATCCGGCTCACAGGCGAGCGCCATGGCAATCATGACGCGCTGTCTCATACCGCCGGAGAACTCGTAGGGGTACTGCTTCATGCGGCGCTCAGGCTCGTTGACGTTGACAAGGCGGAGCATTTCCACCGCTCTGTCATACGCCTGCTTGCGGTCGCGGTTGGTGTGCAGGAGAATCGCTTCCATCAGCTGCTTGCCGATGGTGTAGGTCGGGTTCAGCGAGGTCATCGGATCCTGGAAGATGATGGAAATCTTGTTGCCGCGGATGTTTTTCATGACCTTCTCACCCGCGCCTACCAGCTCGGTGCCGTCAAATTTGATGGAGCCGCCGACGATTTTGCCGGTGCCGGCAAGAATCTGCATGATGGAATAGGCGGTGACGGATTTACCGGAACCGGACTCGCCTACGATGCCCAGCACCTTGCCGTGGTCAAGCGTAAAGGAAACGTCGTTGACCGCCTTTACCTCACCGGCGTCGGTGAAAAAGGATGTTTTCAAATGATTGACTTCTAATAATGGCATAGCTCTTCCCTCCTCTTACGCGTTGAGCTTCGGGTCAAACGCGTCGCGCAGACCGTCGCCGAAGAGGTTCAGGCTGAGCACGATGAGCGAAATTACCAGAGCCGGAATAACCAGACGGTAGGGATAGCTTGTCAGACCGTTGAGCGCGTCGGATGCGAGCGAACCCAGCGAGGGCATCGGCGCGTTGACGCCGAGACCGAGGAAGGAAAGATAGCTTTCCGTGAAGATAGCGGAAGGAATCTGCAGAGCGGCGGAAATAATAACCACGCTGATGCAGTTCGGAATGAGGTGCTTGGTGATAATCCACTTGCCCTTTGCGCCGGTAGCGCGTGCCGACAGCACGTACTCCTGCTCACGAAGGGAAAGAATCTGACCTCTGATCAGTCTTGCCATGCTGACCCAGTAGAGCAGGGCGAACACGATAAACAGGCTGATGATGTTGGAGCCGATGGCTTCGAGGAAGGTACCTTCAATCAGCGGCGTCAATGTCAGCTTCAGTACCGTCGCCAGCAGAATGACCATCAGCATGTCGGGCAGTGAATAGATAATATCGACAAAGCGCATGATGATCATATCGACCTTGCCGCCGAAGTAGCCGGAAATCGAACCAACCAGCGTGCCGATCAGCAGGACGATAACGCTCGCGAAAAAGCCGACCGCCAGCGATACGCGCGTGCCGTAGATGACGCGGATAAAGTAGTCTCTGCCGGCGGCGTCCGTTCCGAACACATGCGGAAAGACGGTTTCGCCGCTGTCGATTAATGCCTGCTCGGTCTTGCCGTACTGGAACGGCGCGAGGTTGTTATAGGAAGAATCAACCGGCTGACCGGGCGTAACGCCGAGCTGGGTTTCGTAGGAATACGGCCAGAACATCGGCAGAATGATGCTCGCCAGCGTAATCAGAATGATGACAATGAAGCTGACAAACGCGATTTTGTTTTTGTAAAGGCGCTTGACGCCGTCGCGGAAGAAGGTCGTGGACGGGCGCATCTGCACCATATATTCCTTATCCTTGTCGGACGCGGGCATAAAGGAGTCCAGATCCACATGGAAGGAAAACTTTTTCTTTTTCGGATTCATGATACTCGCCCTCCTTTATTCCAGTGTAATGCGCGGATCGACAACCTTGTACAGAATATCGGTGACAAGGTTCATGATGACAATCAGCGCCGCAAGGATAATCGTTGTGCCCATAATCATGGGATAGTCGCGGTTGGTGATACTGCTGACGAACGCGCGTCCGATGCCGGGCACCGCGAAAATCTGCTCAACAACCAGAGAACCGGTGACGATGTAGGCAAGCATGGGGCCGAGATAGGTCAGTACCGGAATCAGGGAGTTCTTGAGCGCGTGGCCGAAGATGATTCTGGTGCCGGAAACGCCCTTTGCCTTGGCGGTACGGATATAGTCCTGTCCGAGCACGTCGAGCATGGAGGAACGGGTCAGTCGGGTGATATACGCCATCGGGTACAGCGCCAGGGTGATAACCGGCAGCACCAGGCCGGCAGCTGTGGAGCCATTTGCCGGCAGCCATTTGAGCTGTATCGCAAAAAGCGCCAATAGCAGCGAGCCCATGATAAACGATGGCATGGAGACAAACGCTGTCGTGATGACCATAATAATCCGGTCGATTAGCTTGTTGCGCCGCAGCGCCGCTATCGCGCCGAGCGTGACGCCGAACACAGTGGACACCGCCGCCGCTATCAGACCGAGCGCCATGGAGGTTTTCATACCGTCAAAGATGATGTCGATAACCATTCTGCCTCTTTGCTTGAGCGAAGGTCCGAAATCAAATTTGGTGATAATGTCGCCGAGATACGTAAAATACTGCTCATGCAGCGGTTTGTCCAAACCGTACTTCGCCTCCATTGCCGCCTGTACCGCCGGGGTGGTCGCCTTTTCGCCGACAAACGGTCCGCCCGGAACCGAGTGCATGACGAAAAAGGTTATCGTGATAACAACCCATACGGTGAATACGGCAAGAAGGATTCGTTTCAGAATGTAAAACAGCGTTTTGGAATTCATTTCTCATCCTACCTTATTGATTTTTTTTGCCGGTCAGCTTTTTCACGTAATACAAAAAACGACAGCTTCCGACAATCGAATATATCTATAATATCACAAATCTTTCACAATAACAAGTCTAAACATGAGAAAACATTAAAGAAATTATATTCTTTTTAGCAAAAAAGCGAAAAAATGACAATTTTAGGTTAGATTTACATTACTTCTCCGCAAGATTATATATAAAGCCAACCGCGTTCCGAAATGAAACGCGGTTGCTTATTTTCATATATAGAATCATGACTGCTCTGACTGTTGGGCAAAGCGGTAAATCACGCTGAATACGATAAATACAAAGGCTGCGGTCAGCGCAATGTTGACATACATGTTCTCCCTGAACAACACCATCAGCACTGCGAACAGGATACCGCCGCCGATTAATGCCAGGCAGAACCGGGGCTTTGGCTTGCAGACGCCCTTGGCGTATTTGCCGAGTGAGAAAAGCATGGTGTACAGCAGAAGCAGTGAAAGCGTCATAAACACTATCTTCGGCAGCACGCTGACCTCCGCGTCGCGCATAAATTCGAGCGCGTTGGTGATGTTGTTGAGGGCGAATATCAGTAAAACATGAATGAACATGTAGCCGAGTCCGTTGGTTTTCTGCTCGCGGTCAATGATATGGTCGTAGATCACGCCGTAGCTGAGGAAAAGTCCGACGACAATCAGAAACGCCATGCCGGCAAAATACAGGGTATTGAGCGTGAAATCATCTTCAAAATAGGCGGATAGGGCAATAATCATCTCGCCGAAGGTAAACACGACATAGAGCATGGCGCGCTCGGAAAGATGCGCGAAATCAATCACGTCCTCGCCTTTTCCCCATCCAACGGCAAAGCTCATGACGATGCCGCCGACGACCGCCGCTGCGGAGAGTACCGAGGTACCGAACAGGGCAAATTCTCCAATGGCGAGCAGTACCACCGCCGCCTGACCGAACAGCAGCGCGCACTGGCGGTGAATGTGCTGCCGCTGTGCCTGCGTTGTCGCATTGCGCAGCTCCATCAGGTACTGGAAGGCGATATTGCACAGTATCAGCGCCCATGCAGCATGGTAAACCGTGTGTCCGTCCTGCCACCGGACGCGCGTACCTTCCGCGACGAAAAACAGCAGGAACATGTTCACAAACATGAACACATGCTCACGCACGCCGTTTTTGCCGTAGATGTTGACATAGTAGGTCGTGTAGTTCCATATCTGAATCACCGCGAGGGTGCAGAGAATATAGGGCAAAAACAGGGTGAGATTTTCAAAGATATTGCCGGAATGATGCAGAAGCTGGTTGTTTCTGCCAATGATATAGACAAAAATCAAATCGTAAATCAGCTCGAGATACTCGACCTTTTTCTCTTTTTTCTCGAATAAATCATGAATCATGTGGGGAATCTCCGCTCTTTATCAGGTTCAGCTTTTCCTGCCGGGTGAGGCGCTTAATACGGTACTCACGGCGCATTGCCTCCTGCTTGGTCGGGTGCTCCTCGTAATAGACAAGCTTCACCGGACGGCGCGTCCGGGTGTATTTGCCGCCGGTACCGGCGTTATGGGAAGCAAGGCGCTTTTCAAGGTCGTTCGTCCAGCCGCAATACAGACTGCCGTCGCTGCAGCGCAGCAGATAGGTGTAATTGTGTCCGCTCACAGGACGGCACCGCATTCACAGCAGAACTTCGGCACCGGGTCGTCATAGTGCATACCGCATTCCGGACAGGTATGACCATCCCCCGACGAATCGTTCTGCGGCGTTCCAGCCGGTACCTTTGGTGCTGAAATTGGCATGCCTTTCATCATCCCCGGATGCATCGGCATCGGAGGCGCCATGTCCGGCATCATGGTGTTTCGCGGCACTGCCAGAGCGCCTGCCGGTACGGTGATTTTGTCGAGCATGTCCGCTCTCGCGTAGACGAACACCGGCATACTCATGTCCATAATAATCGGCGTTGCCAAAAGCATATCGGGCTTTACCTCCACGCGCGTCATGCCGCTGAAATGATCCTCAGTGAAGTCCTCCGGCACCAGATAAACCTTGTCAGGACTGTGGGTATAGCTGACAACGCGGAAAGCGCTGTCCCGGATAAACAGAGTGGAAATGCGATTGCCCTTGATGATCAGCGGCGTTCCCTTGCCGTTAGGCGACCACTGCTCCCATACGCCTTGTAACGATTCCAAATATTCGTCGTCGCGGATAATGATGTGGTCAAAGGGTCCGTGGTCAACCTTATGTAAGGTATACTGTGTTTCACCCATGATGGTGTAGTAATACAGCAGCTTCAGCTCGCCGTTTTCAAAGGCAAGCTCACGTATCATGGTCATCGGTTCACCGTCTCCGTCGGTGGAAAGGGTGTTGTCCGATAAGGATATAACCGTTCTCTCGCCGCTGTCAAGCTGTCCGGCGTTATAGGCAATCGCCGTTTCGAGCATTATACGGCGGCGGTAGTCGCGGACGGTCATGCGGTCATCACGGATTTCTATATAATAATGATAACCCTCTTCCCAATAGCCGTTGAGTTTTTCTGAAAAAATCATGGCGTATCCTCCCGGTTAATCAGCTTTTCCATCCAAATCATATCATACCAGCGGTTGAACTTCCAGCCGCATTGGTGAAAGGTTCCGGCAAGGGTGAAGCCCAGCCTTTCATGAAATTTCGGGCTGTCCATCGTAAGATGCGGGTCGTCTCCCAACGGTACGCCGATGCAGGCGTAGAGATTGCGGAAGCCGCGCTGCCGGAGCGCTTCCTCCAAAGCAGTATAGAGCGCCCTGCCGAGTCCCCGATGACGGGCGTTTTTGTCAAGATAAATCGTCAGCTCACAGCAGAACTGATACGCCTTACGCGGTATGAAGGCATGAGCGTAGGCGTAGCCCTGCACCTTGCCGTCTGACTCAATCACCAGATAAGGATATTCGGCGGAAATGTGCCGGACACGTTCTTCAAACTCGGCAGCGGACGGCGTTTCGTATTCAAAGGAAACGGCGGTATGAGTGACGTAATAGTCGTATATCTCCACCAGACGCGGCGTATCGTCAAGCGTGACCGGACGAATCAGGACAGACATAGGCTCTCCCCCTTCTTTTGATAGTATTATGATAACAGATGAAAGCGCCGTTGTCCAGAAAAACCTCCGGAAATCCGGAGGTTTTTGTCAGACGGTGATATAGTCGTTGAGGGTGATGGAAAAAACGATTTTTTCCTTGACGGGCAGGTTCATCACCTGCTTCATGGCGATTTCGTAGAGGTCAAGCTGCGGCTTGTGACGGCGCAGCTCCTCCACCTCATGGACGCGGTCGGTTTTGTAGTCGACAATCACCAGTCCGTCGTCCTCGGCAAAGCAGAGGTCCAGCTCGCCGTCGACAATCTGCTTTCTGTCCTGACGGAAGGTCATACCCTCCGGCATGGTGACAGACGGATGGACGAACACGGTAAACTGCTTTTCGCGCCATACCCTTTCCGGCGGTATGCCCAGAACCCGGTCAAAGAGCGGATGGCGCAGGATTGCCGCGAGCTTGTCGCGGTCAAGGCAGCCGCACTGCCGCTGCGTCAGCTTGCCGGTATTCAGCAGGCGGTCAATCTCCGCTTCAAGGCTTTCTCTGGCGGCAGCAAAATCGCAGTAATGCAGGAACTCATGATGCGCTGTGCCGATTTCTGTCGCGCTTGCTTTGGTGTTATCACGCGCAAAGCCCGGTACCACCAGCGCCCTGGCGGTGTACTGACGGCTCTCGCTGTGGGAGACCTGCGACGGACTGACCTTCTGCGGTACGCCGATAACGTCCTTGTCGGGATAATCAAAGGCGAGATTTTGTCGGAGAATCGCGAGGTAATCAGGCTGAGCGGTTTTCTCCTGCTCTTCCCCTTTTTTCTGCTCTGTCGCTACTGCGGAGAACAGCTCGTCGTCTGTCAGAATTTTGCGCAGAATCCAGCGGTTATCAGTTTCCTCCGGTTCCGCTTCCGAATAAAAGAATGCCCGGGTGGACGGGTGTTTTGCCGCTGTCATCAGAATCCAGTCCAGCAGGCGCTTGGCTTCGTAGGGGGAGCTGAGCGCTGCCGCTGTCGGGAGCACCTTGTCGTCAAGCTCCCCGTCCGTTCCGATGATAATCAGCTTTTCACGCGCGCGGGTGAGCGCTACATACAGCATGCGCATTTCTTCGTCCATGTTTTCGCGCTTGTGCTTGTTCTTGATGGCGCGGTACGCAAGACTTGACACGCACCGGTAATTTTGGTAGCGGCGCAAGCCGACAAACGCCTCGCTGTCCGACAAAACCGCGTTGCGGAACTCCATCTCGTTGAATTTCCGCGCGGTATCCGCGATAAAGCAGACGGGAAATTCCAGTCCCTTTGATTTGTGAATACTCATGACCTGCACGCAGTCGGCGGTGTCCGCCTTGACGCCCGAAGCCGCAGGAAGCGGTTTGTCACTGGCGATCACGCGCTGTATGTAGGCATTAAAATCCGAAAGCGTTTTGTAGCCGTTTGCGCAGAACTGCCGCGCGTAAACGCGCATCAGGTCGAGGTTCTTGGTCGGTGAAGCGCCCTCGTTGACGGCGGCTGTCACCGCGACAATTGCGGTGCGCTGGTAGATGATTTCGAGCAGCTCATCCACGGTGCTGACCGCCGCGAGATTGCGCAGACGCGTCAGTCGTTCGAGAAAGTCAGCGCATTTTCTGCCGGTCGGGCTGTCGTCCTCGCGGCAAATATAAAGCAAGCGGTAGAGTCCGGCTTTCGTATCGCTCATGCGCATGACGGTCAAATCGTCCGGCGTGAAGCCGAACAGCGGACTCATCAGCACCGACAGCAGGGCGATATCGTTCGCCGGATTGTCAATCACGCGGAGGACGTTGAGCAGTAAACGGATTTCCTTCGCGTCAAAGAAGTTTTCGCTTTCCTCGCAATAGGCAGGTATGCCATAGTGCGACAGCTGACGGACAAACTCCGCGCTGCCCTTTTGCTTGGCGTCCTCGTCGCTCTTGGAGGCGGCTTTGGCGCGCATGAGAACGGCGATATCGCCGAAACGCAGCGGCCGCTGTCCGTTTTTGTCGCTGACCATGAAGCCGGACTGCATGAGCTCCAGAATTCTTCCGGCGGTGTACTTGGCCTCGAGCGCGGTAACGGACAATTCGTCAGAGAAATTGTTTTTTTCAATCAGGGCAATTTCGGTATCGCACTGCGGATTGTCCGGATAGGGGGTGCCGGGATTGAGATATTCCTCCTTGCGGTAGGAGGGCATAATCTGTGAAAAAATAAAGTTGACGGTATCGCAGACCTCATGGCGGCTGCGGAAATTCTTGTTGAGGAAAATGGTTGCCGGATACTGAGGATTGGTGCGGTCAAAGGGCTGATAGGCGTTCTGCCGGTCGGCAAAGAGCTTTGCCTTGGACTGGCGGAAGCCGTAAATACTTTGTTTGACGTCGCCAACCATGAACAGGTTTTTACCCTCGTCCGAAACGCAGTTGTAAAGCACCTCCTGAATGAGATTCACGTCCTGGTACTCGTCGAGGATAACCTGGTGAAACCGTTTGGAAATCTCCCGTGCCAGCGCCGTCGGACGGTAGGCAAACCCGCCGGTGCGATAGACAGCTTCCTGCTCGGAGCAAGGCTCAGCCAGCAGCCGGACAGCCAGCAGGCTGACGTCGGAAAAGGTGCGGATATTGCGCCGCGCCTTGACGCTCTCAAGCTCACGGTCATAGGCGCGAATCAGCTCGCAGAAGGTAATCATCAGGCTGCCGAGCTCCTGCTGCTCCTGCTCGGCGTTCATATTTTCAAGCACTGACGCTCTGACCTGCTCCCGGCAGGAATACGCCTCGTTAAACAGGGCGGTTTTTCCTTTTTTGTCAGACTTCTCCACGTCCGGCAGCGGCAGATAGTCCTCGCCGAAGAGCTTTTTGCCGCTGAGAACCCAACCTCTGAAACCGTCAACATACAAAGCGTCGCGCAGCTCGTCGAGCGATTTCAGATCCATGGTGAAGAACGGCGCAAAGAGATCCGCGTATTTTTGCGGCAGCTGCGGCAGGGTTTCTGTCAGACAGCGGTTTGTCCTGTCAATCAGCATGTCGATAGTGGCATGCATTTCCTGCTCCAGCTCGCGCGCCCATTCGGTTTCGTAGAAGGGCTTCCCGGTATAGCAGCTGACAAGCGCGTCCAGCCACTCCTCACGGAAGGGCTGATTCTGCAAAAACTGGTGAACTTCCATCACCGCCTTGCGCAGTCCGCTGTCGGTATTGTTGGATGAAAGCGCACGAAGCAGCGCTCGGAAATCCGGTGAATTGGCGGCATAGAACGGCTCTATCGCGTTGTCAAGCGCCTTGACCGCCACGGTCTGAATCTCCGCGTCAGAGGAAATGCGAAAGTCCGGCGATACGCCGAGTGTGGAGAAATTCTCCTTGACCAAGGAGGAGCAGAAGCTGTCGGTGGTCGAAATGTGGGCGCTGTAGAGCCGCTGCTTCTGCCGCAGAAGCGCGAGGTCGGACGGATTGTCCGCCAGAAGCTCGTCGAGGCGGTCACGGATGCGCTTTTTCATCTCCGCCGCCGCGTCGCGCGTGAAGGTAAGCACCAAAAGCTTGTCAACGTCGATATGCTCCGCGCCGGTTATCATGGTGATGACGTGCTGCGCAAGCACGGCGGTCTTGCCGGAGCCTGCCGCTGCCGACACAAGCACCGTTCCGCGCGAATCAATCGCGTCCTGCTGTTCGTCTGTCCATTGTACCGCTTTTTCAGGCATTGCCGTTCACCTCCCCCTCGATATCTTCCTGTATTTTTTCGAGTATTTTCTGGCGCTTGCCGCTTGTTCTGCCGGCAAACAGGTTCACGCGCGGTTCGCTCTGGCGATAGGCGCAGACATCCGTGTAGGCGCAGTTATCGCACGCCTTGTCCGCGCCGCTCTGGAAGGGCTGCGCCGGAATGACGCCGCCGTATAGGTTCTCTCCCATCCGGCTGATGAGCATATCGACCTTCTTGAATACCATTTCCAGCTCGTCAGGCGTCACCTTGGTACTCGCCTGCGGACTGAAGCTCTCCTTGTCGGCGATTTTGAAAGCCTTTTTGTCGAGATACAGTCCTCTGAGCTTGAACGCGTCGCGCACAAGGCGGTCGGTGGTTTTTTCACGGCTTTCCGTCTCGGAAAAGCCGTTGAACAACACATTGGAATAAAGCACGCCGCCCGGCCGGAAATCGCCGTAACGCGCCGCGCCGTTGCGGATAATTGCTATCAGATAGATGAGCATCTGCAAATCCAGTCCGTAGTAAACCTCGGCGAAATTAAAGCCCTTCGCCTTGGATTTGGATTTATAGTCGATAATGCGGATATAGCGCCCATCCTTCTGCGCGGAGATATCCACCCTGTCGACCTTGCCGCGAATCCGGATTTCGTGACCGTCCGGCAGAATGATGGAATAGCCGCGCATGTCCTCAGGAAAATCAAGCTCAGTGTCCTCGACGTCGTAACCGCTGTTTTCAAGCTCCTCGATGATGAACTGAATCACGCGGACGGTCTTGTCAAGGAGCATTTCCAACTGGAAGTCAAAGGATCCGGGCTGGTCGCTGCCGCCGCCCATGAAGGCGTTAAGGTAATCGCGGATGGACTTTTCAACAAAGTCGTGGATTTCCTGGACGGTTAATGATGTATAAGCCGCTTTGGAAGGATATGTCTTGAAGAACTGTTCGAGAATGCTGTGCACCAGGTTGCCGCGCTCTATCGGGTCGATTTCAGCGCGGCGCTTTTCGTCGACGCGCAGTCCGTAGGCGCAGAAGTACCGGAACGGACACTGGTAGAACGTCTGCACCTTGGAGGCGGAATTGACAAGCACCTTGCCGAACAACTGATCGGAATGCGCCGGATTTTGCAGTACAAAGGGCGCGCGCTCAACGGCGCTCTCAACGGCGGCAAGGCGCTCCTTATAGCCGGCATCTTTTTCAAAGAAGGAACGCAAGGCGGACAGGTCGGCGCTGTCGTCCTGCAGCGACAGCGCGTATGCCTCAAACGCCGTCTCGCGGTTGATGAGCATGTCGGAATAGATTTGCGAGGAAGTCTGCTCGGTTGGCTGCAGCTTCGGGAAAATCCTGCACAGCTCCGTCACCAGAACCGACGGCTTGAGCATGCCGCCGCTCGCGATTTCGAGCTTGGGATAGCTCAAACAGAGCAGGTCAGACGCGGCGCAGAGGCTGTTGTACGCCATAAAGGTTTCGAGGTTGGCGAAATCGGTCGGGCTGTCGCTGAGCTGCAAGTCCCGGTCGAGAAGCAGCTGCAGCTCGTACTCGGAAAAAAGTCCGCCGCCTGAGGGATTCGCCGGAAAAACGCCGTCGGTGCAGCCTATCAGGAACACCGCCCGATAATGCGGATCGCGGACACGCTGGGCGTTGGTGACAATCACGGAATCGAGGTAGCGCGGTATCTCGGCAAATTCAATCGCGTTGAGCTGCATGGTGAGCAGTTCATAATAGCGGCGCAAGGGCAATTGCTCCTCGCCTATCACGCTGACAAGGCGGTCAAGCGACCGTGAAAACAGCTCCCAGATGCGCACCTGCTCGTCGGAAAGCGCCTCGGCTTCGCCGTTTTCGAGACGGCGGCAGAGCTTGTCCATGCCGTCGCGGACATGGAAGTTTTCGGTCAGCAGCGTATAGAGGTTTTCGGTTATCCTTCCGGCAGTGCAGTCCTTTGATGCCTCTCGGAAGGAAAGCAGGGCTGTCATAACTTCCCTGCGGATTTTTTCGGCGTTATCGCGGCGGAAATCCTGCTCCGCAGGCGCGCCGAAGCCGGCTGAATTCTGAGTAAAGGGCTTTTTGAAGCCGTTGTTGTCGATGTTCCAGACAAATATGTAATCCTCAAAATCGCGGATTTCGCTGTCGGTATACGGCAGAAGTCCGCTTTTGAGCAATAGTATAAAATCGCTGCGCTCAAAATTTTCGAGCACCATACGGAACAGTGCGTTGACAACGCGCGCAATCGGCTTAACGTCCAGCTCCTTGTGCTCGTCGAGAAAACAGGGAATGTGATATTTATCGAATACGGAGTGTATCATACCGCTGTATTCGGCGGTATCGTGCGCGATCACGGCGATTTCGGCATAGCGGTAGTCCTGCTTTGTCACCAGCTTTTGAATCTCACGCGCCGCATACTCACATTCGTCATACCGGTCCTGCGCCGGATAAAGAAAGACATGCTCAGGCGGTTCGGCATAAGGTTCCGGCGACTGCATGCCGCGGAAAGCAGCGGCTTCCAGGGTTTTCAGCTCGTCATTGTGAAAGCGCCTGTCCCCGGTGAGGCGGATAGCCGGCTTGACGGTGATGTTCTGGGAACGGGCGTACTGCTTCAAACGCGCGTAGGTCTTGCAGGAAGCGGAAAACAAGCCTTCGTCACGGGTATTGTCCGGGTCAAGCGTCAGAGCGACCGTTACGCGGTCGCAGGCGCTGATTAAGTATTCCACCAGCCGGAGCTGCTGGGCATTGAAGCCGCTGTAACCGTCGATATAGACGGTGAAGCCGCTGAACACCTCCGGATGGGTCAGCAACAGCTCTCCGGCGCGGTCAATATCGTCCAGAGGGTCAACATGCGTCTGCGACAATCTGCCGTAGAATACGTCGAGAATATCGGCGGTGTCAAGGAGCTTGCTTTTGAGCGAATCGTCTCCGAGTTTCCCGGCGTTGGCGGTATCTCTCAGCTGATCTGTGCTGACTCTGCCTTTTTTGCAGTCTGTCATGGTGCTGAGCATCAGCCGCGTCAGGCTGCGGTTGCTGCGGGGATTGAGCAGGCGCAGCTTGCCTTCCAAATCATCAAGGGTGCGGCTCATGACAACCGCTCTGGTGCCGTTGTCTATCGCGGCTCCCGGCGGATTCTGCGTCTGCTCAAAGACATAGCGGCACAGCTTGCCGAAGCCGAACACATTTACCTTCTGCTTGTCGGGCGCGCCGAGTAATTCGAGCACCGCCTTTTCGGTTTCAAGACTCACCTGGTCGGGTATGAGCATGATGATGTTTTCTGTGCCATTGTGTATCGCTTCATGGATTTGCGCGTACACCGTCTGCGTTTTGCCGGTGCCGGTTCGTCCGAGGATAAACTGAAGCATGTGCTCACCTCTTTCTTTGGTGCATTATATCAGATTGGATGGGATAAAATGGTCTCATGCAAACAGATTTTGCAGGTATTCTACCCATTCTACCACCTTGAAGCGGTAGGTATAGGGTTCGTCGCGGACGATTTCGTATTCGCCGCTGTCAAAGCCTTCTCTCGCCTGTCTGTCGCGTTCCCCGGCAGTTGAAATGCAGATACCGGGATAGAGAACGCACCACCAGTTGTGTCCTTCTGCCTTGCCGATACGGACGCGCAGAGCGTCGTACATGCCTGCCGGAAGCGTGTAGCTGTCGTAATGGCGCGTGCTGAAGTACATGTTGGTGATTTCAGCGGTGACCGGGTATGCCGCGCCGTTTTGCAGCACCTCGTCATAGGCGATATTGGCGAAATGTTGGAGATTGCCGCTGACGACAGCTTCGGCAGTTTCCTTGTCGGGCGCTGAGGACAGCAAGGGCTGTAACTCGGAAAGAATCCGGTCACGGACTTTCAGCTTCAGCGCCTGGTCGGCTTCGCTGTCGGAATTGGCGAGAACGTGCAGGCGGAAGGTATCGCCGGAGATGCGCTCACACTGCGCGTGAAACGGTATCAGCGAGAATAAGACGGTCAGAATAAACGCCATGCAGGCGGCTTTGACGATTTGTTTCATAAGAAAAACCTGTCCTTTCATCAAAAGTATGGACAGGTTTTGGGGTTCTATTCAACCGCGCAGCCAATTTTTACCGGCTTGCACAGAAATGTCTGCGGATAGGTTTCTTTGAGCGTTTCATAGCACTTCTGCGCCCTGCGGCCGGAGGTGAAAACGGCGAATACCGCGGAACCGGAGCCGCTCATACCGCAGCCCCGCGCCTTGCATTGGAGCATGACGCGCTTGATGTCGCTGACCTCCGGAATCTGAAGGGCAAGCTCAAAGTCATTGAAAATCGTGGTGGAAATCATGAACATGTCGCGGCTGTAGAGCGCCTTGACCATCTCGTCGCAGTAGGACGGATGCTTGCCGAGCGCGTCCACCTTGCGGTAGGCTTCGGCAGTGGAAACGCTCACGGTATCGGGCTTGCAAATCACGATATCGGAGCAGTGAAAGGCGGGCAGCTTCTTCATATCCGCGCCGATACCGGTACAGAGCTTCGTGCCGCCCTCGATACAGAAGGGCACGTCCGCGCCGACCCTCTCGCCGATTGCGCGCAAATCAGCCGGCTTGAGTCTGGTGTCAAACAAGGCGTTCAAGCCCATCAGCACCGCCGCGCCATCCGCACTTCCGCCGGCAAGTCCTGCCTGAGTGGGAATAGTCTTGTCGATATAGATATGCACGCCCTTTGGCTCCATGCGGCAATAGTCAAAAAAGCGGTAAGCCGCCTTGGCGCAGATATTGCTGTCGTCGCAGGGTACGCCGGGGTAATCGCAGGAAACCGTCACCTCGCCGCTGTCGTTGCCGGAGACGGTGACGGTATCGCTGAGACTGACGCTCTGCATAATCGTGGCGATGTCGTGATAGCCGTCCGGACGCTTGCCGAGCACCTCTAAGGTGAGGTTGATTTTGGCAGGCGCGTTGACCTTAATTTCCATGGTGAAGCTCCTCTAAGAATTCACGGATGCGCTCAAGCGCGATCTTGAGGTGCTTGAGCGAGTAGGAATAGGAAACGCGCACAAAGCCGTTGCCGGATTCGCCAAAGGCGTTGCCGGGTACGACGGCGACGTGCTTTTCCATGATTAAGCGCGTGCAGAATTCGTCGGAGCTGAGTCCGGTGGACTTGATACAGGGGAACACATAGAACGCGCCTAAGGGTTCAAAACAGGTCAAGCCCATATCGTTGAAGGCGTCAACCACCAGACGGCGGCGCATATCGTATTCGTCGCGCATGCGGTTGACGTCGCGGTCGCCGTTGCGCAGCGCTTCAATCGCGGCATATTGAGCCGTGGTCGGCGCTGACATGATGCCGTACTGATGCAGCTTGGTCATCTGTCCGATAATCTCAGCGGGTCCCAAGGCGTAGCCGAGCCGCCAGCCGGTCATGGCGTAGGACTTGGAAAATCCGTTGATGACAACCGTGCGCTCGTACATGCCGTCGATGGAGGCAATGGAAACATGGTCCCTGACGCCATAGGTCAGCTCGGAATAGATTTCGTCGGAGAGGACAAGGATATCCTTTTCAATGCAGACCTTGGCAATTTCCTCCAAATCATGGCGCTCCATAATCGCGCCGGTCGGGTTGTTCGGGAACGGCAGGACAAGCAGCTTGGTCTTGTCGGTGATGGCGGCGCGCAAGTCGTCCGCTCTCAGCCGGAAGTTGTCCTCATTTTTCGTATTGATGACAACCGGCACGCCGCCTGACATCACGGTTAAGGGATGGTAGCAGACGAAGGACGGCTGCGGAATAATCACCTCGTCGCCTTCGTCAACCAAAACGCGCAGGACAAGGTCGATCGCCTCGCTGCCGCCGACGGTCACTAAGGTCTGCTTTGTCGGGCTGTATGTAATACCGAACCGTCTTTCGTAGTACTTGGTGATTTCATTCAGCAAATCCGCAAAGCCTCGGTTGGGCGAATACCATGTCTTGCCCTTGGTCAGGCTGCGGATGCCCTCGTCGCGGATGTGCCACGGCGTCTGAAAATCCGGCTCGCCGATGCTCAGCGAGATGACGTCCTTCATCTCGTTGGCAATATCAAAAAATTTGCGGATTCCGGAGGGCTGGACACTCTGAATCCGGGTGTTCATATATTTTTGGTAATCCATCAGAGAATAAGGCTCCTCTCGTCAGTCTGGTTTTCCGCGTCAAAGAGATTCATGCCCCTGTCCTTATAGCGGCGCATGATGAAGTGGGTGCCGGTGGACAGCACGCCGTCAATCGTGGAGAGCTTTTTAGCGACAAACATGGCGATATCCTGCATGGTCTCGCCGCGGACAATCAGGGCGAAGTCATACACGCCTGCCATGAGGTAGACGGACTCGACCTCCTCAAACGCCATGCACATCTGCGCCATCTCGTCAAAGCCGGTCTCCTTCTTGGGCGTTACCTTCAGTTCAATCAGCGCCTCCACATAGCTGTCGTCAACCTCTTCCCAGTTGACGACCGCCTGGTAGCCCTTGATAATACCCTTTTGGTGGTATTCGTGCAGCTTTTCTTTAATCAGTTTTTCCGGCTCTCCGAGCATGGCGGAAAGCTCGGCGGTGGTGAAATTCGCGTTCTTTCGGATGAGCTGTAACAGTTTATTCATGGTAACCTCCCGGATTATACTGCCTGAAGGGCAGTTTTTTCGATAATGTTCATCATATTCGCGCAGACCGAAACCGCTACGCAGAACAGCTCGTCGGCGCCGTCTGAAATATCAAGCTCGCAATAGCCGCGGCGTCTTCGGTGGGACAGCACCAGTGTGTTGTCCACATCGATGACGTCAAAATTCTTGGCGGCGATGGTGCCGCGGATATGATAGTTATTGCCGTAGAAATGGGAATAGACACCCTTCGCGGTGATGATGTTGACAAAGGTGACGCGCTTTTTGCCCATGCGCAGCGCGTAGGTGCTGCTGCCGGCTATCGGCAGCCGGCGGATGCGGACAACCGGCTTATCTTGTGAGTCGGTAACCAACAGGCGCTTCTGTGGCAGCACCTTGCTCTGAACACGGTTGACCGTATATTTTTCGTTGCCGGACATATCGCAGATGACAAATAGCGGATTGTCCGCAGAGATTGTTCTTTTCAGAAACAGCGTCATGCATTATCACCGTCAAATCAAAATAACCATAGGCAAAAATTATACCTATGGTTATTATACTACAAAATATGGAATTATACAAGTGTTTTTCTTGTAATCAGAGCATGGTACGGCGCAGGCGCTTCTGATGGAAAAGATACTGCGTTTCTATCAGGTGCTCGTACTTGGCGACGTAGCAGGAGGTGTAGCCCATTATCAGCCAGAAAAACATGACTAAAAACGAGATGTCGTAAAGCAGCGCCTTCTCGAAAAAGGCATAGCCCATATAGGCGGCAAGAAAAGAGAACAGACAGGGATATACCTCGGCACGGACGGATTTGCGCCGCAAAAACAGGTGCTGCGCCGCGTGCTTGGCAAAGCGGAAGCCAAAGGTACCGAACAGCAACGCACCGATAACGCCGGTAGAGACGATAATCGTCAGAAAGCCGTTGTGCAAATCATTGTGATGGTAGTTATATTGCAGTACACCGCTTAAATATTCCTCACTGTAAAAGACGATATTGCCGTGAGATATGCCGAATACCGGCGAAATCTTGAAGAGGTCAATCGACTCCTGCCACAGCCTGAATCTGCCGCTGTCGATATTGGTGTTCTCATGGTCAAAGGTGATTTCCGGCTTTTCTTCCTCCTCTTTTTCCTCCTTGTCCGGAAGCCCTTCGATGGGCTTGTCGTCAAAGAGCACGTCCACCAGGGCGTTAGTTCGGCTGGTAATCACCGTAAAGCCTGCCTTGAATACCGTGCGCAGCATCAGTGAGGAGCTGACAAACACGGCAAGCACCAGCAGCAGCGTGATGATTTTGATAAACACGCGCGACGGCGTGAGTCCCTCTCGCCTGTCGAAAAAGACGTAGGTGATATACACGCAGACGTAGCCGAGCGCCAGTACGATAGAGGCGTTGGAGTCGCTGAGTATCAAAGCGAAGATATTGATGACGACGCAGGCATAGATAAAGCCCATGCCCGGCCGGCGCGTTTTGGAGCTGCTGTAGAGTCCGTCCTTCGTCATCATGTGGCAGCAGACAACGGCGGCTACTGAGACAAAACCCAGCAGGTTGGGGTTAAAGAACACACCGGTAAAGCGGTTTTCGTAAATCGGGAAATATATCCAGTAAATGTCCTCAAAGTTCCACTCAAAGTGAATGCCGAACAGCAGGCAGAAAAAACCGACAACATTCAAGGCGGTGGTGAGAATGACCAGGCCTTTGGCGACCAGATTGAGCTCGCGCTTGAAATCAAAGTCCGGTTCGGTGTGCATGCCGTAAAAAACAAAGAAGCATATCAGCACATGGAGCTGCATAATCAGCGAAAACAACAGCGTTTCGGTCAGGTTGAGGAGCATGGTAATCAGTGAAAATGCAAGGAACGCGCCTATCCAAATGCCAAAACGCATCTTGAAGAAGGTATTGAAGCGGCGCTGGTTGCAGAAAACCAGCCACAGTCCCCAGATGAACAAAAACGGCAGAAGGACATACGCCGCCACCTGGACAAAGGAAACCATGCAGAAAAACAAATCAAATATGTATATCACCCGAAAGAGTGACGTATCGCGCAGTTTTTCCTTGAAAGCAGTCATATCGTAACCTCTTGGCGCGCTCTTTATGAGCCGGCAACCTCAAACACCGTCTGAAACATCAGCCGGATATCGGAGAAAAAGCCGAAATCGCGTGTATAATCAAGATTGTATTTCATCTTTTCGGGCAGAACCTTTTGAAGATAGGTTTCGTCGGCGTTTTCCGCCTCGGAAAGCAGCTTTTCCTCGTCCTTGTAGCGGATAGAAGCCGGCGAAGTGATGCCTGCCGGCAACAGCAGCGTCGCGTAATACTCCGGCGCATACTGCTCTACATAGCGAGGCACCTCCGGACGGGTTCCGACAAAGGACATGCTGCCGCCGAGTACGTTGAACACCTGGGGAAGCTCGTCCAGACGGTATTTGCGCAGAAAACGGCCGGTTTTGGTCACGCGGCTGTCGGCGCTGGTCGTCACCTGACTGCCGAGCGCCTCGGCGTTGACAACCATGGTGCGGAATTTGAAGATTTTGAAACGCCTGCCGTAGGTAGTGACTCTCTCCTGACGGAACAACACCGGTCCTTCAGAGTCAAGACGAACCGCAACCGCTATCACGGCTATCGGTATGATGAGGAACACCAGCATCACAAGCGCCACAAAAATATCAAACACGCGCTTGACAACCCGTGACAGCTGTTTTTTGCGCAAAATATCGTAGTAAGGTCTGACCGCCGGCGTCTGAAACGCCAAAGGCAGCTTTTCAAAAGCAATCATAAGCACACCTGCATCTTAATCAAGGTATAAATTTTCATTGTAATTATATGCCATACAGGAATAAAATACAAGTTTCGTATCAAAACTTTCATCAATTATCTACATAACGTAAAAACCGACGGAGCAAACGCCGTCGGTTTTTAGGTAATTTTATGGAGTAATCAAGCACATAGAAAGAAAATCATTTATTATTGAATGAATATAATATACCACACAGTTTGTAATATGTCAACACTTTTTTGAAAAAATATTAATTTTTATTATATTCTTTTTTATTGCAAGTTTCCCCTTGACGAATCACAAAAAACAATGTAAAATAGAAATAGAAAAAGTGAATGGTATATTCGATACCGCTTTGGGTTAGACAACAGCCTGCCCGATTCGTGAATGATTTTAAAATAACCCTACAACTCTTAAATCGGGAGCTTTACTCTCTGTGTGGTGTGCAGACCTCCCATTACCCGGAAGAAGGGAGCCTGAAGCACAGAGGTGGGCACCCACCTGTTCTACTCGTAGGCAGGTTATTATTAAATCATACGGTCGGGCGGGTTTTTTGTATGCCCTTTTTTCTGACAATCTTTAACAGGAGACATGTACATGAAAATATCCGTTCTGGGCTGCGGCCGTTGGGGCAGCTGCATCGCGTGGTATCTCGATAAAATCGGCCATGACGTGATAAGCAGCGGTCTTGCGGACGCGCCTGAATTCATTCAGCTTCGCGATGAGCGGCATAACGACTATCTCAGCTTTCCGGATTCTATCCGCATGACAAGCGACCTCGCTGTCGCTGTCGGTCACGCTGAGGTGATTGTGATTTCCATTTCCTCGCAGCATCTGCGCGAATACATGACAGATATCGCTAAGCATAACCTCGGCGGCAAAATCATCGTCCTGTGCATGAAGGGCGTTGAGGTCGCCACCGGCAAGCGCCTGAGTCAGGTTGTCGGCGATTTTGTGGACGAGAGTAAAACCCCCGTCGCCGTCTGGGTAGGTCCCGGTCATCCGCAGGATTATGTGAAGGGAATCCCGAACTGCATGGTAATTGACAGCAGCAACCAGGCTGTCAAGGAGAAGCTTGTCAAGGCGTTTAACAGCGATTTAATCCGCTTTTATCTCGGCACTGACCTGATTGGCAACGAAATCGGCGCCGCCGCAAAAAACGTCATCGGTATTGCCGCCGGTATTCTTGACGGTTTGCACTATACCTCTCTCAAGGGCGCGCTGATGGCACGCGGTACCAGAGAAATTGCCCGGCTGATTGCCGCATTGGGCGGCAACGAGTTCAGCGCCTACGGTCTGTGTCACCTGGGCGACTATGAGGCGACGCTCTTCTCCCCCTGGAGCCACAACCGCAAGTTCGGCGAGGACTTTGTGCAGGGAAAGCGCTTTGACAAGCTCGCGGAGGGTGTGATGACCTCCAAGGCGCTCTATCAGCTCGGTCAGGAATACGACGTGGATTTGCCGATTGTCGAAAGCGTTTACAAGGTGCTCTTTGAGGGCGCTGATATTGAGGACTGTATCCGCAAGCTCTTTGTGCGCGCGGTCAAGCAGGAATTTGAACAGCAGGTGACCGCTGATGAATCCTGAATCCAACACCGTCCAGACCATCCGGAAAGCTTCTAAATTTGAGAGCGTTGTTGTTACCATTCTCGGCGTGCTGACCTTTATCGTCTTCGGCTACATTGCCATCATGAGCTTTTTCCAGACCTCGGTGTTTGACAAAACCAACATCGACGCGGAAATAATACAGTATCAGACGGACAACCTTGTGCTCAACCTGTTCTTTACCACGCTGTTTTTCGCGCTGCTCTTCTGGCTGAGAAGGTTCTGCGATTTCTTCGCGAAAATCAACCTGCGCGTCATGGAAATCATTCTGGTCGTCTGGGTGCTGCTGCTTGGGATGTCGTGGATTTTTCTCGTCACCTCCGAGCCTGCCGCCGACAGCGGTATCATCTTCGAAACCGCCACTCAGGCAGCAAATGGCCGCTACTCTACGATGGTAAACAATAATCCGGAAGCCTACTTCGCGGATTATTTCCACTATCACTCCTACTACAACTATTACCCCTATCAGCTCAGCTTTGTCGCGTTCAGTGAGCTGTTTTACCGGATTTTCGGCACCGGGAGCTCCATGCCGATTCAGATTGCGAACGTGCTGGCGTTATCCTCCGCGTATTTCACGGTCGCCAGAATTTCTTATCTGCTTATCAAAAGAAGAGGCATTGAGTTTATCACTATCATCATGCTCGCCGGCTGTCTGCAGCCGATTTTCTTCTGCACCTACGTTTACGGCAACATCATCGGTATGTCCGCCGCGCTGTGGGCTTGCCTGTTCCTTCTCAAATATTTCCGCACAAGCCGCTATGTCTGGCTGATTCCGTCTGCCCTGCTGCTGACGCTCTCGGTCTTTGTCAAGTACAACAACCTCATTTATCTGGCGGCGTTTGTCATCGTGCTGGTTGTGCACGCTGTCCGCGAGAAAAAATGGCAAAGTATCGCCTTCGGCGTTGCCGTTTGTATTCTGTGCGTGCTGATTCCTTCCATTCCGGCAAGGGTGTACGAAACCAAAACGCAGGTTCCTTTTGAAAAAGGCGTGCCGCAGTCCGGCTTCCTGGATATGGGCTTGCAGAATTCATCAATGGCTCCCGGTTGGTATTCCAAAACCGCTGTTGAGGATTATTATCAGGCAGGCTATGATGCGGATATTGCCGGTCAGATTGCCGGTCAGCACATCAGTCAGCGAATGAATTACTTTACCTCGCAGCCCGACGTGATGTTCAGCTTCTTCAGCAACAAGATTCTCAGCCAGTGGAATGAACCGACCTACGAGTGTATCTGGATCAGTCAGGTCAAGGATCATACCTTGCCGCTCTCGGACTTTGCCAACAATATCTATAACGGCGGTACCGGTCAGTTCCTGGAGGTGTACTTCAACTTCCAGATGCAGTGCATGCTGCTGTTGTTCGCCGCCGGCATCTATCTGCTGTTTGTGCGCAGGAAGCTGTGCCTGGAAACGGTTTTCCTGCCGCTGATTCTGCTCGGCGCGTTTGGCTATCACCTGCTCTTTGAAGCAAAATCGCAATACGCACTCACCTATCTGCCTTTGATGATTCCGATTGCCGCGTTTGGTCTCAGATCCCTGCTGGAAGGCAAATACACGCGCCTGAAACACGTGCTTAGCGTAATAAACGCCAAAGCTGTAACAAATGAAAATGCATGACAAAAGGCGTCCGGTCAACGGACGCCTTTATTTATACTATTCTTTGATAAAAGACTTTAAAACAGATGTCGATGGAAAATTCCGCAGAACAAGGCGGAGGACGCAGGAATCCTGACGGATTCCGAGGAAGACAACGCAGTTCTGCGGAATTTTACACGGCAGATGTTAAAGGATTTTATTAGAGAATAGTATTAGTTTCGGATACGTTTTTCTTCAATTTGCCGAACAGCCGCGAGGTCTTTCTCTTGCCAAAGCTGTATGCACGACGGAAGGGTCTGGTATAGTACCAGAAATTAACATAAGCGCGGTAACGCAGATAATCCGGCCGG
>CAMVTS010000013.1 GCA_947170465.1 uncultured Clostridia bacterium
TTTCCCCCTTGATTACTTCTTCATTTAGTTGTACAATTCTCTTGGACATAGTTTGTTGTCTCCTTTCAGAATGTTTTGTGTCGTAACTTCATTCTACCAGATTCTGCAAACTATGTCTTCTTTTTTATGCCATTTTGTTTTTGCGCATTTTATTATACCTTATCTATTACGGAAGTTCAGTTCCTGTCAGTCTTGGAAAAATCCGTTTTACATCCATATTTCGTGACAAAAATATCACGCCCCTAAAACGTGAAAAAACCCGATAAAATCGGGCTTTTTCAGGGATATATCTTTTTTGCATATCCTTTATGGTGCGGGTAACAGGACTTGAACCTGCACGGAGTCTTCCGCAAGAACCTAAATCTTGTGCGTCTGCCAGTTCCGCCATACCCGCAAATCTATAAAATCAGGTCGCAAAACCCGAAATTTATCTCTTATTTAATTGTTACACCGAGGTGACGTTACCTAAATCTAGCGTGTCTGCCAGTTCCACCACAGGCGCGTTTTATAAAAATCAGGTCGCAAAACCCGATATTTATCTGTTATTTAATTGTTTTGTTATTGCGCAAAGGGTTTAATGCTTCATAACTTCTGCCAAGGTTTTATTAAGAAAAATCATTTGATAAGGAACACTCATATCAATGACCGAGAAGAAAGCGTTAAACATTGCGATAGCAATACCGCCGACGAATACAAAAATGGCATAAACTTTCAATATTTTCGCTATTACATATGCACCTGTTATCGCGCCTCTTCCCTGAACATTCGCGCGCAGATTGGATGATGTAACCGCGTAGCCGTAATTATTTTTTAAGTAGACCGACAGGTTCAGTGCAAAGCGTGAAAATAATGTGAAAACAAATAATCCACAAATGCCGTTCTGAATCCCTTTCTCACCGATAAAGGCGAATACAGGCAAGTGATAAACACCATAGAGCGCGATTGACAGAGCAAAAGAAACAATGATATTGATAACGCCGACAGCTTGTCTGCCGCGATACTGAAACAGCATAAGCAAAATGACAGCCAGCGCACATACAGCGGAAAGACAAATGTTGACGGGGGAAGCTGTAACCGGAAAAAGATTTTTCAAAACAGAGCAAACAGAAAAGAACCCAACAGCAAAAGCAAACAAACACAAATCTGTTATCAACAATGTTTTGCTTGGTTTATTCATATGTAAATCTTTCCTTTCACCGAGGTAGTGTTACCTAAATCCGGCATATTCTCTCACTAATCACAGGCGCGTTTTGCAATTATTAGTATACACAAAAAAACCGGTCTTGTCAAATGGTGATTTGTTGTGTTACAATGGAAAGGGGTGAGGATATGAGAAAACGGATTATTTGTCTGATGTTGGCGGTGCTTGTCGGGCTGACGGCTTTTTCTGTCTCATTTTCCGCTGTTGGGGAGGAGCTTGGCAGCTGCAAGAAGGTCTACGCCTACAGCGGAACAGACGCGGCGTATTTTTACGGATACTACGGCGGCACGCTGGTTTCCGAGAAAGTACTGTCGGACGACGTCACGCGGTCGGTAACGACGGACGGCGTGATACGCATGGTCTGTCATAACGCTCAGACGACCTGCGCCCTGCTCAAAACACGCGTCAATCAGTTCAGCGTACTGGCGCTGGATATGAACAGCGGCAGATACACCATCACCGCTCTGGAAGGCAGCCGGAATTTCTCTCTGACCGGATTTGCGGCAGACGATGCGCAAATCTACATCATCTCCCCTACCTCGACCGGCACTGCCGTCAGCCGATTTGACAAAAGCGGCAATTACCTCGGCGACACGTTCCTTCCGCGTGAGGCGGTGCAATTATTTTGCAACGACGGAAGCGCTTATGGCATGGACGCGAACGGCGATATCTACCAAATAGACGGCAACAACATAGTTTTCTGCGCTAGCGCGAATCCCGAAACGGAACTGCGCAATGCCGGCGCAGGGTATCTTTACGTCGACGGCAAGCTGATTTGCCTGTACGACGGCAGCACACAGCGGATTGCCGACCGTCTGGCAGTCCGGACGGCGGACAGGCTTTTCACCGACAATGACGGGCAGTTACTCGCCGCAGCCGGCAGGAAAAAGGCGGTATTTGACGGCAGCGTGGTCTCCGTGGAGGAAGCGGAGCAGTCGGAAGGGCAACATTCCGAACCAAATGAGACTTCCGTCAGTAAACGCGGCGATCTGAACGGCACCGGCACGGTGAACGGTGCGGATGTCACGGCACTGATGAACCACCTGATTGGCAAGGAGCTTCTGAGCGGCAACGCGCTGGCAAACGCCGATATGAACAACGACGGCAGCGTTGACAACCGCGATTTAGTCATCTTGGCGCAGCAATAAGTTGTATCTATTTTTTCATGATTTATGCGGTATTTCAATTATTTGGAAGGCTGTCCGGACAGCACCTCGGCTTTGAGATGTTTTTATGAACTGTCCGATAAAATACACCAAGCTGCCTTTCCCCTGGTAAAGCTTTCGCTGAATAAAAACAAGCCGCCGTGTATTATCCTTCACGGCGGCTTGTATTCGTTTTTTAACATTTTTTCACATAATTGCTGCGAAAAAGAGGGCACTGTAAAGATGGAAGATTTTATACTAATTCCTGATAGAAAGTAGACTTATATTTTGCGAGGATATTTTTCGCAAGACAAGGCGAAGGACGCGGCAAGGCTGGCGCCTTGCAAGGACGACAACGCAGTATTGCGGAAAATAGACCGCAAAGATTGTCTACTTTTTATTAGGTATTAGTATTAGTCACAGCGCCTTCCTTTTTGTCTGTTCTCAAAGGCGTGGAAGGTACCCGCCGGCACGTCCTCTTCCGACCAATTGTCGGCACGACTCCTTTGTTCGTACCGAAAAAAACGCAAATTAATTCTACATTGGCGAAATGCTGTCTTGGTGTTGGATAGGTCACAAGATACGGTTTACTTAGGGCGTTGGTCGGGTTGGCATTGAGAGAAGCGACTGACTTCTATTTTCTTCAATTCCAGTAAAAACATGCAGCGTTATAGTTCATCTGCACCTGAACCGGTCTTCCGATTTCGCAGACGACGGGCACTTTCCGCGCCTCTGGGGCGCTTCGCCGACGATTACGCGTCATCGGTGAAGCGCTCGAATACTTCATCGAAGCTGTCGTTGACGTCAAACTGCGGCTTGAAATCAACCTCATAGCTAATCAGGCAGCGGTCAAGCTCCCGCGACACCTTGTCGGCGACACTGCTGAGATGTCCGGCATAATCCCGGACGATATTCCGGTCAAAATTGATGCTCGTGACGCGCCTGACGTCGCATTTGTAGGCGACCTGGTTGCCTTCGTTGTTGAAACGGTAACCGACACCGCCGTTTGTCTCGGTGACCTCCTTGGACTTGATTCTCGCCATTCCGCGGTACACATCTGCCAACCGCTGGCGGTAGCGGTTCATGCTGATTTCGCCGTCAAGGTCAACCGGAAGCGACCGCTTGGTCGCGTTGATTGCCGCGGTCAGCGTTTCACGCTGCTTAACCAGATAAATTGCGAACTCAATCAGCTCGTTTATCTGCCGGTAGTATTCGGTGTCCGGTATCACCGTGACGGTCTCATTGTCTGCGCCGGGATTGGCTTTTTTGTAAAGGTACGTTCTGCGCGTCAGGGTGACGCATTCCTCATTGTCGAGGATATCCTCCGCGTGGAGAATCATGCTTTCCAGTGCGTTCTGGTAACGGAACGCTTCTTTCAGGTTCATGTTCATCACTCCTTCATCTGTTATGGCTTTATTGTAACGCACAAAAAAGAAAATGTCATTAAACCTGTGGTTTAATGACATTTGTAAACAGATTGCTTATACCGTTTCAAAAAAGGTATCGGGATGATTCGGGTCAAACTGCTCGTTCGCCCACATCAGGGTGACAAGATTCTCCGTATCGGACAGATTGATGATGTTATGCGTCCATCCGGGAATCATATGGACAGCTTCGATTTTATCGCCTGAAACCTCAAACGATACTTTTTCGTTGGTATGGATATTCCGCTCCTCTATCAGCGCCCTGCCCGAAACAACGATGAAGAATTCCCATTTTGAGTTGTGCCAGTGCTGTCCCTTGGTGATACCGGGCTTGCTGATGTTGACGGAAAACTGACCGCAGTTGGCGGTTTTGAGCAGCTCGGTAAAGGAACCGCGGTCGTCGCAGTTCATTTTGAGCGCGAATTTGAATTTATCAGTAGGCAAATAGCTGAGATAGAGGCTGTAGAGCTTCTTAGCGAAGCTGTTATCCGGAATATCGGGAACTACCAGTGTTTCCGGCTGCCGCTTAAATTCTTGCAGCAAGTCCACAATCTCGCCGAGCGTAACCTTATAGGTCTGCGGAACATAGCAATATCTGCCGTTTTTATTCTCGACTGGAATTAAGCCGTCGTAATCGCAGTGCTTTTCCCTGCCTTCGAGCAGGTCAAACATACCCTCCACCAAATCATCAATGTAGAGCAGCTCGACCTCGGCGTTTCTGTCGTTGACGGTAAACGGCAGGTCATTTGCCACCGCGTTGCAGAAGGTGGAAACAGCGGAATTGTAGTTCGGACGGCTGTGTCCCATCAGGTTCGGGAAACGGTAAACCGCCACCTTCGCGCCGGTTTCTTCGCCGTATTGAAACAGCAGCTCCTCCCCTGCCAGCTTACTTTTGCCGTAATCGGACTGACCGTAGCGGCCTAGCAGCGTTGCCTGAATGGAGCTTGACAGCATAACCGGCGCCTTGTTATCGTATTTTTTCAGCGTATTCAAAAGCGTTTCGCCAAAGCCGAAATTGCCCTGCATAAATTCGTCGTTGGTTTTCGGGCGGTTGATACCGGCAAGGTTGAACACAAAATCCGCCTTTTGGCAATAAGTATTTAATTCTTCAAAGGAATTATCAATGTCATATTCAAATATTTCATCAATCTGAATATTCGGACGTGTGCGGTTCTTTCCGTCGCGGATATTCCTTAAATTCGCGCACAAGGCAAGACCGACCATGCCCTTCGCGCCGGTGACCAATATATTCATCAGTAATTCCTCCACACCATCTTATTGACAACGCCGGTGTAGGACTGGATGATTTTGATGACCTTGTCCGACACGTTCTCGTCCGTATAATCAGGCACCGGAATGCCGAGGTCGCCGTTTTGATTCATCTCCACCGCGACGTCAACGGCTTGCAGCAGGCTCTTTTCGTCGATACCCGCGAGAATAAAGTCCGCCTTATCGAGCGCTTCGGGGCGTTCGGTGCTGGTGCGGATGCAGATTGCCGGGAAGGGCTTGCCGATGGAGGTAAAGAAGCTGCTTTCCTCCGGCAATGTGCCGCTGTCGGAGACGACCGCAAACGCGTTCATCTGCAAACAGTTATAATCGTGGAAGCCGAGCGGCTCATGCTGAATCACGCGCTTGTCAAGCTCAAAACCACTTTGCTCCAAGCGCTTTTTGGAGCGCGGATGGCAGGAGTAGAGAATCGGCATATCGTACTTTTCCGCCATCTTATTGATAGCCGTGAACAGCGAGGTGAAATTCTTTTCGGTGTCGATATTTTCCTCTCTGTGAGCGGAAAGCAGAATATATTTTCCCTTTTCAAGACCAAGTCGCGCGTGAATATCCGACGCTTCAATTTTGTCCAGATTGCTGTGCAGCACCTCCGCCATCGGCGAACCGGTGACGTAGGTGCGCTCCTTCGGAAGTCCTGTATCGGCAAGGTAACGGCGCGCGTGCTCGGAGTACGCCATATTCACGTCGCTGATGATATCAACAATGCGGCGGTTGGTTTCTTCGGGCAGACATTCGTCCTTGCAGCGGTTGCCTGCTTCCATATGGAAAATCGGAATATGCAGGCGCTTTGCGCCGATAACGCTCAGGCAGGAATTGGTATCCCCCAATACCAGCACCGCGTCGGGCTTGATTTCCGCCATCAGCTGATAAGATTTCGCGATGATGTTGCCCATCGTCTCACCTAAATCAGTGCCGACGGCATTGAGATAGACGTCGGGGTCGTCCAGCCGCAAATCCTTGAAGAACACGCCGTTGAGATTATAATCATAGTTCTGACCGGTGTGCGCCAAAACCGTGTCGAAATATTGGCGCGCCTTGTTAATCACCGCCGCCAAGCGGATAATCTCCGGACGCGTGCCGACGATGATTAACAGCTTGAGTTTTCCGTTGTTTTGAAAGGATACCTGATTCATCTTGCCAACTGCTCCTGTACGTAATCGGTGGTGAGAATTTTCTGAACGGTTCCCTCTACGTCCAGCAAACGCGTATTGTGACTGGTGTAGGACTCGTCCGCTTCGGTCGCCACTTCTCCCTTGATAAAGTATTTATCGTAGTTGAGGTCGCGGTTATCGGCAGCAACACGAAAATAGTTGCCCATATCCTCCGAGCGCAAGCGCTCCTCACGCGTCATCAAGGTTTCATAGAGCTTTTCGCCGTGTCTTGTACCGATAATGCGCGTTCCGGTGTCTCCGAACAGTTGCTGTATCGCCTTTGCCAGAACGCCGATAGTGGACGCGTCCGCCTTCTGAATAAACAAATCGCCGGGATTCGCGTGCTCAAACGCGAACCTTACGAGGTCGACAGCTTCGTCGAGATTCATTAAAAATCTGGTCATTTCGGGGTTGGTAATCGTAATCGGATTGCCTGCCTTAATCTGGTCGATAAACAGCGGAATCACCGAACCGCGGCTGCACATAACGTTGCCGTAGCGCGTACAGGAAATCACTGTACCGCCTCGCTCGGCAGCCACACGGGCGTTTGCGTAGATGACGTGCTCCATCATCGCCTTGGAAATGCCCATCGCGTTAATCGGGTACGCCGCCTTGTCCGTAGAAAGGCACACCACGCGCTTGACGCCGCAGTCTATCGCCGCGTGAAGCATATTATCGGTTCCTTCCACATTGGTGCGCACCGCTTCCATCGGGAAAAACTCGCAGGAAGGCACCTGCTTTAACGCTGCGGCGTGAAATACGTAATCCACACCCCACATCGCGTCTTTAATTGACTGCGCATTTCGTACATCGCCGATATGGAATTTCACTTTCTTGGCGTAATCGGGAAAACGCGCCTGCAAATCATGGCGCATATCATCCTGCTTCTTTTCGTCACGCGAAAAAATGCGGATTTCACCGATATCGCTTGATAAAAAATGCTTGAGCACGGTGTTGCCGAACGAACCCGTACCGCCGGTTATCATTAATGTTGCTCCGCTGAATGCCGACATAATAATCTCCTGCTTTTTATAATAATTTTTCATCATGATTAATCATATCATATCTTTCAGGTAATTTCAACCTGCTGTTTGCTGTAAAGAAAAAGCGGAGCAAACCCAACCGCGGTTTGCTCCTAACATTATGATATTGATTTGTTTACACCATTTCATCATAAACCTTTTTAAAGGTCTTGACTACATACTCCGCCTCAGCGTCCGTCATCACCGAATTCATCGGTAAGGTCAGCTGGTTTTTATGCTGCGCGTAGGCAAACGGATAGTCCTCAATTTTAAATCCCCTGCTGCTGTAGGCAGTCAGCATCGGCAAAGGCTTGAAGTGGACGTTGCACATAACACCGTTTTCCGCCATCTTATTGTAAAACTCATTACGGAAATCCGCGTCCTTGCCGTTAAAGCGGACAAAGTAAAGGTGACCATTGCTGCGATGGTTTTCATCGGCGTGGTTGAGCACCTGGATATCAAGATTCCTGAATTCCTCGTTATAATAACGAATCAGCTCGTGACGACGGTCGAGCATTTTGTCGTAACGCTCGAACTGCGCCAATCCAATTGCTGCCAGCACGTCAGGCATATTGCACTTGTACTGCGTATCCACAACGTCATATTCCCACGAAGCGCCGGTATTCTTGGCAAAAGCGTCCTTGGTCTGACCATGCAGAGACCAGAGCATATATTGCTTGTACATCTTTTCTTCGTCAATGCGGTTGCGCAGACGATGTACCACAGCGCCGCCTTCAGCGGTAGTCATATTCTTGACCGCGTGAAAGCTGAAATTCGTAAAGTCGGCAATTTCTCCGCACATCTGACCGTGCCACTGCGCGCCAAATGCATGCGCCGCGTCCGCCATAATGACTACTCTGCCAAGCAATTCCTGAATCTTTCCGTTCGGGCGGAACAAATCGCGCTTTCTTCTGACAGCCTCGTAAATACGGTCATAGTCACAAACAACGCCGGCAAGGTCAACGGGGATAATCACCTTGGTGCGCTCGTTGATGGCTTCCTCCATTTTGTCGTAGTCCATCTCATAAGAGCCGGGCTTACAGTCAATCATTACCGGCGTTGCACCGACATGATAGATGATGGAAGCCGTTGCGGTATATGTATAGGCAGGCACAATGACCTCGTCCCCGGGGCCTACACGCAGAATCCGCAAGGTCATTTCGGCACACGCGGTCTGCGAATTCAGGCAAACCGCCTGACCGGTGTGACAATAATCTCCGATTTTCTTTTCCAGCAGTTTCGTTTTGGGACCGGTGGTAATCCAACCGGTTTTCAAAACCTCAGTAACCAGCTTAATTTCCTCCTCGCCGATATCAGGCGGGGAAAACGGAATTTTCATCATGTATACTCCCTTAAATAAGCTTTGCCAAATCTTGGCTTTCAAAACTCATTTTATCACACATAAAGTTAGCCTGCAAGACTAATCGTAAAAATCTCGGTTTTAGCCAAAATTTTCAGAAGCTCACCTCTGTAAAGAAACATTTTACTAAACAAATCCGCGATTTTATCCAAACACACCGCTATGATAATCGGGTGTCATGCCGCTTCCGTTTTTTTATCTTTTCAATTAAACAGACAATGCCAAAGGACGATACGCCAATCAGGGTACCGAGGGTATTCATCAGAACATCATCTGTTTCACAATTGCCGATAGCGAAACCATACTGGATTGCCTCAACGCTGACCGACAACAAAAAGCCGGCTACAGCCGCAATCAGCGCTCTGAATCTCCACTTCTCGGGCAGCGCAAACGGCAGTGATAAGCCCAAGGGCAAAAACAACAGCATATTCATATACATTGTCCGATAAAACTCCGGCTCCAGTTTCGCTTTTTCAAAAGAAATAAAAGGCGCCAGCTCAAGCACACGGTAATCGGACACGCCGCGGCCGAAAGCTGTGAAACATAGTATAAGAATCAATGAGAGCACCACGACAACACGCGCCAGATAACGCCGCGCTTTGCCCCTGAGCAGCGCCGCCATGATTGTCCATATAAGATAAAGCGCGATTGTCTCGATATATACCTGCAGCATGGGCTGCACATAAAAATCGTGAAAAATCCTATTCATCGTCATGATTCCGATTGAAACAAGCGCAGCCGGCTGTAGATTTCCTTGCGGGACGACGCTTCCTTCAGCATAGCCGCTGTACCCTTGTTTTTGCGCTTACCTGACAGCAGCAGCCCTACATATTTGCCTCCCTCGGCAATCCAGCCGACCGGAAGAAACACCTTGCGTTTTTCAATCCATGTATAGTCTGTAAAAGTTTTTTTGTTGAGCGTCGTCATCACTTGCCGGAAAACATTTCTGTCATCAACCGTCCGCTCGCCCCGGTTAGAGATATACTTTATCTCACGGTAGCGGTTCATATCCTTTTTTCCGAAATTGCCGCCGTGTAGAATATCCTCCATCAGTGCTTCCAGCAGCTGATTGGATACATCTGATTTATCCGTCCACGCTTTGTGTGAAATGCCAAGGTATTTTTCCGAAACAAGCGTCAGAATCTGCGCAAAACGCCACAAGCCAAACTGCTTGAGCTTGTTCTCAAAAATCGCTTCAAAAGCCTCGCTGCTCAGCTTTTCGGCAAAAACCGCCCAGTCGCATAAATGCCGCAAGCCGATTCCTTCGCTTGTCAAATGCGAAATCACATGAAGCAGCATAATCAAACCGTGGTGATACGCGTCGGGAATCATACAGGTCGCGCCGTCAAGCGTGATTTGCTCCGCGGTTTCGATAGCCGTATCAATCTCCCCGGCAATCAGCTTGCCAACGGCGCCTTCCGATGTGTCAAAGCTGCGATGCTGTTCCCAGACGCTCCTCGGCGCACGCTTAAAGGCAATATGCTTGCCTCTTTGGCTGTCGCCGTGAGCAAGCGTAAATCCCGCGTCCAGAACAACTTTTTTTGCGCGCTCAAAATCTTCTTCTCTTACCAGATAGTCAACATCACCCATTGTTCTGAGCGAAGCCTCGGGATAATAATACGCTGACGCCATCCCCTTCAGGGTGCAGTACGGAATATGATGTTCCGCCATCAGGCGATGCAGTTCATCATGTTCCATAAAATTATTTGTATTGTTGACAATCTCTCCAAGGAAAAAGTCCTGCTGCCTGAGATATTCTGAACTGTTTTCTTTCCTTAGCTTATCTTTCAGATAAGGAAACGCGGACAGAAACACCGTCTGAGCTTTTGCTTCTTGAAGTATAGCCGACGCGTTGTCACTCTTTATTTCGGGTTTTTCGCCGCCGAACACCTGATACCTTATAACGTTCAGCAAGCTTTCCATTTTACTTTCCATTTGTTGTGTAAATCCTTTATACAATAATCCGTTAAAATTGTAGCACAACCAATCCGAAAAGGCAAGAAAAATAGTTCATCATCAATAATTCCTGTATTCCTCCTCTGCTTCTTCCGGCGTGAAGTTGGAAAACATGGCGTTGAGGGTAATGACAAATTCGCTTATTTCCTTTTCGGAATAATCCATTGCTTTGCAGGCTTTGATGGCATAGCCCATGCAGGCGGCGTTTGACCATTGATTGGCAGCTAATAAATTGAAAAAATCGTCCCGGTTCATACAATCACCTCGTCATGATTGTACGCCTGCCGGGGCGATTTTTTTGTTGCATTATGTCAGCATGGCTTCCTGTTCGAGCCGGATTTTATGCGTCAGCATATAGTCGATACACGCTTTGCAATCGTGCAAAAGCGCTTCTTCGCTGAGCTTTTGGAGTTTTTCCGCGTAATCGCCGGAAAACGGTTGGGCAAAATCGCGGTAGGCTTTCAGCTCCGGTATGTTCATGCGGTAGGGCTGAACGGTGGGAAGTATCTCCGTCCGCAGGCGCAGGAGCATACGGAAGCCGCCGAGATCGATATCGCCCCAGTGAAGCCATGTGCTATTCTTCGGCATGGCGGCGGCGATTTTTTCAAACAGCTTTTTCTTGGACGGACTGTAATGTCCGCCGTGATAAATCACCAATTCATCAGCGGCTTGCTGATACGCAAAGAAATTCGCGCGGTTTTCGATTGTCAGCACTTTTGTAACGGTGTTGGGAATCGTGATGTTCGCCGAGTCAACCTCATCGGAATAAAGACAAAAGCCGCTTTGGAACACGCTCATTTCGTTTCGGTTGATGACAACGCCGCCGCGCAGCTCCAGCGGTTCGGGATAACGCGAAATGCCGATGCTTTGCAGCAGCTCCGCGTCCGTCATTTCACGGCTGACGTTTTTGCGCATGATGGTAAGGAGCGCCGACTTCATGTGCGTTTCAAAAAATTTGGAATCGCCAAAACACTTTTCCGAAAAGACGCGCTCGGTCAGCGAGGTAAAGGAATGACTGTCAATAAAGCGCAGCATTTGGTACAATGCGTTTCTCTCCGTTTTGTCTGTCGGAAGGCGGCTGCCCAAGCGGTTTTTTGCTTCGATATACGCTTTGGTTTCGCTGTAATAGGCGATGATCCAATCGGTGCTGACCGCCGTGATTTCCTGCTCCAATTCTTGAATCATAAGCAAGGCTGACTGCTTTGCCGACTGCCGCTGCGCCGCCTGATAGACCGCTTCGATGCTTGAAAAATCAAGCCACACGCGCCGTATAATGTGACGCTCCTCGCCGCGCATCCATTCAAAATCAATCCAATGCGCCGCCTGCATGGCAATCACGGTTTCGTTGATTTCGGTGCGGACAAAATGATTGTCAATATCATAGGCGGAAAAATCCGTTTTGCCGCTGTCGTAAAAGCGGAGCATCACGCGCCTGTCGGGCAGCTCTCCTTTTTGGTAGGCGGCGGTGCGCTCGTATTTGTCAAGGAGAAGGTTCAGGATTTCCTTTTTCCAACGCTCATTCATCGATCAGCTCTCCTACCCTGTCCTTGTCGAACACCGTCACCTGCGAGGTTTTACCGCTGCGCAGTACCAATAAAATACGGTCAACCCACGGCGCGATGTCGCCCGCTTTTTCGGTCGGCGTGGAAAGAATGACCTGAAAGCCGATTTTGCGCAGGAGCATAATGCTCTTTTCAATGCGTTCGCCGTCCATTTTGGAAAACGCCTCATCAAAGATAATCAGCCGCGCGGTGTTGGCTTTTTTATCCCGTCCCATGCGGTAGAGCTGCGCAAAGGATGCAAGCACCGCGATGTAAAACGGCGTTTGCGTTTCGCCGCCGGACTTTTTATCAATTGTCCGCGACAACCGCTGCTTTTCGCCGTCCTTGTTAATCACCTCAATGTCAAAGGTGAGGTAAGTTCTGTAGTCGGTGAAGAGCGCGACGCGCTTTTCATATTCGCTCTGGTCAAGCGAGGAATTACCCTCGCCTGTCATTACGGCGAACAACTCGCTGATTTCCTCGCGGTATTTTTCGTTGAATTGATTGGACATCAGGGTGTAGCCGCCCATCAGCATGTCATCGGTAATCATTTTGTAGTACCGCTCATAATTGCTGTTCGGATCGACCCTGAAGCGGTAGGTATCCTCACCGAAGGACGCGGCTGAAATCGCGTAGTTCAGCTCCTTGATGTCGTGGTTGACAGAACGGATTTTCTCGCTCAGCTTGCCGAGGAAATCCTCCTGAAATTCCTCCATCGCCTTTTTCTTGGTGTCGGCAATCCGCGTCAGGTAATCGGGCAGGGTGTTTTCGTTTATCACGCGCAGTGCCTCGGCGTATTCCTGATTATCCGCAGCGTTGATGTCGTAGCCCATCTTGTAATCGTGATTGAACTTGGTGCGCTGACTGACCAGATTCTCACGGAAACGTGTGACGGCGTTTTCCGCACGGCTTTTTTCGCGCGGAAAGGCAGCGCTGATTTCTCCGGCGTTTCCGCGCTTGCTCAGCTCCGCTAAATAGCGCGGCTCACCGGTTGCTTCCACCCACTCCGCATCAAAGGACAGGGATAAAGCCTGACGGCGTTCACGGATTTCGCTTTCCGCTTTGGGAATGGTTTCGTTTTGGAGAACCGACAAGCCGCCGCGGATTTCACCGGATGCTTCCTGCAAGCTCCGGCACTCACGCTCCGACGCGTCTATCTCCTCTTTTTTGTCCTGTACCCGTTCGCGCAGGACAATCAGGTTGCCCATATCCAAAACGGAGCGCTCCTGCTCTAAAGCCTTGATTTCCTGACGGAATGAATCACAGTCCGCCAGCTGTTTTGCCGTATCCAAAAGCCGATCCGCGTCACTTTGCGAATAGGTTTCTATCTCTCTGCACGCTTTCGCGCCGGCTTTTAAGGTGATGTAGGTTTCGGTTCTCTGCTTCTGCGCGGCAATTTCGGATGCAATTTCACGCAGTCGCAGGGCAATCGCGTTCTGACCGATTGCCGGATGCGCCCACAGCTTCGGGTTGAGCGCACGGACGACATAGTTTTTGTACAGCAAGCCCTCATCGGTGATGGAAACAGGATAATCGCGGATCCGTTCGGGTGTATCGCACTTCATCACCCTGCCCAACAGATAATCCAGATACGCGCGGACGTAAGGATTGTCGGTCTCGATTTCCTCCGCCAGACTGTTTTTTTCCGCACGCGGCTGCTTTTTCAGTATCTTTTCGGTATCGACAACGCCGGTGTCGTAGACCTTTTTCTCGCGCTTGATGCGGTCGAACACGCGGACAGCCAGCCGCACATATTGCGGCGGCACAATGATGTAAAACTTCTGCGTGTTTAAGTAGCCCTCAATCGCATTGCGCCAGCGGTCGCCGCGAATCTCGGCAGCTTCCGCCACCAAAACGACCTCGGCGGATTCTCCGTAATTGGCTTTGATTTGCGAGATAATCGCCTGCTTCAAATCCAGCGCGTTTTGCGGAAATTGGAATCTGCCCTTCTCCAGGCTTTCTTTTTCGGTACACAGGGAACGGAGCGCTTCTTCCGTCTGCTTTAAGTTTTCCTCCGATTTGGAAAACAGCACGGCGGCGGTTTCCTTGAAGTCAGAAAGCAAGCGAACAATGGAAAGTAAATCATTTTGCCGCTGTTTTTCTGATTCGTCATACGCCTGCCGCAGCTGTTCCGCGATGGAAAGCAGGCTGTCAAGATAGATTTCCGTTGTCGCTTCCGCTTCACGAATACGGCTTTTCCGGCTCAGCAAATCATTGGCGGCGCGGTCAAAATGCAGTTTCACGCGGTTGAAATGCCCCTGTGCCTTATCGTATTCACTTTGCGCACGGCTGATTGCCTGCTCCAACTGCGCCATCCGTTCCTCAATTTCACGCAGCCGCCGTTCAGTTTCATCATTATGCAGCTGCAAACGCAGTTCTTCGTATTGATTCCGCAGGATTTGAAGATTCTCCGACTCCATTCTGAGGTTTTCCTGCACATTCAGCAGCTTGTCGGACGCGGTCTTTTCTTTTTGCCGCAGACTGCGCAGGTTTTCTTCCAGCGATTGAATTGCCGCGCGGTCAATTAAATAGGCATACAATATCGCGCTCTGTCGGTTTTTCTCGCAGTCCTCAAAGCATTGCGCAATCCTTTCCAGCGCCTCTTTCTTCTGCGTAAGTTCATCGGCGGTGCGTTCAAGATTTTTGTAGTTGCGGATATTCTCCTGCATCGGCGCGATATCAATGCTCTTTTCGTTATCGCAGATAAACTCGGTAATAAACCGCTGCATATCGTTGTCGGGATTGAAGGCAACCGCCTTTTTCAGCAAATCCCTGAATTTATCGCGCAAGCCGCCCAGAAGCGCATATATTTCGTCACGGTAGGCTTTGCCCGAATCAAAGAAACGGGGTTCTTTGACATCACCGCGTTTGAAATAATCCCGGAGCTTCGGAATATCCAACGGCACACGCGACTCGATAAAATGATGATTCGGAATCTGCCCGATATATTTAAAGAAGCGCGTTGTCTTGTCGTTCGGCGAATAGACGTCAAAGATACCGCCGAAGGTCAAACTGCGGCGCTTCACGTCGTCATACCATTCCGTCACCACATAGCTCGTAAAACGTCCGTTTCGCAGATAGTGATAACCGCCGTCAGCGCTGTCGTTGAGCTCTCCGCATAGATAGCTGTCCAGCGTTCTGGCGCTCTTACCGCTTGCCGATTTATTGAAATACTTTCCGGCAGTGTCGCCGAGCAGCACCAATTGCAGCGCGTCGATAATGGTCGATTTTCCCGACGCGTTCACGCCTGTCATATAGTTGAGCTGTTCAAACTCCAACAGCTGGTGAGAAAAATAGTGCCAGTTAATCAGCAATAGTTTCTTTAGCAGTTTCATGGTCGCTGTCCTCCGCGAGCTTCATGTCGTCAAGCTCCGCTTTCATGGCGTTAATACTTTGGTTGCTGATAATCGTCAAAATCGACGGCAAAATTAAAAGCTCATTTCCGTCCTTGCTCCACGGAGAACTTGTCATTTTCTGAATAATATTGAAATGCGCCAGTGCGCTTTGCGCGTCCAGGCGCTCCTTTTGGTTGCTTTTTCCGCCCTTTAACAAGCCGAGCGTTTTCATCTTTTCCACCACGGAGGCGGTGTCGGTTTTCACCACATGATAGCTGTTTTCGTTCTCGCGGTTTTCTTCATAAATCAGCCGGCAAACATACAGAAACAGCGTAGTGAAGCGGTCAAGGCGATAACGGTTGTGCTTAAATTCGCTGATTAATGAAACCACGCCGTAGGTGTCGTCCTTCGTCAGCCTCCAGCCCGTCACCTCAAAATAGTCACGGAGCACATCAAACAGCCGCATGACCATATTGTAATCCGCGTTGGGCAGCGTTGTTTCCTCGCTTGGGTCATAGGTGAAACGCACCATGTAGGTGTGCGACAGCAAATAGTTTCCCAAACGGCGGAACTCGCTCTTTTCGTATGAGGACAGTTTTTCGTATTGCTCGCTCCACATCAGCGTTTTCCTCCCTTTTTCAACACGAACTGCGGAATGCGGTAGACATTCTTTTGCACATAGCCGTCCAACAGCTGAATATGATAGCCACGGTTCCCTTTATAGGCGTTGATGACCGACAACAGCGTCAGAATATACGCGGTATCGTCCTCAACCGGAATTTCTTCGCTTGTGACCTCTTTTTTGCCGTTCACAAACAAGCCGTCCATATACGCTTTGACACGCGCGTCCGAGTAGCCGCTGCGCAGCTTGCCGACAACAGCGCTCAGCAGCTCTTTTTCGATATCGCGTTCTTCCTCCACCGGCTGCGGCGGTTCATCGGAACGGCGGCTGCGGATATTCTTATGGTAAAGCGAACCGGCATCCATATATTCCTGCCGGTTGACGGTAATTCCCTCTTCAAGCATCAAAAGAAGCTGCGGCGCTTGTTCCTCGTCCGCGGAACTGTACGCCTTCAGCAAATCGACAAGTTTTCCCTTTATCGTCTGGTCGGCTGACATCACATAACGGATTTTGTCAATGGACTGCTTCGTCATGCTGCTGTGCTTGATGTCGATTTCATCGAGCAATAAAGAAACAGCGCCGTAGGAATCCGTGATTTTTTCAATCGTCGTTTGGATTTCCTCGCGCGCTTCACTTTTGTTTTGATATTCCTTTGCCGCCATCGCCTTGGCGGTCATTTCTTCAAGCAGAGCATCGTCATGGTAAACATCCATCAAAATGCTGCGAATCGGCCCTGCATAGCGCGAAAAGGAATCCATCGTTTTAATCGGGTGATACACGCGGTCTAAGGCTTCCTTGTACGCTTCAAAATGGTTTTTCAGAAGCAGATTTACGTCCGTATTCTCGCGGATGACCTTTTGATAGCTGCGAATGCCGTAGTAAAAAGTGCGCAGCTTGAAGTCGAGCTTTTCTGTGTTGCTCTTGGCGACAAGCAGCGCCTCATACATACGGTCGCGGCTGTCAGTATATGCCTGATTCAGCGCGGAATAGGTCGAGAACACCAGCGAATCATATTCCGCAACGCTTTCAGCGGTCAGCTCCCTGAGCATACGCATCACGGTGATGGCGTATGAATTGGGAATGATGATTTCCGTAAAGGAGCCGTCCAAAAACTCGCGGTCAATCCATCCCGTTTTCACAAATCGCCGCACAATCAGCCGCGCTTTTCCACGCAAAGAAGAAGGCTCCGCATCCGCCGCTTCATCGCCTTCTTCCAAAATATATTCCCTGTCCTCCAACAGAATTTCCAGCTCCGCCAAAAATGATTTCAGACGGATATTGATTTCCGTCTGAAACATTTCATACAGCTTCATCAGCGCGTCCGCGTATATTTCACGGTTCGGCGAAACCAGCACCGAAAAGAAATCCGCCGGGATGATTTCAAATACTTTCATGTTTATGTACCATGCCATCCGTCAATAGTCATTCGCGATAAGTTCTTGTGATTTTATGATATCATATAGGATAAGGAAATGCAAGGGGGATTAGGTTGTGTTTTGGGGGATTTGACGAGAATTATGAATTACTGTGTATCTCGCTCCGAAAACCGCAGCTGCACGGGGTTTGAACCTAACCCGGAATCTCATGGCCGCTTGGGGATAACGTCACCAACGTCATGCCCGGTGAAATGCTGTCCCATCGGAATAAGAGAACCAAGTCTCCCTACGCTGAGCCGGATTTTGTGTATATCCACAAGGACTCATATTCGGCTTTGGAACTCGTGACAGTTTCACTGCTTTTCTTGCTCATAAACGCCCAACTTTTCTGCTTTATTTTATGGTTTTATTATACCGCAAAAACAGCAAAAAGTCCAGTGTTTATGTGGGTTTATGAGCATTTTATCCAAACTTTATTTTATCAATTTTCCGGTGTGCCTTCGGCTGCTGAATACTCAGTCCTTCCATCAGCCAGCGGTACTGTTGAGCAGTAATGCCGAGCGCCTCGTTCTCGCTGCGCGGCCACTGAAACTTACCCTTTTCAAGCCGCTTGTAGAACAAAAGAAAGCCATCGCCCTCCCAGTAGAGCGCTTTGATTCTGTCGGTTCGTCTGCCGCAGAACAGAAACAGTGCGTCGGAGCATGGGTCAAGTTGGAACTGCTGTTCAATGATAGTCGCCAGACCGTCAATCCCACGGCGAAGATCAGTATATCCGCAGGCGAGGTAGACCTTCGATCCTCTGAAATCGTTCAGCATGACTTGAATATGCGAAACAGCGCGGCGAGTGTTGTTTCATCCGCACCGTTGTGTATTTCGGCACAGATTGCGAAGCTCATTGCCGACATATTTTTATTCGCGCATTTTACTTCGGCTTTGCCTTTGTGCTTGGGAACAGCAGCTCCGAGATCTTTCTGTCAGATACATCCGACGGCAACGGATAGCTGATTCTCTTTTCTTCGGCAATGTTCAGCACCTGAATGACGGTGGTGCGTGAACAGCCGATGCTTTGAGCAATCTGTGTTTTGTTCAATCCCAAGCTGCTCAATCTCAGAATCTCGCGGTAATTGGTCATACGATGACCTCCTTCGTTGTATTCACGCCAGGCGTGTAACAACATCTTACCGCAGGTTATTTGACTGTTCAATCTCGCCGACGACAGTGTTCAACTGCAGCGACGAGTGTGTGCAGTTTGCAGCGACGGCACTGTTCAGTTTGCTCCGTCGCTACTGTTAAAAACAAGATACGGCATGAGCCGGGTAATGTGCAAGTTGGATGGCACCGCCAAGACCGACGTTGTGTTTGCCATACTCGCAATGAACGCCTTCCGCAAATTAAGGGAGGATATTTTGCGCTTGCTGTTGCGGTGGTGTCGGTGGTTGGTGATTACACTGTTATATTGTGAGAAGGTTTTTCAGTGAAGCCTAAATACATCACCGTCATTGTCAACCATGATACGAATACGGTTGTCTGGGCTGCTAAAGGGCACGGAAAGTCAGTATTAGAGCCGTTTTTCAAGCAGTTAGATACCAAGCAGCGCTCCAAGATCCGCCTTGTATCGGGAGACGGCGCAAGATGGATAAAGGATACGGTTGAGGAATACTGCCCCAACGTGGAGTTTTGCATTGATCCGTTTCATGTAGTAGCGTGGTGCAGTAAGGTTTTGGACGAGGTTCGCCGTGAGGAGTGAAACAAAGCGCGCACGGAGCTTGCAAAAGAGAAGAAAGAAAAACCCGGTCGCGGCAGACCAAAGGGCGGCAGAAAACAAAAGACAGTAGCTGAACAGCGTGTCGAGGCAGTCAAGTATTCCTTGCTGATGAATGCATATAGCGAGTAAATTGAGCACCTCGGTCGCTTGAATTGAGTAGTGCTGTCGCACGATTGCACATTGACAAGTAGGCGTGCGCGTATTACAATAAAAGTGCTTTACTCACAGGAGGATAGGGCAACGCTGAGGAGCGACCCGAGCGCTTGTGAGGTTTGCGAGTGATGGGCGATGTCGGTTTTGCCGGTACCGCATTTTCATCGTAACCGTCAAACCTCCCGCCGTATTGCCTTCTACCCAGAAAATATGCGAAAATATGGCTGAATACATCGTCCCAAACTGAACACCTCGGCCGTTCTGAATGATCATTATTTCCATAACCCCGTTCATGTAACCACTTGCTTTCTTTTCTCAAAAAGTGCGATTCTGTCCATTGCACTTTTTGAGTCTGTTTTTCCCTTCTATTATCTCATGAATTTTTTAGTTTTGGTAGAGGGGTGAGTATTGAGCAGTTACTCTCATTCTTTTACTGTTGCTCCATTCCAAGTCGTCGTTGAGTTTCCTGTTCAAATCCTCTACGCTTGTGAAGGTTTCCCAGTCGTAGAAATATCTCTGATCGTTTCGATGACTTCTTTCTACTTTTCCATTGTGCCAAGGCGTTCTGGGTGGTATCAGCTTATGGTTTATTTTCAATAATTGAAGCGCTTTATCAAAGGGACATGTTACATCATCACTGATATACTTATAGGTGAATTCTGTGCCGTTATCTGTTTGTATTGTCTGAATCCTAAACGGAAATGCCTTATCAGCATTTTTAGTAATCTTACGCTATTCTCTGGTGTATGCTCCTCGAAGCCGTATACAAACCTCATTCGCGTACATTCATCTATCGCTGTCCATTGATAAAGGTGCTTATTATCACACCGGATGCCAGGCGATATTTTATAGTATTTTTTTATACCAGGTATTTTTTTCAAAATATATGTAAATACAGCACATATCACAAATACCATAAAACAGTATAATAATTCACTAAGCATAGGATTTCGTATCGCACCTAATAAGATATCTTGAATTTGTGAAAAAGATTTATTATCCAAAAAAACGGGTGAAATAAGTAAACTCCAAAGGTACAGCTTCCTATGTCACTTACACAACGGTATATTCTCTTTGAAGTTAAACTAAAACGCATAAATGTAATAAAAATAACTATGCTATTAATAAGAACCAAAGAATTGAAGAAAACTGTAACTTGATCAATATCCAATTCTCTTGTTTTTATTATTCGTAAGAATGTAAAGATACAAGTAATAATAATAGAAATAAAATTTATGCACCAAGCGATAATTAATCTTTTGTTATTTAGTTTTCCAACATCTATAATTCTATATAGAAAGTAACCAACACAAGGATAAATGACAATATTTGTTAAAACAAAACAAATAATTAACGGCGTTTTAATCCCGATAAATAATAATTGTTCGATTAATGGAACACAAAGCGTAACCGCAAGTGACATTGCAAACATATAATAGTAATATTTTTTATTAAGATTTTTTACAAGTTTACGCAATAAAGGCAGGATTAGTAAAAACACAATATAGCTATATAAAAACCCCAAGTTATACTTAATTGTTCCAGAAAAAAAGTTAACAAAATAATCTACTACTGCGCTTTTTACAGAGTAGAATCGAGCATTACCTATCAAAAAATCATAAACATAATACATTAAAGTTATGAATGCTAATACTATTATCATTCTAACGACTCTTTTCACCCAATTTGATAATGTATCGTTTTTTCCTAAAAGCATAGCCCCTGAAATCATAAAATATACTGGAACCGAAAACTTGCAAAATACAGCAATAGTCATATATAAGAAAAAAGGAAAACTCCCGACCGGATATACTGTAAATAGAGTCCATCCACGACTCCATGTATGATTGAAAACCACAAAAAACATAGCGACTATACGTAATAACTCAATAGAACAGTCTTTTTTCATTCATTTTCTTCCTAAAATAATTAGGTGACAGGCACGGCAGCCATGTACGTTTCTATTATAATGCCTAAGCTGTAGATGGTCTGACACCAATCACCTTGAACTAACATGTTTGCAAAGGAATCAGTCAGCCGCCCTTTTCATTTGTAGCATTCGATTTGCGCCGAATTCCACCTGGGGTGCCTTGCTCGATTGGTCGGATATACGGCTGAAAAATACTGACAATGCGGTCTTTGACGCTGTGAACATTATTGTCATACATGTACTTTTGCTGCCGGTATAGCTCTTTGATGACCGCTAATCGCTTGGCTTACTTTTGGGACAGAATTATAGTAAACGACAATAGAAATTAGCCTTGTATGATGAAAATAGTCTCATTTTATGTGGTCTGTTTTAGATTTAAGTACAAAAATCGATCTCGTTTACAATACACCTTTGGCTAATACAAACATATCATTATTTTTCCCTTGCACTTATTAGAGGTTCCCTATAGAACGTTTTGTGAAAACATGCACTGTTTATCAGGTGTTTTGTTTATTGGTTATTCTGAAAGCAGAAGCTTATTATTTATATTATTCGTTTCAGCACAGGAATTTTCTTTAATAATATACATATCAATAAACATACGCAAGTGATTAGAAACGAATAAATAAGATTTACTGGAAGATTACACAAAATGTATTGTGTTTTAATCCAAGGAATAGTTATTCTAATGATTAACCCATGCACAAAATAAATCCCCAGAGTATTACACGAGATAGCTGTAATAAATTTGTTTTCTCTTTTATAATTAAGGCAAAGTATATACATAAATAGAACATTAATGAAAGTAAATATTGTATCATAACCATTCCATACAACATCCCACAGCTTTCCATTAATATACTTAGTATAAAATAGTCCTACAAAAAACAAACAAATGCTTGATATTATTATCCCGAAAAAAGCAATCACATTCCTTTTTGTTCTTGAAACAGAAAGAATTCTTTCCTCATATGCACAAACGATGCCGCCTACACAAAAATACACAAAGGAATACCCATAAGAACCTCTAAATGGATTAAACATCTTCAATGCAGGATATTCAAGACTAAGATAACCACTATGCGTAACACTACTAATTAATAATAGTATCTGATTTCCAAGAACAAACCCAAAAGTTAGTATAGCACAGACTACAGTAAAGAAAAAAAATGATTTTTTACTTTTATCAAACAAAGCCTTCAGTGCAGGGAACAAGATGTATATACATATTAACGCACCGATAAACCAGAGGAAATTCATTCCCCATAAAGTATCTAAATTCAGAAAACTTAATACTATTGTTTCTATGTCAATAGCTTTATTGTCAATAAGCAAATAAGTTGACATCAGCAAAATGCCCCAAATAAAAACCAGCACAATTAGACGTATCGTTTTTTTTATATGCTTGCATAGAATAAACTCTTTATTGAACAAAAGATAGCCGTTTGCAAAAAAGAATATTGGCACACAAGTTGATAAAATAGTTCTGCCGAAATATAAACAATAGTTTATAATAGTGTTGCCTTGCAGAATATCAAATGAATATATTGTGCTATGATATATAACCACAAAGAAGATTGCTATACTTTCTAAAAGATCAATATGACTAATTCTTTTTGTTTTCATATTCTCCCTCTACCATAAATAAGTCTGCACAAACATTAGCCAACCGTATATATTTCTATTTCAAAGCGTAAGCTAAGTATTATTGGCTATTTCCTAGAACCACTTGAAAAAAAGTAAAAAACAGAAGAAATGGAAAATCGTATTTATTCTACTGGCTATTGAATGAGCCTCTATGCATACGGTATTCCGTCAGCGCAAGCAAGCCCCATGAAAGGGCTAATGCCCGGTATTTAGCCTTACCATATGTATGCTCATAATCAATGGATTTCGCAGCACAAATGCAGATGATTCCTAACCACACTCGCTAGGGAAGCCCCTAATGATTTACATATTATTCTGAAAATAAAAGAACAATTAAATCTAACTCTCTTGACTGAGTTTTTTATTCCAAAACGGTAATATTTCTCCTAAAACTTACCTATTAGAACACTTAGATATTTGTTTTTCTTAATTCTTGCAATAGGTACTTGCATTATGCCTACAAGAATAAATATAATTACAGCTGTGATTTGATTATTAACCCCCTTAAAGAACGGTAAAACATTCATTAAGTTAGTAAGTATAAAAATCAATATATTTAAAGAAACTAACGCGGTTGTTGAATTCATTCCAAAAAATAGAAAAATTTTATTAATTAAACATAATGGAAAAAAACTTAATCGCAAACACATTTTGGATATAGAAACAAAAACTATTATTCCAATAATTGCAGTAACATAAAACAAAGGAAAAATACCGTATCGATCAAGCCAAATACTAACTGATGTTCTAATAATCAACCAGTGAATAACACATAATGCCATCCAAATGGAACAAGCTGCCACGATGTAAACGGGGGACAAATTAGTTAAAAATTCAAAGCACTTGTTTGTTTTGTGTTGTTTTGCAAATATTCCAAATAAAAAAACCGGAAGCATGATAAGCGCAGTTTCCAATCTAAAAGCAAAAATTTTTATATTGAATAAATTGAGTATTATACCCAATACCCCTAATAAAAGCCCTGAAATATATTTGTTTTTGTTGCTTTTAAAAATTTGATCAATTATTATCCAAATAATCTCTGTAGTAAACAAAGCGTAAATAAACCATAATTGTCCTACCTGTGTAGGTAATTCAATACCCAATATTATTTTAACATTCATTTTAATCCAGTACATAATCGTAATGGTACGATTAAAATAATCAAAGATACTTATAATAAAAAAGGGTATGATTGTCCAAATTAAGTACACAACATATAGAGTTTTTATTTTATGTACTATTGTTTTTCTAACACTTTGCTTATAAGAAAAAAGGTAACCAGAAAACAAAAAGAATGCTGGCATAGAAAGAGCCCCTGTAAACATAGAAATATAAGTCATTTTTATACCGCAATGACCGATATAAACAGTTAACAGACATATCCCCTTAACAAAATCAATGCTTTTGATTCTATTCATATAACTGCCCTCCATAAAATTTCATCGTAAACTCGATTACGTTCCATCTCCCTCCGTAATATAGGGGACTTTATACAATCTTTCTATACAATTTTTAATTATTGAATTGGGATAAAAACTAGATAAAGCCAATGCCATTTTTTCGTTGATTGTAGTTTCTTAAATATATACAGTGAAAAAATCATATAGTAACCAAAGAATAAATCTAAAAAACATCGCTCTTCCAATATTGCTCACAGCAATTGACGTAAGGCGGGATGTTATTTTAATGATTAAAACACTCCCTCAAAATTAAATGACCTAATATACCTAAACAGGATATCAACTTGTTCCTGATAATTCTGCAAAGTTACAAGACCAATGTTTTCTTTGATTCGCCGTAAAAGCTCTGAACTAATCTGACCATTATAATGGCAAGCATCAACATAATTATCTAAATCACTCATTATTGCAAGCATTTCCTCATCAGCCCAAAAATGCACTTTAACATTTTGATAACTTGTCAGGGTTTTACACGCTTCTAAATATGCTTCTTTTAATGTTGGCACACGATTTAGTCGCGTTTGTTCATCCCAATACAACATACTTACCGGAGCAAAAAAGAAAACAAATTCTATATCCGGCATTTCTTCAATGTACTGGGTAAAAAGAGCAAGATTTTTCTTCACCAATGCTAAGTACTCTTCGGTATCCACCATTTCGGAACTCACTTCAGGTCTTGAATAATGGCTTAATGCCTTTTCTCTTCCAAAATTTTTGCTTTCCTCTGACACAAATACGGTATTGTAATCCGGTACACTGTGATTAACGTTTAACATAACTGTCTGATAGGTAAAATCATTTAATATTGAGAAGTTCCATAGATACTCCCCATCGTCAAACGGATTATAGTTATATAAAAAAGTCGGCAAAGGATTTTTTAGTGTATCATTAGGTGCCTCAAATAAAGCCGGACTCATATCACACATAATCACCTTAGGTTTTACTTCTCTCTTTTTCATCAGTTCAAGTTGATACGTCATATTATATATTGATGAACCGTACATCGTTAGTTTGACACTGTTACCGCCAAATGTATCATTCACTTCCGAAATGAGAAAATTCTCAGATAATGACGTACCTAAAACCGCATTATCAAAATCAAAATGCTTAATCACACCCGCATTCTGATAACGTTCATTTGTAATCACCGGCTCAAGACCAAACCAAGGCTTATGATACTGGAATAACGGATCTATTGCTATATTAACCGCAGCAATTAATACTAAAAATACGGCAGTCAGAATTAGTGAAAGCCTGACAAATTTCTTTCCTGACATCTGCTCCTCCTAAAAATTCCAATACAGAAATGTTGATACGCCGGCAAAAGACATAATACACCACACCAACATACAAGGTGTTAATATTGCCTTTGTCATAGACGGCTTGAAGTTCGCAATTCTTTGATTTGTATTTTTCATAAATTTGCTTGCAAAGAAGGCGAACGCAAACAGCGCAATCGGCATTATCACAGAAAACTTAGGAATGAGATGCCCCAAGAATTGGAATCCCGATGTATATACGGTTTGAAGCAATTCCATTGTCTGTGAAAAACCAGTGAAATGGAAGAACTGTGTAAAAAACGTCCAAGCATCCGCCAACGAATCGGCACGGAATATCACCCATGCCAAATTGACAAACACAAATGTTAAGAACCATGAAGTTACATTAATTGCTTTATTCTGCCGTTTTGAAAAAACACCCGTCGTTTTGTCAAGAATTCTTGTCAGTACGTTCGCGATACCATGTACGACTCCCCACATAATAAACGTCCAATTGGCGCCGTGCCAAATACCGCTGACAAGAAAGACAATCATAATATTGACATAGGTTCGTACAGTTCCCTTGCGATTGCCGCCGAGCGGAATATAAATGTACTTTGTAAAGAAACGTGTTAAAGTAATATGCCAGCGTTTCCAGAAATCAACAATGGTCAGCGCCTTGTATGGCGAGTTGAAATTCATCGTGATGTCAATATTCATCATTTTACCGATTCCGGTAGCCATATCGCAATAACCGCTGAAATCGAAATAAATCTGAAATGTATACGCCAACATCGCTAAAACCGCATTAACCGTTCCAAGTTCCGACACATCAGTAAATGCCTGATTTACAAGCAAGCCAAAGGCGTCGGCAATCACAACTTTTTTGCCTAAGCCAAAGGTAAACGCGTATAAGCCGGCTGCGAAGTTATCCGCGTTAAACTTCTTCTTGCTGAGGTCGGCAAACTGCGGCACCATTTCATCATGGGTGACAATCGGTCCCGCAATCAACTGCGGAAAATACGTGACAAATAAAGCGTAGTCAAAGAAATTGTACTTGGCAATATTTTCTTCTCGCTTATAGCTGTCAATCACGTAAGACAACTGCTGGAAAGTAAAGAAGCTGATACCGAGCGGCAAAAGAAGGTGTAACAACGGGAAATCCGATTGAAACAACGAATTGATGTTGCTGATGAAAAAATCATAATACTTAAAATAGAACAAACTGCCGATATTAAGTATTAATGCAAGTATAAATATTGTTTTTCGTACGGTCTTTGATGTTTTACCACGCAGCATGATACGGCTGAAACAATAATTCAGCACCACCGATGTCACAATTATAAACAGATACCACCAGTTGAAGTACCCGTAGAAATAGAGCGAAGCAATTATCAGAAAAATTTTCGCCGCTGTGTATTTTTGAAAATGATTCAGTCCAAAATACCCGAGAAGGACTATCGGAAAGAATGCAAAGATGAAGATGTAGGAATTGAAGAGCATGTAAACCTCTACTCAATTTAATCAGTAGCTGTATAGAATAGTAATCCTATTCATCAACAGTCTCTGTCTCTATACTGGAAAAATCGGATGCATTTATTCTTCTGATTTAAAATGAACTTAATTGGGAATTTTACCAGATATGATAGGAATAAACAAATAACCAATCCCCAAATAGTAACCAAAATCGGATTTCTGGGAAAGAACAGAATGGGCTGCGTTAAATCTTTATACGCGTTAAAAAACACTGCATGGAAAAACCACATTGTCAAAGAATTACAACCAATAATAGAAATGGGTCTAAAGATTGTTTTTTTTCGTACAATACTATATAGTTCGCATATTCCAAATATACATAACGGTGCCAAGATATAATCAGGACACTCATAGTTCCTAACTATCATAGATGCCACAATAATAACCAAACCCACAATGCCCCTAAGGAGAGTATTCTTTATCCTGACTAATCCGACAATATCGTAAAAAAAGCCCAGTTTAGCAAACAAATAGCCAACTCCGACACAAGGAAACATATAAAGATTATCAACAATTTGTACTATTCCGCGGATTTGTTCAGGGAGAACCCATAACAAAATATGAGTAAGTAAAATCTGAGCGATTATAAAACTAAAAAGCGGAAATATTGTTGATTTTTGAGTTAATTTTGCATATATTGGTAATAAAAAAATCGCAACCATATAAAACAAAACATACCAACAAAATGACATCGTAGGTCTGTCTAATACAAAAAACTCTAAAGCAAAGCCTTTTAGAGTAAATTCATAACGATTCATGAAGCACAGTGGAATTAGCATTAAAAAAAAGATAAATATGTACGTTATCCAAACATCAGTACATTTTTTCAAGGAATACCATAAAGATTTATCTTTGCTAAAATAATAAAAATATCCAGTCAGAAACGCAAAAATAGGTACACATATTGCAAATGGAGCACGAAAGAACTCTGCAAAACCAGATAAACAAGGATAAGATATCCCTTCAATATAGTACCCTGGAAACGTAAAAAAGTGGTGAATAAACATAAAAACTAATGCAATTCCTTTTACGAAATCCGTTGTATTTCTAGCTAAATAATTTGTTTCTGTATTTTTGTTCAGATACATTTTTACCTCCAAAACACCTCACCACGTTACAACCCTGCCTAAAGAAAAATATACATCAAGCTGTTTTTTGAATATCGCACGGGATAAAAACTACGATTTTAATGATGATAACTTCTTATAATAACAATGCTCGTTGAAATTACCACCGAAACAAGAACAACCAAAAAGAATAGCAAAACAGGAGAATTAACATACGGTAAAAACAGTTCCACAAATATAGGATGAATACAATAGATATACAAGCTGGAAGAACCCAGTATTGAACAAACAAATTGTGGTAGCGGTAAGGAAAAATGCATGATAACCAAGAAAAAAAGGCAGGCTGTAGGAGCTGTAAAAAAAAGAAAAGATACCAAATTAATATCCTTTGCCCTAAGCATAAACGCTTCGCAGCACAGAATTGCCAGTGAGATTATAAAAGCGAAAACCAGAAACCGTTTCCGTTTATCACATTTTTGCGTAGCTAAATAACTTCCTAACAGCAAAAGCGGAAGAATAAAGCACATCGCCTGAAATAATGCAGAATGTACATCTGTAAAATGATAAAACTGTCTGAACGGTAATGGGAAAATGCTTCGATAACCATACGAAAAAGCTTTTACCCCATACAGAAATAGTGCTATCAATAAAATAACTTTCCGATTTTTTACAAATTTCACAATTAAATAAAATAGCGGTAAGGCATAGAGCATGCTTAGCAAATACCATAAATGATAATGTGAACCTGTACGAAAAATACTAATCCCAAAATCAACAAAAGCCCATACGGAAAACCATCCGTCGTTTATCCAGCCCGGAATTGTAAAGGCTAAATAAATGGCAGTCCACACAACATATAAACGAAGCATTTTTTTAAATTGCTTTTTGATAGAAGAAAAACCTATTTTTTCAATTGAACGCGAAAGAAAAAAACCGGAACACAGGGCAAAGTAAGGAACTGCTAAACTAAAAATAACACCAAAAAAACAAATAATACTATCGCTAAATACTCCCATCACGTTCGTATGAATACCAATTACCATCAATGCGCAAATGAATTTAAACAAATCTATCGACGGATTTCTGTTTGCGCTATCTTTTCCAACTATCAATCTATTTCCATTTTCAACCATACGCCCACCTGCAACCATTATTTTAGAGCATCAAGCTCCCGAATTAAGCTTGGCTTTTCATACCACCATGTTTCTGCATCATTCTTATGGAGCTGAAAATAATCCTGAAATAGCTTAATATAACGATACGACTTCTCCCATCTTTCTTGATTGGAAGCGGACTGAACAATAGGTGTAAATTGGTACTTGTCCATAATCAATGCTCCGAAGTATTCTGTCATTTTTTTCTGTCCTTGGGCATTGAGGTGTTCATTATCATAATAATCTGACTCAGGATTTAGTTGGAGTTCATCTAGCATTCGGTCAAAATTGATAATGTCAAAACCTGCCGCCAAAATCTTTTGTTCCATGTAATTGCGGTTTATAAATTCCGTATACTCCCGGTCACATGTTATTCTATGAGGAAAAATCACAAACAACACTTTCGCATCGATATTCCTACAATAAGATAACAGCTTGTTTAGTCTGTTTTCCGCCTGCGCCGATATTCTCCCTATGCTATAATCATTACTCACATCTTGCAAAGTTGAATAATTGGTTATATGATTTGTTGAAACTTCCCCTTTAAGATAAGCTGTTCCGCGTAAATCCTGCGCAACCCGGCTTCTCACGCCGCCAATATTCGATAACTGTCCATGATACATAATAAACGGAAAGAAAAAGCTCATTTTTTCCTTGTCGGCAAACTCATTGACTAGTTCAACTTTATTCATAGAAAGTGGCATACTGTCTGTATATTTTCTAAGTGTTGCAATAAATTGCGCTTTATCGTCCTCATTATCACTTTCTTCCCGGATTCCCTCTGAAACATCAATAACAAAAAGCTTTGGATTCTGATAAGAAAAGACCTCTTTAATTTGATACTGATAAAAGTCAAGACGATTTGATTCTACAGAAATATTATAACTGGTATAACCAAATTTACCGTACGCATAACCAGGCGCGTAGCCGGTGTAAACATGACTGGAGCCGATAAAAACAACATCAAGAGAATTCCTTTCCTCCTGATAAAACCCTTGAATTCTCAAGGTGTTATGATCAACTCGATTCTGTGTTGTCATCACAAACACTAATGGAATGACGATTAACGATACAATTGTAAGCAATCGCTTTATATAAACTTTTTTCATCTATTTACCTAAAACTGTGCGTATACAAAGTCTGAAGCGTTATATCCCGGTCCGTATATTCCGAACGTTAATATAAGTGTAATTCCTACCAAGACGATTAAGTAACGCATCCAAAAACTACGTTTGTCAAGCAAATTGCGAATCTGCTGTCCCGTTTTTTCCTGAATGATGCTTACTGTTATCAAAACAATTAACCCAAAGAAAATAATAAGATAGTCAAAAGGCTGCAAACCGAATTTAAAAATGTGTTCCTTAAATTCCGATATGTTTTGACCGCAACAAATAAGAACAAAAGACTGAATTGCCTGCTTGCAACTAGGAGCAACATCAAAAACATAGCCGATACAAACTACAAAAAATGTTCTTAATATTTGAAAAAACTGCCATGGAATTCTTTTCGGATTAATCCGTAATCTTGACTTTAGGACATCAAACAACGGCTTGACCAGAATAGATAACATGATGATTCCGCCGTTCCACAGACCAAAAGCGACATACTTCCAGCTTGCACCATGCCAAACTCCTACAATAATAAAAACAATCAAAGAAGCGACTGCTGTCGGTAAAACTTTAGAAATATACAGTCCTACAGCAGTTTTACCAAACTTTGAGGCTTTCATCTTTTTGCTGACGCTCAGGAAAACGGATGACAAAGATAGCGGAAAAAAAACATATTCCTTCATCCATGTTCCTAGAGTAATGTGCCACCTTCGCCAATACTCATTAATAGACTTTGAAAAATAGGGGCGTCGAAAATTCTCCGCCATATCTATTCCCAAAATTTGCGCAATTCCCCGGGATATATCAATTCCTCCCGAAAAATCCATATACAGTTGCACCGCGTAAAGCAGCACTATAAACGTCAGCGTTGTACCATTATGCGAACTGTAATCGGCTACTACATTATTAATTACAATAACTGCCCTATCCGCAATAACAAGCTTTTTAAAAAAGCCCCACAATATAAGCTCACATCCATGCTTAAAACGGGTAAATTCCATTTTATGAGGCTCGTAAAGCTGATGCGCAAGCTGATCATAAAAGCTGATAGGGCCTTGAATAATCTGCGGAAAAAAAGAAACAAACAGCGCAAATTTGGCAATGTTTCTCTCCGCTGAAATCTTTCCGCGATAGACGTCAACAAGATACCCCATCGACTGAAAGGTGTAAAACGAAATGCCAAGTGGTAAAAGTAATTTTAATGTTGGTAAAGACAATCCGTTTCCACAAACGTTGAAAATATCATTCAGACTTCCCGCAAAAAAATTATAATATTTGAGGAATGCCAGAATACCAAAGTTCAACAACAAACACATCGTCATCGCCAGACGCATATTTCTCTTTGTTTTCGCTTTGAATTGTTTCTTCGTCTCCCTGTTCCATTCTTTCTTATGCTCATTGACTTTTGCCTTAGAAGAAACAGATATGCTTTCTATCCAGCGCGCAAATGCGTAAGTACTGATGGTAGTTATCAATATAAAAATAATGTACCGATATCCTGCAACCAAATAGAAGACATAGCTGGAAATCAACAATACAACCCACTTGTGTTTTCCTAAAGGAATAACAAAATAGGCAAGTATTGTCGACGCAATAAAAACCAAAAAATAGATAGATGTATACGCCATTCCCCTTTACCTACCTTTTCTATTTGTATAGTACACTCGAACTATTTTTTCAGTTTTTTTATCTTTCTCTTAATAAAATAACCAATTCCTAAATCTAATAAGTCATAGGTAAAAAATTCATACGCATTCATCAGTCTGAAACTTCTTTTCCCTAATGCTTGATAAATCTTGGGGTTTCTCAGCACTTTTCTTGTTTTCGTGTCTTTCCATTTAACCTTAAAATCGACCTTACCGTCTAACCACGAATGTTCTGCGTAGTGTCGCATTAAATTGCGATATTCCTGCATACTATAAAACAACGTATGGTCTATCACTTGAGTTTCGTTGTTCATCAGCAGAGTCGGATAGTGATTACAGAGAACATAAAAATTTATTGACGTATTTAGCTGAGATGCGCCGCCGGTAAACTCAATATTTTCATAATCAGCCAACAGTTTCTTAAAAATCTCGCTGTCTTTTTCGCATCCGCAAAAAAGTCCCGTATTAATTCTTCTCTCTGTCTCAAACACAAATACGTTTTCATATTGGCAAAACTGGCTGACAGGATCGTTTACTAACACTTCCACATCAGTATCCATATAAAAACCGCCCTGCGTTATCAGCGCTTTGAGTCTTGCAACATCAGAAACAAACGCCCATTTTTTTTGCTCATATGCCGTTTTTGTAAACTGATAACTATTTACATCAAAATTATCCTCGTTCCATTCTACAATCTCAAAATCAGGCAGACGCTGTCTCCAACTATCTATGCACTTCTTAATTAATTCTGGTTTTTTATTCTTTCCAAACCAACAGTAGTGTATTCTTTTTGGAATCATTATACAAATTTCACTTTCATCATTAATTATTGCCGACGTTTATGTATGTCTGCGTTAAGATATTGTATGCACTCGATTAGTTCATCGTTTGTCTCGGGAATTAAGATTCTTTCAGGATGCCGATAGATTTTTTTTATTGTGTCAAAATATTTTTTCGTGTTAGCAATATCTACAGTAGATCCAACAAGATTATACAGTAACAAAATATACGGCTCCTGATCAAACAGAATTTTCGGCATAGTAAGTGCCGTAGATATGTAAGATATAAGCAGATATGTATCTGCTGCAACGGTCGTGCATAATACCTCAAATGGCAGATTTTCATCAATGATTTTGTCTATTCCAAAAGAATCATCTAGTTCTCTCGGATGTCTTTTCAGCCATACTTCTGTACAAAGATTATCAATAATAGTATGATAAATACTTTCTATCTCACTTTTTTGATTCTGATTGAATATCGCACTCTTGTGTGTATCCAAAATGACAGCACTATAGGCGGGAACCGATTTTTCAGAATGAAAAACAATTTCGACCCGCCTTACTGCAGTGGGTGTAACGTTAATCTTTTTCACATCAAATGTGCACTGTTTTTTGATGGCAAAAAACAACTCAGGAGAATACAGCAACAATGTGCCGGTCGCAACCGCCTTACTTCCATAAAGAATACGTCTTAATGCTTTCTCTATTCCATTTTCCTGCAACACTGTTTCCTGCATATATGCCGAATTACCTTCTTCGTACAGAAGCAATTCAGCATTAAATCTATGCCTGAAATGATAAAACTGAAGATACCTGCAGATTATGTCCCGATTCGGGGAATAGATTCTGCGATAAAAGCACTCCTTCGGGAGAATACTTTTTGCAACCCGGCTGGGAAACAGATAATTGGTAACTGCCTGCAATCTAGGAAGAATTCTTCCTCTTTTATTAAAATACTTCTCATATACTTTGTATGGAATTATCGATACTCTTCTGAAAAGACCGGATGCTTGCAATATTTCTTGATATTTTTCAAAATTGAAAAAAAAGCCATTAATATATAAATCTGCTTTTTCCTTATTTTCTGTTGCCAATATTATTGCTGTCAAAACCTGAAACGGACTGGAACATACATACATAGCATCCACCAACATATTAATCCTCCTTGGATGAGCCAGAAAGATATAATTCAACTAAGCGAAAATCCAACTCAGTATCAATATCAACCGATCTTTCTCTCGGCATAATATAGGCAAAACAATTATTATCATATATGTTGACGCCTTGATACAGCATTTCTTTATTTACAAGATAAATTGCCCCATTGATTCGATAATACGTTGGCAGCTGTTGTCTCGGAACATCAACCTGTTTTACAAAGCCTTTCATAGATAACGAATCCGGTAGCGTATTACTCCATAAAGGAGAATGATCCGTTTCACAGACAGAGATTACCGAATTCGCCTTCTTCTCATCCCTTAATTCAAAGGCTCTCACGATGTCTTGTGCTGTTCTTAACGGAGAAGTCGGCTGCAATAACATAACAGTATCAAAATCTTTGCCAAGTTTTTGATACTCTTCCAAAACCTCTCGAACAACATCCCATGAGCCCGCATTGTCTCCGGATGTTGCCGAACTTCTGAGAAACGGCACCTCTGCCCCGTACTGCCGTGCAATATCCGCATATTTTTCACTATCAGTAGATACCATCACGGTATCAAACATTTTTGATTCCAACGCGGCGTCAATACTGTAAGCAATCAAAGGCTTACCACAAAGATTCTTAATGTTCTTATCAGGTAATCCTTTAGAACCACTGCGTGCAGGAATAATAGCGATGAATTTCATATAATCACACTCTCTGTAGAAACTATTCCTATTTCTTTTAAAACAAACAAATTGGTTTTATAATTATTGAATTCAGGCTTTAGCTTTTCTTTCGATGCAGTTTTCAAAACCAGTTCCAGCAAATTGACACCTGCCTCATGTGTTGCAGGATATCCGCCTCCAAAGCGGGGATTGAGATCAATTATAAATAATTTATCATCCTTTTCAATGATATCAAAATCCAAATTGCAAATATGCCCCAATCGTTCAGCCAACCTTAAAGCCGTCTGTTGTATAGATTCGTGATTAACTGTCCGTGATTTATCAGTTTCACCACTACGCATTGATATTTTTTTCTTCACAACACACCGGATAGGATTTCCGGCGGGAGCGTTAAAAATATCTATACCAAACTCCTGACCGTCAATAAAATCTTGAATCATCATCCCGTCGTGGAAAAGAGCAGTAACTTCCTCCATTCCTCGCATAATATAGGTTTCTACACTTCCGCTGCCTAAAATTGGCTTTAATACTACAGGAAATGAAATCTTCTGTGCATTGAAGGCTTTCACAAACTGATCCAAGCTTTGAAATGTTTGCGGATAGCAAAAGCCGTTTGCCTTTAAAAAAGCATTCATTTTCAGTTTATTGTAGCAAATCTCCAAAACGTCACTTGTAGATACTGCGACAAATATTCCCGATTTTTGAAATCTCTCGCGATATCTTGACAATATTACTATTTCAGGATCAATTACAGGAATAATAACACGAATATCTTGATTTTGACAAAGCTCCAGCAAGCTTTCGATATATTTTTGCTCATTATCCGCAGGTTTGGGCAAAATAAACGCACCGTCATTATCTCCGTATAAACCGCTTGCTGTATTGTCGCAATCGGAAACAAATACCTTACCGGCAAAACCGGCAGTATTTTTTAAATATCTGACTAAATATCCCCTTCGTCCAACGTTAGGAATCAAAACATTCATAAATCTTTACCTTTGCAATCATAAAAACTTTTTTCCATCGAAATTTTTTCTGACTGAAATTCTTCTTTAATCTTTGCGATAATCCTGGAAACAGCATGTCCGTCACCGTTAGGATTTACAGCACTTTTACAAATCTTCCTAAATTCTTCTGTGCGTGCCTTGTTAACAGCCGCAATAATATCATCTGATATCGGACGACAATCGATAATGCTGACCGCACGTTCCCTTCCTTTTTGCCTGTCTCCAATGTTAATTGTCGGAATATGAAATGAAGGTACCTCTGTAATACCGCTTGAAGAATTACCCATAACAAAAGCACAATTTTTTACAGCAGTAAAATAATAATATGTTCCCAACGAAGGAACACAAACAGCAGAGTCATTGTGTGATTTTACATAATGCTCCAGTTTCCGGTTAATAACATCTCCGCCAAAATCTGCATTTGCTTTAGTGAAGATAAAATTCATATCCGTAAGCTGATCGCAAGCTGCAAGCAATTCATCCGCTTGCCGGTCAAATGTATTATCTTCCAAGGTTACCGGGTGAAAGGTTACCACAGCATATGGTTTATCCAGTGAGAAACACAGTCTATCTTCAAGTTCTTTTTTTGTGCCAAGAGTCATAACACGAATATTGTCCAACCCGAGCGCTCCGCTCATACAAACTCTGTCCGGACTCTCACCCATACAAATAATTCTTTTGCGATACACTTCCATGATTGGAAAATGCAAATAACTCAGCTTGGTAATCGCATGTCTCCAAAATTCATCACTGGCACCAACTGTTGTTTCCCCTCCTCCGCAATGGGCAATGGGAATATGATGGTTTACCGCTGATATACAAACAGCTAATGTTTCATACCTATCTCCATCAACTATAAGCAAATCAAAATGATGATTGGAAAAAAAATCAGAAAATGAAGATATCGCTTTTGCCATCGTCTTTGAAACATCTATTTTTTCGCCAACCTCAGCCAAAATATCTATTTTTGCCGCTATTGGAACATGATCATCATTAATCTCATTGACGGTCAAACCAAATTTTTCAGAAAGATGTGTGCCGGTAACCAGTAAATTCAAATCAAAGTCAGCATCATCCCGCAACCGGAAGATTAATTGTCGCATCAAACCGTATTCTGCTCGTGTTGAGGTCAATACTGCAATTTTAATCACAATTCAATCATCTCGTCTTCTATAAAGTTACGTTTTGCTCTTTGACCGATAACTTCACGCCATTTTGAAGGTGGTATTCCTTTTCCTGCGTGTCTGGGAACTATGTTTTCCTCAGAAAAAACCTCACCTGCACAAATATCTCTGCTGGCAACAATGCTTTTTCTGGAAATGAACAGATTTTCAAGCTCTGATTCACAAGGCCGCTTTCTGCCGCTACCAAGCGCTTTTTCTATATTTCTGACAGAACGTACCATTTGTTTAAGCTCAGTCGGTTCTATACTTGCCTTATGATCTGGACCCTCCATGCTCCTATCTAATGTAAAATGCTTTTCTATTACTGTTGCACCCAGCGCCACTGCCGCAATAGGAACTTCGATTCCCAAAGAATGATCGGATATGCCAACTTCACATTGAAATATTTCCTTTAATTCGGTCATAGCTTTTAGATTAACATCTTCATACGCCGTGGGATATTGCGTTGTGCATTGAAGCAATCTGATTTCCGGAGTTCCGTTACAAGTCAACAAGTCAATAGCATTTTTGATTTCCTCTATGGTTGCCATACCGGTAGACATTATAACCGGCTTTTGAGTTTTTCCGATGCGTTCAAGATAGGGTACGTTAATGATTTCTCCCGACGGCACCTTCCAAAACGGACATAAATCATCTAAAAACGCAATGCTCTCAAAATCAAAAGGCGTAGATAGATACCTTATTCCAATACTATCGCAATATTGCTTCAATTCACAATGTTGTTCAAAAGAGAGCCTGAGCCTTTTTATCATATCCAGCTGAGAACCGTTTTCGCCGGTCTCTCTCTTCTGATAATTTGCCTTTTCCGAAAACTTAGATGTAGATGTAATGGATGTCTGAAACTTTATTATATCTACACCTGCATCTTTTGCAACATCAATCATTTTTTTAGCGATTTCAAAATTCCCGTTGTGATTGACACCTGCTTCCGCTATTATTAATGTATTCATGACAGTCTTCTATCCTTACCCTTCCACTAATCTGAGCTTCTCTTCCATCCGTTTCATCTCGGCAAACTCACCCATATCGAGGAAAGCATCCTCATTGACGGGAAACAGACCGATTTTGCCGTTTTGCTGTCTGACCTTTTCAAGCAAATCGGGCATATGAAACATGATATTCTCCGGAATCAACGGAATCAACTCCGGATTGACAACATACATACCCGTATTAATCAGATGAGAAATGACAGGTTTTTCCTTAATGTTTTCAATCGCGCCGTTTTCGCCGATTTCAAATACGCCATAGGGGATTGTTGTATTTTTCAACGCTGCCACAACAGTAATCAGGTTTTGAGAGGACAGGTGATAGGACATTAAATCGCCGAAATCCACATCAATCAAGGTATCACAGTTTGTGACAATGAACGGCTTGTCAAATTGCTTTTGAATCAGCCTGATACTGCCGCAGGTACCAAGCGGAATATCTTCGTCGATATACTCAATCGTATAAGGATGCTCATCCTCGCCGAAATATGACTTTATCATATTTCTCTTGTAATTGACGCTGATAAAAAACTCCTGTGCGCCGGCTTCACAAAAACGATTGATGATGCGCTCCAAAATTGGTATATCACCGACAGGAATCAAAGGCTTCGGCAAAATCTTTGTATAGGGATATAACCTCGTTCCCTTTCCTCCTGCCATAATGACCACAGGCGTCGTTTTCAGGACAGAACTTCGAATACGTCCTGAACCCGGCAGTTCATTGAGATAAATGATATCGATTATCTTCTTTTCTCTGTCTACAATCGGAACCGCGGTTATGCTGTTTTCCAACATGAACTGTCTTGCCTGTTTTGCTTGTCCTCTGCGCAGGTATTTTGGAGCAATGCTCATAAACCGAGAGATACTCGCGTTAAAATCTGCCGTTTTCAGCAACCAGCGACGAATATCTCCATCTGTAACGCAGCCAATCAACTTATCATCAACATCTGTCACAAAGAGTATTCCCTTTGACCCACTGTTAATGGACTGCATCGCATCAGCAACCGTGATATCCTTGCCGACGCAAAACCTCTTTATGCTGTCATTCATGGAAGTGCTCTCCCAAAACTTCTTTAATCTGTGCGGATACATAACGGATTTCTTCCTCCGTTATCTGCGTACTGCACGGAATATTTAATACAGCTGCACTGTAACGCTCTGCCTGTTCAATCTGATATGCGGTACAATCCTCATACGGAGTTTGATGATGAATCAAACTCCAGATTGCTCTTGTCTGTATCCCTTTTTCATGCAGTATCGCAATCAACTCTCTGACATTGATATCAAATTTGTCAACGTCAATCACCAGAGAATAAAACCACTTGTTGGGAGCTGTTTCCTCCCGGAAATTCAGCAAGTCACAGTACGGACAATCCGCCAATTCTTCTTTATATAATTCAAAATTTCTTTGTTTTCTTTCAATAAACGCAGGAAGCTCCTCCATTTGCGCCACACCGATAGCCGCCTGAACATTTGTCATACGGTAGTTATATCCAATCTCGTTATGAACATAGAACAACGGATCATCCTTTGACTGTGTTGACAAATAGCGCATATGGCTCACCGCTTCTGCGTCTTGTGCAGTCACAGCACCGCCGCCTCCGGTGGTAATAATCTTGTTGCCGTTGAAGGAAAAAGCGCCGTAATCGCCAATTGTACCGGCATATTTATCTGCGTATTTGCCGGACACATATTTTGTGCCCAACGCTTCTGTCGCATCCTCTATGACCTTCAGCCCATATTGCACTGCAACGCGCATAATGGCTTCCATATCCGCCATATTTCCAAAGACATGGACAACAATAATCGCTTTAACCTGTTTACCTGTCGATTGGTGAATCAGTTTGCCGTCCGTACATACACATTCATTTTCACAAAACGCTTCCAGCTTTTGGGGATCCATACACAAGCTATCATCACAGTCGATGAATACGGGCTCCGCAAACTGATATTTCACGGGGTTAACCGCTGCAATAAAAGTCAGTGTCGGCACTATAACCACATCGCCCGGCTGAATGCCTGCATCGACCAAAGCAAGGTGTATTGCCGATGTACCGCTTTGACACGCTGCAACATCCTCGCAACGCAAAAAGTCAGCCATCTTTTTTTCAAGTTCACCGATATACGCGCCGCCTGTTGATACCCAGCCCTGATCAATCGCGTCATCAACATATTTTCTTTCGTTTCCTTCAAAATTAGGAATTGACAGCGGTATGAAGTTCATGTAAACCACTCTTTTCTTACATCTTCGTATCTAAACTTTTGCCTGTTTCTATATGCGCAAAATTATGCAGCCTTTTCTGAATCATCGCAACAACATCTGTTTTTTGGATATCCGGTTTGTCAAAGGCTTTTTCAAACTCTGTCAGATAAGCAATGAATTCCGATCTGTCAACCAGCTCCTTGCCGGTAATTACCCCCAAGGCTTGGTAGCGTTCCTGATCTGCGGTTTCATCATCTGTAAAGAATTCCTCGTATGGCTTTTCGCCGGAAGTATTGGATATGGAAAAATGAACCGGATATTTTTTTGAACCACTTTTCAGTTCAACGGCTTTTTCTACAGCCTCTTCATCGGATTGACAACGCAGAACCTCATAGCCACGTTCAATCAACAATTGTTCGGCAATGGTGTCAAAACGCATCATTTGCTCTTCCCGTAACTTTGGGAAGAAAATCTCACGATTTTGACCGAGCATACATGCCATCATGCAAATCTGACCGCTTTCCTCGGGAGAAACAAAATATCGTTTGACATCCGAAGGCGCACTTAATGGCTGCTGCTTGGAAATGCGCGCCAAGAATCCGGCAGGCAATGAACCGTTGGAAAACGCAACGTTAGCAAAACGCGCGGTTTTTACGGGGAACTTGTCCGAATAGGAAAAGATTAAATCTTCCATCAACCGCTTGCTGGCACCCATAATGTTAACGGGATTAGCCGCCTTGTCGGTTGAAACGCAAAAATATTCTTCCGGCGGAAACTCGCTCATTAAATCCAGCAGTTTCTTTGCATTGAATACATTATTGCGCATCAATGCTTCAATAGAGTACATATCCTTTTCGCTGCGAACATGCTTGTGCGCTGAGAAATTCGCCACAATATCAAAACCATTATGCGCACGGAACAGCTTCTCAAAAATTGGTGAAGCGTAATCCATCGGATATGGAATATATTCGTCAGGCACAAACATTCCGTTCGTACTGCGCAAGTCTCTTGTCAGTTCGGCAAGCGCGTTCTCGTTGATGTCAACCACCACAAGATTTTTCGGCTCATACGGCAAGATTGCTTTTATAAACGAGCTGCCGATACTGCCTGCTCCGCCGATAACAAGCACTGTTTTATTATAAATCTTTTTAGATAAAACGTCAAGATTGGCATTAATATCATCTAAAAACAAACTCTGCGGTCGTTTTGTGACATATTGTGAGATAAAGGTGTCGAGATTAAACATCAGTACCATTTCCTTTATGACGATAGTTTTAGTATTTTAAGTATTCTTTTTGTCAAAGGTGTTTCCAACAAATAAAAAACAACTCCCAATAATACGCAAATCAGCAGCGAAATCACAAACTGTAAAAACTTATTTTCGATAACCGCATAAAGCCAATCCGCGAATATTCCGTAATAAGCCATTTGAACCAAGAAAATGTTATATGAAGCTTTTCCAATCAGTTCTATCGGTGAAAAACGAAGTTTTTCGCATTTTAATAACATGGAAGCAATCGGTATGATGTATATACTTGCAAGCATGGAAGTTCCTGTCCAGTATTTCATAATTACAGGCGGAAAGGCTAAGTATTGTGTCACAATAATGTATACTATTCCGATAATCATCATAGTACAGCCTATTCCTATCCCTAGTTTTGTTTTAGTGATTGCAAAATAACAACCAAATGCAATTACTGTAATATATCGAAAAACAAGTAATCTGTATACACCTTCTGAAATATAAAGATTTGACTTTATTACTTCAAAAAGAAAATTGGCAGCAACACACACCAACAAACCTTTAATATCATATTTCTTGATAACAAAAAATATCAAAGGCATAATAAAAACAAATTGAATAAGCACAGGATAATAATAACTGCCGGGTCCTGTTCCTCCTGTAATAAAAGATTTTATCACATTTGCAACATTACTCGGTTGATTGAACAAAAATCGAAATATAATATGCTCGATTAAAAATATGATAAAAAACGGAATAGTAAATCTTATCAATCTCTTTATAGATGCTTTAATACTGTAACATTGCTTTAAATTTGAATATCCTGATTTTTGATAAGACAATGAATACAAATAACCGGAAATTATCATAAAAACCGGTACAGCCATATCCACCCAAAAAGGAAATAACATCGTCAAGCGTTGCACTTTGGTCCATTGAAAATGAGTTATTATCACAAACAGAATGCATATTTTATAAAGTCAATATTATGATGTCTTATTTGATAGATAGAATTACTAGCTTGTTTCATTTATTGATAACATTTTTTTACTCATCTCTTATTCCATAACAGTTATGTTTAGAAACAGTACATTCCACTTTTAAGGCAGTACATCAATATGCCAGCACATTATTTCTTTTCTATAACCCGATATATCCATGCATTTTCCGTTTCGTAAACCTCTTTCAATTCAATGTCATAATTCGTTCGGTAATGTGTATTATAATAATCCTCAAGCTGCTGAATATATACGCTGTCCTCTTTGGATATAACAAACTTGTATCTGTCACTGTTTATCATATCTTGATGTAGATGTCGGATTCCGTTTTCTTGCAGCTGACTTTCAAAAAGATGTGAGCTAATTGGCCAACTGCTGTAATGCACGGAATTATCAGGATAATCGGGAATAACTAACGGATTGTATTTGGTATGATCCAGCAATTCACATCCATACCAATCAAAAAAGTAAACTGAGTTTTTATTCGAGTTGATGTATTTCACTAGCTCCGAATCGTAACGCGAGTCCTTGGTATTAAAGAAAAACACACCGATTTGAGTTTGTACCACCAACACCAAACAAATTGGCAAAACACACCACGCGACACCTCCTGCCCATTTTGGTATCTTGCGATATTTGCTGACAATACTGATTCGGATGTCCCTTGTATCAAAAAGCATCAATAAAAAGAATATTCCCGGAATCAAAAAGGTTATGGCAACCCGAAAACCGAGTCGCATATGCGCCATATAATTGTACAGCAATAAAATTGAGATATTGAAGACCACTGAAAATGCGAACTGATATCGATTTCCAATCAGTACAATAATCATCGACAAAACGAAGAAAACAAGCAACAAGACATTCTTCAGCAATACTCCCGGTCCCAGTAACATGAGAAATATCCCCCACATTACAGAAAACAAAACCAGAAAAAGGATTTTTATTCTATTTCGGAATCTATATAGTAAATACAGAGTACCCAAAGCTGCTAATCCTGCAACACCAAGCAACGGATACACCCAAACATCATTGCCTAGAAAGCCACCTACTTTATTTTTCAAAGCTCGAAAATAAGCTAGATATATATTTTGAATACCGGAATCATGTTCTTGTGCATACTTGTAAATTGATTCCAGACGCTCTACTGTAAAAAAGTCTTTATCTAACTTAAAGCACGTCAACAAATCAAAATCGCCCTTAGAGTATATGCCAACGCTTTCATAAAAACTCTTATTGACTTCGTATTCCGCGATTGGATAATCCTCTGTTAGAGAACGTATATTATTATACTCTACATATCCGCTATACGCCTCATCGGTACATTTGATTTTTTCGGAGACAACATCGCACGCAAAGCATCCTACGAGCATAAGAAGCGCCGCTAAAAGAACAGAAAGAGATTTTTTTAGTCCTGAAAAGAACTTAGATTTAAACGTCTGCGCTTTGTTATCAAATACATTTCTAATTAGAACACAAAAAGCAAATAAACAGCCGAATACCAAACAAACTTCTGCCGCATTAACTCTCAATTGCGTACTCAAAATAACCCCACAAATGCCAAAGAAAATTTGCAGTATCTTAACTCCTTTTCGCTTTTCATATAGACACATAAAAAAAATCAGTGAAGCAGACGCCAGACAAATCATAGTGGCAGTATGCGTCCACTGAAAAGAAATCACCACAACATTCATCCACAGAGCATCAAAAACAAGCGAAAGCAAAGCTCCGAGCTTCAGCGAAAAGTGTTTTAAAAAAATGTAGTTTAATACAGTAAAAGACATTAACCCACTTAGGATTAAAAAAACCGAAAAAACATTTACAAACGGAATTATATTCTGCAGAGCAACCAACGCTTTAGAGAGGAATACTCCCAGAAACAAAATAACGTCATCTCCTCCGGAAAGGAGCATAGAAAAAGCATACTCTTCATATGAACCGTTGACAAACCGGAAAGAGTTAAGCAATAAAAATAATAAAAAAACGAATAATGTAATTCCGCTGGAGGTAAGCAAAACATGCTTTCGGAAAAAATGAACTGCCTTGCTCAATTCAAATCACTTCCAATCATCATTTTAACGATTGCGTTTTTAATAAACACCTTTATCAAAAACATAGGCATATTGATATCGGTTACCGTTTCTGTAAATAGCCATTTCACTACCGCCGTTCAAACCGGTCACCAAAAAGTCACATTTACTTACCAAATTGATAGAAGACATATACTCAAGCATTTTTAGATAATCATCATTTTCACGATTGAAATGAACCTCTGATACTCTTTCCAATTGTTCTTCATCAAAAACTTCATTATAATAACGCCTCTTGTTTTCAATAACCCGCGATGGAAACTCTTTTTTGAACGCCTCCGCAATCATGTAATCCTCCGTCGCCAAATAAATATATTCTGCGCCAAACAGTTCCATTACTTCGTAAATTTTTGCAAAAACTTCTTCTAACGAAGGCTGAATCGGATGTCCGATGGGTCGCGTTTTTACATAATCTGTACTTCTCAACACACAAGCCACTACGCTCTTATGATTGATAAGTTCGTTATACTCCTTGTCAAAATATTGCTTTACATCCTGGCTGTACACCACATAATGTTCCAATATCTCATGCCAAAAAGCAACCTTTTTTTGATCAAAAATATCGGAAAAATTCGGTCTTATCGGAGAAGTGATAATAGGACATGTACAATTGCATAATGTATACCCTTCTATCGAATCAAGAGGTTGTTTATAATACATGTCCCATAGCGATAATGAATTGGTGTAATATTTCGGATTATTCGGATTTATTAAAATTACAGGAATATACCCTAGCTCAACGCACCAGATAATTAGCGGCAACATATCTTTGATAAAACAAAAATTTGCCAACTGATAATCCCAAATCCCTTTAGAAATGGTCATATGTTTTTTATTTACCCTTACTTTTTTTTCAACTGTCTCAGCTTTATGCACTAACAATGAGCTACTAAAAAAACGCGTTTTATAAACTCTGTCAGCAATCTCAGACATTATTGTTTTACTCAATGAAGGGTAAAGCTTCAAGAATGCTCTATACGGAATTGCATGTAAAATAACATTAACCAACTTACCTATACCCATAAACACCATCTCAGATAAAAAAGTTTTCGCACTTTCCAATTTTTACATAAAGAGATTATCTGATCATTGACCGCCTTAACTATTTCTTAAAACATCAAAGAAATACTATCTACTTACAATTGCACACCGAATATACCGCGTTATTTTGGAGGATGATACGCAAATCATCGGACACATTCTTTTAGTATTATATCACAAATATGATTTACTGTTTCTAAAGGCAAGTCCGCATACATAGGGAGACAAAGAATACTCTCAGAAACAGTTTTAGCAATGGGTGTACAATTGGATGCAGATAAAAACCTTTTCTTATAACACATCATTTCATTTGTCAAGGGATAGAAATACTTTCTTGCATAGATATTCTCTTCTGCCAATCTATCAAAAACGCGATTACGGTCAAATCTATTCTTCTTAAACAGCACAGGAAAATATGCGTAATTACTTTTAACATTATCAGGAGCGAAACAAGTCTTGATTCCTTCAATATGAGCCAAACGTCGCTGATATTCTTCCGCAACCTTTTTTCGTTTAAGAATTTCGTGTTCCAGATATCGAAGGTTGCAAATGCCCATTGCCGCTTCAAACTCATTCATTTTTCCATTTCCGCCTTCATAATACACATGTTCCGCGTTTTTTATACCAAAATTTTTTATTCCCTTTAACATGGAAGTTAAAGCATCGTTGCAGTAGCAAACAGCCCCTCCTTCAATGGTGTTAAAAACCTTTGTAGCATGGAAACTAAACATTGACGCATCGCCAAAATTCGCAATACTATTACCTTTATACTTAACGCCAAACGCATGCGCTGCATCATATATTACTTTTAGGGAATACTTATCTGCAATGCATTGAATTGCTTCAATGTTGCATACATTTCCATAAACATGGATCGGCAACACAGCACATGTTTTCTTGGTAATCAACTTCTCCAATTTAGTATCATCAAGCGTATAATCATCATATTTTATATCACAAAAAACAGGTATCAGTCCCCTTCTTACTATTGCGTGCGTAGTGGAGGCAAAAGTAAAAGGAGTTGTAATGACTTCTTGTCCGCGTTCAAAATTCATTGCTTCAAGAATGGCTTCCAAGGCTAAATGTCCATTTGCATATAACTCGACATTACGGGTATGTAAATAATCCTTTAATTGTTTTTCAAACAATTGATGTTTTTTACCATTATTGGTGAGCCACCTGCTTTTCCATAACTCTTTTATTTCTTCACAATACTCCTCAAACGGCGGAAGCGAAGAACGTGTAACCATAACAGCCATTTCATCGTCTCCTATCAAATGTGTGTCTTTTCAAAATCATTAGCTAATTTCAGAAGCTTATTACTTCTTTGCTTCAGTAGAATCGCCGGGATTCCGGCATAAATAGACCACGCTTTTGTTCTGCACTTTATCAGACTCATTGCCCCAACTGCTGTTCCTTCGCTAAGAACAGATCCAGGCAAAACTACTGAGCCACAACCAATGATGACATGTTTATCAATCATAACTTCCTTTTTTTCAACAAACTTATATTCTTCCGGAATCAGTGGGTTCGTCATACTGTTTCCGGAATAATCATCAGAAACCGCATATATACATACGCGTGATGATATGTTCGAATAATCATGTACATAGATTCCCTTTTCTCCGCCATATAACGCTGAATATGCAGCAATGTGAATATAACAGCCAACTTCAATTTTTCCGCTTAGTATACAAAAATCGTCAATGCGAACATGGTCACCTATTGAGATATGCTTCGAACCATATATAGAAGCTTTCCTGCTAACGCAAACATCGTTGCCAAGCTTTTTGAAACCCATGGTTTCTAATTCAGCCTTTGTATAAAAACTGTTCATTATAATCCCCCAATAAATTTAAAACACTCTATAATGATGCAATATCTGCGAAAACAGATTTAAAAAATACAGTTGTCATTTTTGATTCAAACTTGTGTTATCTCTTTTTGCGAATACCAAATACAGGCAATCAGAAAAAAAAGTATTGCGATTACCTCGATACTTTTGATAGCATGAACCTTTATATAATTCTTTTAGTTTGCATAATCTGGAAAAAACTTTTCGATAACGAAGATTGTTTATTTCCATTTCAAAATCAGCATGTGACCGAAGATTCTCAGTCGTATCTCTATCAAGGTTTGTCGCAAACAACTCAACAACCCGGAAATAGGCGTTATATTGACTCTCCGGCCATGAAAAATACTGATCAAAACTTAATTTACACAAAAGTCTTTTGTTAGATATTTTTTTCAAAAAACCGGTTTGATTCTTTTCGTTTATTTTTTCTGACTGCGAAAAAGAATTGCCATGTCTTCTAAAATACACAAGCTTCTCGTTGACAGAGACAAAATTACCTGTAACTGCTATACATAACGATATCCATTCATCAAGAACAAAATATGAGGGACAAATTGTATCCTTAAATTTCTTTTTGTATGCAATAGTATGTCCGTGTGGAAAGAGACGCTGATTAATAACATCTGATAAAAACTGCTCTTTTGAACGGTTCATAAATTCATCTGTATATGTCTCGTGCAATATCTTTCCATTCTCATCAGTAACATATCCATTGCAATAAATATAATCTGCCTGTGGATTTTGCTCAAACTTTCTCAAAAATGATTCTATATAGTGATGACTCCAAACATTATCCTGATCACATACAAATACAATATCCCCAGAACACAGGGCGTTACACTTTTCGTAATTCTCTAATATTCCTAAACGATTCTTATTTTTTTTCAAAACATACCGAATACCCGAATCTGTCAATATTTCCTTGACAACCTCAATAGTTCGGTCTGTGGAATCATCATCACAAATAACAATTTCATTCGGAAGGATGGTTTGATTCAAAATACTATCTAATTGTTCACCGATATATTTTTCACCATTAAAAGTCCCAATAATCACCGATGTTTTATATGACGTCTCCATGCAAACTACTCTCCGTTCAGCATTACGCCCTGCCCATAATAAGCTCCTGCTCCGTGCTTTCTGAAATAGTGCTTATCAAGCACATAATGTTTCAATTCGCTTTTGGGATTCAACTGCATTGTTTTCATCGCCATTTCCGCAACGGTTTCAAGTACAACCGCATGATAAACCGACTCAGCCGCGTTTTTTCCCCATGTAAAGGGACCATGGTTTTTGACTAAAATTGCCGGGATTGCCATGATATCGGTATCCATTTGATTTAAGGTTTCTACAATAACCTTGCCGGTATTGGCTTCATATGCCTCTTTTACCTCTTGCTCAGTCAGTTCTCGCGTACATGGGATATCGCCGTAGAAATAATCAGCGTGCGTCGTACCGAGTGCCGGAACGGGAAGTCCTGCCTGCGCAAACGCGACAGCATTGACAGAGTGGGTATGCGTAATACCGCCGATTTTTGGAAAGGCTCTGTAAAGCTCCAAGTGCGTTGCGGTATCGGAGGAGGGCTTCCATTTTCCCTCAACAACTTCACCGGTCTGCACATTGACAACTACCATATCCTCAGCCGTCATTTGTTCATAGGCAATGCCGGAAGGCTTAATCACCA